>NZ_LNQO01000014.1:0-146292 GCF_001456905.1 Gordonia sp. SGD-V-85
CTGCTCCCTGAGGTGCGAGCGAAGCGAGCCACGAAGGGCTCCGCAACCTGTCTCACCAGGCCCTTCGTGGCTCGTCGCTATCGCTCCTCACACCTCAGGGAGCAATGGGGTCGCTTCTTTCGGATCAGGGACCAGTGGGTGTGGATCCGGATTGAGCAGGGTGCCGCCGGAAGTCATCGGTGGCGGTCCGGCTCAGGGGATGACGATGCTCCCGCTGCAGCTCGTGGACGGCACGCTCCAGAGCGCGTTCCGGTTGACCGCGCTGAAGGTCACGTTCACCCGGCCCTTGCCGATCTGGTTGACGGGGATCACGAAGTAGTGGACGCCCTGGTACGGCGGGTTCACGCGGACGTTGCTGACCTTCGAGCCGCGCTTGCCGGTGGCCAGGTTGTGCCAGTCCAGGCGGGCCGAGGACTGGTAGCCGCCGGGAAAGTAGCTGGTGAAGTCGGCAGCGATGTAGGCGTTGCCGGCATACGTGCTCACGATCGTGCGTCGAGCCAGGAACGGGACGTCGACGACGTTCGGGCTCAGGCCCACGCAGGTCGACAGCGGATACTCGCGGGACACCGCGTTCGCGTCGCCGGTGGCCGCGACGCCGAGTCCGGCAGCCGAGGTCAGAGCGATGGCGGCGGCGGCCAACCGGGTGATCGTCTTGGTGCTGGGCATATCTCGACTCCCTTGCTGGTGGCGACGGTGACGTGTCGTGATCACCGGTCAGTTTTCCGCAGGAAGTCCGTTTCGTGGGTATTTCCGGGCGCAGTGTTCATTCGTTCGGTCGACCCGCCCCTCAGCTGAGATGACTCGAGATGCCGTCGGCGGCAGCACGCGTGGCCTCGCCGAGTCGGCGCACTTCGTCGACGTCGAGGGTGGTGTTCGGGCAGGCGACGATCGCCGCGACCACCCGACGGGCGGAGTCGAAGACGGGGGCGCCGATGGTGACCACGGGTACCCCCGTGCCGTCGGCCGCGCAGGCGTCGATCTCCTCGGGCAGGTAATCGATGACCGACAGCTCGGTGAGCAGGTCGCCGACCCGCGCGCGCAGGGTGTCCGACATGGTGTCGAGGGAGCTCAGGGCCTCGATCATCGCCACGTGGTCGTCGGTCATGCGCTCGATCGAGTAGCCGCGTTCGGCGACGACGTCGAGCACCATGCCCAGCCGGGTGCGGGTGGACTCGGCGGCCTGGCCGATCCAGTTCGACCGGGCGTCGTCCGGGTCGAAGGCGATGAACTCCCGACAGATCGGCGGGCGGAGCCGGATGCGGCTGCCGTTGCGCAACCAGGGATGCTGCGCGGTTTCCGGTGCCAGGTGGGGCGGAAAGGCGTGCGACGCCAGGGTCACCGCGTCGGCCGAGGTCCGTCGGGCGACGAAACAGGGGACGTCGAACCGTTCGCACAGGTCGCGCGCCGCCGACGCCGCCCACCGTACGAGGTGGTCCGCGCCGTCGGCGTTCCGGACGAGGCCGACGAAGGCCGGTCCGACGCCGAAGGTGCCGGCCGACGGGTCCCGGATCAGCCATCCGCAGTCGACGAGTTCGGAGACTACGGCGTGCGCGGTGGCGCGCGACATCGAGGTCTGACGCACGATCTCGGCCAGCGTCAGCGCCGGTTGTTCGGCGTCGGCGAGGAGTTCGACGATGCGGACGACCCGGGCGGTCGGTGGCGACGCCGCACGTGCCGGTTGACGTGCGTCGGAGAAGTCACCTACGGTTTGTGTCACATTGTCAACACATAGTGTCGAATATTCGACATGTCAAGGGGGTTGCTCCGGTGGCCATCACCATCGACGCCGACGACGGACGTCGTCCCGACGACACCGAGGACCGGCGTCGTCGTCATCACGGTTATGAGCTCTCGCATCTCGCGGCGCTCGAGGCCGAATCGGTGCACATCTTCCGCGAGGTCGCCGCGACCTTCGAGCGTCCGGTGCTGCTGTTCTCCGGCGGTAAGGACTCGGTGGTGATGTTCCATCTGGCCCGCAAGGCCTTCTGGCCGGCGCCGATCCCGTTCCCGCTCATGCACGTCGACACCGGGCACAACTTCGACGAAGTGATCGAGTACCGCGATCGCGTGGTCGCCGAGACCGGGGTTCGCCTGCTCGTCAGTTCCGTGCAGGACGACATCGATGCGGGACGGGTCGTCGAACAGACCGGGCCGGGGGCCAGCCGCAACCGGCTGCAGACAGCCGCGCTGTTGCGCGGCATCACCGAGAACCGATTCGACGCGGTCTTCGGCGGCGCCCGGCGCGACGAGGAGAAGGCGCGCGCGAAGGAGCGCGTGTTCAGCTTCCGAGACGAGTTCGGCGCATGGAACCCCCGCGAGCAGCGGCCCGAACTGTGGCGGCTGTACAACGGACGGCACGCCAAGGGCGAGCACATCCGGGTCTTCCCGTTGTCGAACTGGACCGAACTCGACATCTGGCAGTACATCGCGGCGGAGGACATCGATCTACCCGAGATCTACTACGCGCACCAGCGCGAGGTCATCCCGCGCGACGGCATGCTGCTCGCGAAAACCCGCTTCCTGCAGGAGCTCCCGGGTGAGGAGGTGCGGACCGAGACGGTCCGGTTCCGCACCGTCGGTGACGCCACGTGCACCGGTTGCGTGCTGTCGGGCGCCGACGACGTGATGAAGGTGATCGAAGAGATCGAGGTGACGAGGCTGACCGAGCGGGGCGCCACGCGCGCCGACGACCGGATCTCCGAGTCGGGGATGGAAGACCGCAAGAAGGAAGGCTACTTCTGATGGGCGACCTCATCGCAGCCGGCGGCGCGACCGAGTTGCTGCGTCTGGCGACCGCGGGCTCGGTGGACGACGGCAAGTCGACACTCATCGGTCGGCTCCTCTACGACTCGAAGGCGATCTTCACCGATCAGCTCGAGTCGATCGAGCGCACCAGCGCCGAGCGCGGGGACGAGTACGCGAACCTCGCGTTGCTCACGGACGGCTTGCGCGCCGAACGCGAGCAGGGCATCACGATCGACGTCGCCTACCGGTACTTCGCCACGCCCAGAAGGAAATTCATCATCGCCGACACCCCGGGGCACGTGCAGTACACGCGCAACATGGTGACCGGCGCCTCCACCGCCGATCTCGCGATGATCCTCGTCGACGCCCGCAAGGGCGTGCTGGAGCAGACGCGGCGGCACGCCTTCCTGTCGTCGTTGCTCGGCATCCCGCATCTGACGGTCTGCGTGAACAAGATGGACCTCGTCGACTGGTCGCAGGAGCGATTCGACGAGATCTGCGCGGACTTCGTCGATTTCGCGACCAAGCTCAACGTCGTCGACCTGACCTTCATCCCGGTGTCGGCGCTGCGGGGCGACAACGTCGTCGAGCAGTCCGTGGCCATGCCGTGGTACGAGGGGCGTCCGCTGCTGAATCACCTCGAGCACGTCTACATCGCCTCCGACCGCAACCTGATCGACACCCGTCTGCCCGTCCAGTACGTGATCCGGCCGCAGCGCAGCGACGGCGCCGACCACCGCGCCTACGCGGGCACCGTTGCCGGCGGTGTACTCGCCAAGGGCGACGAGATCGTCGTCCTGCCCAGCGGTTTCAGCACGACCATCACCGAGATCTGGGCGCCCGGCGGCCAGCCGGTCGACGAGGCCTTCGCGTCGATGGCAGTGTCCGTCGAACTCGCCGACGAGATCGACATCGTGCGCGGCGACATGCTGGCCCGCCCCAACAACCGGCCGTACGTGGGACGCGACCTGGACGCGATGGTGTGCTGGTTCGCCGACGACGCCGAACTGCGACCGGGCAACCGTTATCAGCTGCTCTGCGGAACCCGGTTGACCCGCGCGCAGGTCAACGGGCTCAACTATCGCCTCGACGTCAACTCGCTGCACCGCGACGAGGACGCGGAGGGATTGTCGCTCAACGAGATCGGGCGCGTCACCCTGCACACCCAGGAGCCGGTGACCTTCGACTCGTACCGGCGCAACCGCGACACGGGCAGCTTCATCCTGATCGACGAGGCGACCAACCGGACCGTCGGTGCGGGGATGATCACGGCGCCGGTGAGTCACGACAGTCATGTCGTCTGGCAGGCGACGAAGGTCGGGCGTGAGCACCGTGCGCACCGCGGCGCGACGATCTGGCTGACCGGTCTGTCCGGCTCCGGGAAGTCGTCGCTGGCGGTCGAACTCGAGCGGCGCTTCGTCGCCGAGGGGCGTCCGGCGTACCTGATGGACGGGGACAACCTGCGGCACGGCCTGAACTCGGATCTGGGCTTCTCCGACGACGACCGCCGGGAGAACATCCGCCGGACCAGCGAGGTGGCGGCGCTGTTCGCCGATTCGGGTTCGGTGGCGATCGTCTCGCTCATCAGCCCGTTCGCCGAGGAACGGCAGCGGGCCCGGGAGATCCACGCCGAGCGCGGGCTGCCGTTCTACGAGATCTTCGTCGACACCCCGCTCGCCGAATGCGAACGACGCGACCCGAAGGGGCTGTACGACCGCGCGCGGCGGGGGGAGATCAGTCAGTTCACCGGCATCGACTCGCCCTACGAGCGTCCGTCCGACCCGGATCTGCACATCACCCCCGACGACGGCCCGCCTTCCGAGGTCGCCGACCTGGTGCTGCGTAACCTGGGTCTGTGAGCGCAGCCTCATAGCCGTCCGGCGCGAAGCGCCGCGTCCTGCCACCGGTATCCCGACCGAGAGGAAACCCCGTGACCGACGATCGTGCCCTGGCCGGTGAACTGGCCACCGCCGCAGGTGAACTCCTGCTCGACATCCGACGCTCCAGCGGATTGACGGGCAAAGAGCTCGGTCAGGAGGGCGACCGCCGGTCCGACGAGTTCATCCTCGGGCGTCTCGCACAGGAGCGGCCGGACGATGCGGTGCTGTCCGAGGAGTCGGCCGACGACAAGTCGCGGCTGTCGGCGTCGCGCGTGTGGATCATCGACCCGGTCGACGGCACGCGTGAGTACGGCACCTACGAACCCGGCGGGGGCCGCAGCGACTGGGCCGTGCACGTCGCGCTGTGGTCGGCCGACGACGGGCTGATCGCCGGTGCGGTCGCCTTGCCGGCCCTCGGGGTGACCTACCTCGACGACGGTTCCACCGTCGAGCCCGTGGAAGGCCTGGCGTCCCGGCCCCGGACCGGGGTCCCGCGCGTCGTCGTGAGCAGTTCGCGCCCACCGGCGTTCGCCGACGAGGTGGCCGCGGCGATGGCCGGCGAGGTGCTGCCCATGGGTTCCGCCGGGGCCAAGGCGATGGCGGTGGTGCGCGGCGAGGCCGACGCCTACGTCCATGCGGGCGGTCAATACGAGTGGGATTCGGCCGCGCCGGTCGCCGTCGCGAAGGCGAAGGGTCTGTGGTGCGGGCGGATCGACGGTTCGCCCCTCGTCTACAACAACGAGGACACCTACCTGCCCGACCTCGTCATCTGCCGGCCGGAGTTCACCGAGGCGATCCTCACTGTCACCACCGAGGGTGCCGGCGGCTGACGTCCGAGCGCCTCAGTGCGTGACCACGACCTTGATCGCGACGATCACGGTCGCCACCAGCGTGACCGCGCCGGAGCTGAACAGCGTTGCCCGACTCGGTCGTTCGTTGTTGAGCCGGTCGATGACGAAGACCGTGCCGCCGATGCGCAGGAGGATCACGATCTCCGCGACGAGCTGGGCGGTGCGGGGCTCGATCCAGCCGATCAGACCGAGCAGCAGGATCGCGCAAGGTAGGAGCGCCGAGGTCAGGATCGGCACCGAGTCGCGGAGATGACCGAGTACCTCCGATCGCGTCGGCTCGACCTTGCCGTCGGACACGCGCCGGGCGACGCCCTCGGCGAAGACGTGCGCGATGAAGGTCGACGCGGCGGTGCCCGCGAGGATCGCGATACCGACGAAGTCGTCCTCGACGTGCAACGGGATGAGCACGGCCAAGATCAGGATGTTGCCGTAGATGTAGGCACTGATGCGCGGCGCGGCGTGCTTGCGTTCGAGCGGGCTGTCCCGAGTGAACAGCGGCCCGTGCAGCAGGGTCCACGGACTGTTGCTCATACCCGGTGAAACTATCAGCGCGGGAGGAGTTCGGCGACGACAGCGGCGATGGTGTCGTCGGGCCGCGTCAGGCAGACCGTCGCCGCCACGGTGGCCACGTGCTGGACATTGTCGGTCACGTCCAGGTCGGTCAGGACCGCCGCCCGCCGGGCATCGTCGAGTTCGCGGAACTCCGTGCACGTCATGGTCGACGCGGAGCCGGACCCGGTGTCGGAACCGGACTCGGAGACGCGCGACGGTGACGCACTGGCCCGGCTGCTGTCCGCAGATGTGGCAGGGCTGCTCGTCTCGGTGGCGCTCGTGGTCGGGACCGCGCTGTCGGATGAAGGCGCGGGCGCGGCGTCGTCGGACGAACACGCACCGATCGCCAGCATCATCATCGCGGCCATCGACAGGCCCGCGGCCAGCTCGGCTGGGCGGGATCGGCGGGCGGGAACAGACATCACTGAACTCCTCGGGAAGCGGTCCGGGTGGTGACCCGGTGGTGCGGGATGGGATGGGGCGCGGTCAGCGCATGAGGCCGGAGAGCACGCCCGAGATGGCGGCCCGGACATCCGTGGTCTCGATGCGCATCAGGTCGTCCTGGCTGAGTGAGTCGAAGTCGCCTGCGGTGCTGAGCCGGAACTCGCGCTCCTCCTCGGCCGCCTCGATGATGTTGCGGATGAAGCGGCCGTTGCCGGCGAGATCGGTGGCGCGCCGCGCGGTGCCCTGATGCTCGCGGACGTCGTGGTAGAGGGGAGCGCACGCCTGTTCGATCTCGACCATCGCCTCCCGGGTCAAGGACGAATCGCGTTTGCGCGCAATGAAATCGGCGATGCGGGCGAGCTCGTCGGGAGTGTAGGAGTCGAACCGCACCCGGCGCGCGAAGCGCGACGCCAGTCCGTCGTTGGAGGCGAGGAACCGATCGATCTCGGCGTCGTAGCCGGCGATGATCACGACCAGCCGGTCACGGTCGTCCTCCATCCGGGCCAGCAGGGTGTCGACCGCCTCGCGGCCGAACGCGTCGCCGCCGGACAGCCCCTGCTGGATGAGCGTGTACGCCTCGTCGATGAACAGGACGCCGTCCATCGCGGAGTCGATGAGCGCCGCGGTCTTGATGGCGGTGCTGCCGAGGTGTTCACCGACCATGTCGCGGCGGGTGGCCTCGACGACCTTGTCGGACTTGATGAAGCCGAGGCCGCAGTAGATCTTGGCGACGATGCGAGCGACGGTCGTCTTGCCGGTGCCGGGTGGTCCGGTGAAAGCCAGGTGCAGGCTGCGTGCCGACGTCGACAGCCCGCGGTCGGCGCGGACCTTCGCCAGGGTCGCGGTGGACTGCAGTTTGGCCACCTGCTGCTTGACCGACTCGAGCCCGATCTGTTCGGCCAGTTCCCGTTGCGCCTCGGTCACCAGCGAATTCTGTTCAGCGGGGTCCCCAGAGGTCGACACCAGGGTCTCGGCGCGATCGGGCACCGACTTCGGGTCCCACCGGTCGGTGCGCTCGGCGATCTGCTCGGGCGTCGTGGGTGGCATCCGGTAGGAGGGCGACCGGATGGCGTCGGCCGCGCCGGTCAGCGACGGGTCACGGGCGTAGGCCTGCTCGAACATCGACTTCGCCTTCTCCTCGTGACCCTGCTCGCGCAGCGCGAGGCCGTAGACGAAGATCGCCTGCGTCGAACAGGACGGGATCGGGCCGTCGACCGCGTTCTGCAGGCGCCGCATGCCCTCGCCGTACATGCCGAGATGCACGCACGACGTCCCGGCCATGAAGTCGGCGACGGCCTGCATGTACGGGTCGTTCCACCGGTCGGACCTGGTCAGCGAGGTCAGGACGTCGGGCCAGCGCTGGGTGGCGAAGTGCAGGAACGCGCGGACGAAATCCACGATCGGCACGCGGTGCGCCGGGGGTACCTCGTCGAGGACCTCTTCCGCACCGGCGAAGTCAGCGCCGCGGACCAGGCTGGCCGCGTAGGCCGCGGTCGCCTCGACGGCATTCGACGCCGGGAAGTCGATCAGCATCCCGGTGTACCAGCGTCCCGCGATCGTGCCGGGCGGGAGCCCGAGCCGGCGCTGCTCCGCGCCGATCGACCCGCGGGCACGATAGAGGCCCAGGAGGACCTCGTTGCTGCTGTCGCCGCAGGCCAGCCGGCCGATCCAGGCGTCGCCCAGGGCCGGGTCCCATTCGGTCGCACGGGTGAAGGCCTTGGCGGCCTGCGCGGGATTGTCGACCGGTTCCTGACCTTCGACGGGGATGTTCAGGGACAGGACGCCGAGTTCGAAGAGTGCCCTCGCCTTGCGGACATCGGCCATCGTTTTCCCCCTGTGTCGTCCCATCGGCGCACACCGACCCCGAACCGTTCTCCCCGGGTACCACGACGACACACCCTGGGGGCGGTCGCCGGAGACAGAGTATCGCTAGACCGGCGTGACATCCGTCGCAGATCTCCCAGGGTGCGCACCCGAGGCGCCCCGGCGGCCGCAACCGCCCGCGCACGCCTAGACTTGTCCGGGTGAGTGCCCAGGTGGATACCGTCTCAGCCGCTGCCCAGACCCCGGACCATCCGCAACCCTTCCGCGAACTCGGTCTCAAGGACGACGAGTACGCGCGCATCCGCGAGATCCTGGGTCGCCGGCCCACCGACGCGGAGCTCGCCATGTACTCGGTCATGTGGTCCGAGCACTGCAGCTACAAGTCGTCGAAGGTGCACCTGCGCTACTTCGGTGAGACCACCACCGACGAGATGCGCGCGAGCATGCTGGCCGGCATCGGCGAGAACGCCGGCGTCGTCGACATCGGCGACGGATGGGCGGTGACCTTCAAGGTCGAATCGCACAACCACCCGAGCTACGTCGAGCCGTACCAGGGCGCCGCCACCGGAGTCGGTGGCATCGTGCGCGACATCATGGCCATGGGCGCCCGCCCGATCGCGGTCATGGATCAGCTGCGCTTCGGCCCGGCCGACGCCCCGGACACCCGGCGCGTCGTCGACGGTGTGGTGCGCGGCGTGGGTGGCTACGGCAACTCCCTGGGCCTGCCGAACGTCGGCGGTGAGACCGTCTTCGACGCCAGCTACGCGGGCAACCCGCTCGTCAACGCGCTGTGCGCGGGCGTGCTGCGCACCGAGGACCTGCACCTGGCCTTCGCCTCGGGCGCGGGCAACAAGATCATCCTGTTCGGTGCACGCACCGGGCTCGACGGCATCGGTGGTGTCTCGGTGCTGGCATCGGAGACGTTCGACGATTCCGAGGGCTCGGGTCCGAACCGCAAGAAGCTGCCCAGCGTCCAGGTCGGCGACCCGTTCACCGAGAAGGTGCTCATCGAGTGCTGCCTCGAGCTCTACCACGCCGGACTCGTCGTGGGCATCCAGGATCTCGGCGGTGCCGGATTGTCCTGTGCCACGAGCGAACTCGCCGCAGCCGGTGACGGCGGCATGCACATCGACCTGGAGAAGGTGCCGATGCGCGCCGAGGGCATGACCCCGGCGGAGGTGCTCTCCAGCGAGTCGCAGGAACGCATGTGTGCCGTCGTGACCCCGGACAACGTCGAGAAATTCCTCGAGGTCTGCCGCAAGTGGGATGTGCTCGCGACCGTCATCGGCGAGGTCACCGACGGCGATCAGCTGGTCATCACCTGGCACGGCGAGACCGTCGTCGACGTGCCGCCGCGCACCGTCGCCCATGACGGTCCGGTCTACGAGCGTCCGGTCGCCCGTCCCGACTGGCAGGACACGGTCATCGCGTCGACGACCGAACCGCTGCAGCGCCCGAGCACACCCGACCAGTTGCGCGAGACGCTGCTGGCCATGCTCGCCTCGCCCGCGCTGTGCAGCCGCAAGTTCATCACCGACCAGTACGACCGCTACGTGCGCGGCAACACCGTCCTCGCCGAGCATGCGGACTCGGGGATGATCCGCATCGACGAGGAGACCGGACGCGGCATCGCGCTGGCGACCGACGCGTCGGGGCGCTACACCTTCCTCGATCCCTACCGCGGCGCGCAGCTCGCGCTCGCTGAGGCCTACCGCAACGTCGCGGTGTCCGGGGCGACGCCGAAGGCCGTGACCAACTGCCTCAACTTCGGTTCCCCGGAGGACCCGGCGGTGATGTGGCAGTTCCAGCAGGCGGTCCGGGGACTCGCCGACGGCTGCGCCCAGCTCGGCATCCCGGTCACCGGCGGCAACGTGAGCTTCTACAACCAGACGGGCGCGACGGCCATCCTGCCGACCCCGGTCGTGGGCGTCCTCGGCGTCATCGACGATGTGCACCGCCGCATCCCGACCGGCATCGGAACCGAACCCGGTGAGACACTCATCCTGCTCGGTGAGACCCGCGACGAATTCGACGGCTCGATCTGGGCCCAGGTCAGTCACGACCACCTCGGTGGCGTCCCGCCGCAGGTCGACCTCGAACGCGAACGTCTGCTCGCCGATATCCTGTCCGCATCGTCCCGCGACGGATTGATCTCCGCGGCACACGATCTCAGCGAGGGCGGCCTCATCCAGACCGTCGTCGAGGCGGCCCTGGCCGGCGAGACCGGCTGCCGCGTCCTGCTGCCCGAGGACGCCAACCCGTTCGTCTGGCTGTTCTCCGAGTCTGCCGGGCGCGTGCTCGTGGCGGTCCCGCGCACCGAGGAATCGCGGTTCACCGCCATGCTCGACGCGCGTTCGATGCCGTGGACACGCATCGGTGTGGTCGACCAGGGCAGCGACGCCGTCGAGGTCCAGGACTACTTCTCGGTGCCCCTCGCCGAACTCCGTGAGGCGCACGAGGGCACCCTCCCGAGGTTGTTCGGCGACACGGTCTAGAGGACGGCCTAGTTGCATCGCGCAACGGTCCGGCCTGCGAGGATTCCGTTGTATGTCAATGGAATCAATATCGTTTCCAGGCATGTCGCGCCCGGTGACGAACGGTTACGCTCCTGGAGTTCTCTGACCGAGTCGAAAGGGCGCAGATGAGCTACCCCAATGATCCGAACCAGCCGCCGAACTACGGCGCGGGTGGCTACGGACAGCAGCCGTACGGCGGGTTCCCGGGCGGGAATCCGGCCGGCCCGGAACCGGACAACAACCTCGTGTGGGCGATCCTGTCCACGGTGCTCTGCTGTCTGCCGCTCGGGATCGTGTCGATCGTGAAGTCGACCTCGGTCAGCAAGCTGTGGGCCGCCGGCGACTACGCCGGTGCGCAGAAGGCGGCCGACGAGGCGAAGAAGTGGGCGATGTGGAGTGCGATCTCGTCGGTCATCATCTGGGTCCTGATCATCATCGTCTATGTCGTCCTCTTCGTCATCCTCCTCGGCGCCTCCGCGTCCACGTCCACGTACTGAGCGTTTCGAGAGGGCCGTCCTCGGACGGGTGTCGGCCCTTTCGAAGCATCGGTACCTCGGTCCGGCGACGGTCGTCGCCGGGACCGGGATGGTCTGCGCGGCCGTGTGGTTCGCCGATCCGACGACACCGGGCGGTGCCCTGCCGGTCTGTCCGACCAAGCTGATCTTCGGGGTGACGTGCCCGGGCTGCGGGTCGTTGCGGGCGATCTACTCGCTGCTGCACGGCGATGTCCCGGCGGCGCTGCACTACAACGCCCTCGGCGTGCTCGCGATGGGGTTGCTGCTCTTCGCTTTCGGCGCGTACTGCCTGCGACTGTGGACCGGCCGCCGGGTTCGCAGCTGGCAGCACCTCCGCTACTCCGGGGTCGTCGTGTTGGTGGTCGTGCTGGCCTGGTTCGTCGTCCGCAACATCCCTGTCGAACCGTTCCGGTCACTGCACGTCTGAGCGTCGGCTGCTGCCGCGGATCCAGCGCACCAGCCGCGAACCGGAATCACGTGCGGGGGCATCGAGGTCGAGCGTCGCCAGGGCCTCGGGATCATCGGTCGTGATCTGGTCGACCCGTAACTCCAGCAGTCGCCTGATGTCCGGGATGACGCGCGGTCCGACCCGCGTCACCGTGTACCCGTCGACGAGCCGACCGCGCTCGTGGAACGCGCCGATCAGGTCGTGGCCGCGGTGGTCGGCCGCCAGTATCAGCCGGTTCTCCAGGTACACCATCTCTGCTTCCGGCGATGCCGCCACCGCGCGCTCGACGAAGCCGTCGAAGTCCCCGGAGCGGATCGCTGCGTCGGCGGCACCGTGGTGGCAAGGGTCGTAACCGATCCGGATGCCCGGTGCGGCCGAGGTCAACGTGTCGACCGCCGCGGCGTCGCCGCACGACAGGATGTAGTGGCGAGCGTGCGGTGCGACACTGCGGGCGAACACCGCCACCGCCTCGGGATCGAGCGCGGCGTCGTCCTCCTTGAAGTCGAGCTGGAGGGATGCGGTGGGCGCGATGTCGACGCCGTCGAAGAGTTCGGTCAGGTCCTCGAGCAGGAGGACGTGCTCGTCGACGGGCCGGCCGCGGTTGTCCCGCAGGGACAGTTCCCGCAGATACGACGCCGGGAGCGCCGACACCGCGCCGGTGCCGGTGGTGGCGTGGTCGACCGTGCGGTCGTGCAGGACGGCGAAACCGCGCTCGGCGTGGATCACCAGATCGATCTCGATACTCGCGCCGAGCCGCATGCCCTCGACGATCCGGGTCGAGGTGAACGCCGTGTCGTCGGCGCGCCGTCGGCCCCGGTGCCACTTGAGCATCGTCCGATGGCCGTCGTGGTCGATGTGGATCGGAGCGGGCGTGGGGTCCGGGGGCGACATGGCAGTCACCCTCCCGACCTTAGCGATGCATCTCGCCGAATCGTCACGCCGAAGTTGGAACGTGTTCTAGTTTGGATCGCATGACATTGCGCGTGGTCGAGTGGTCGACCGGAACCGTCGGACGACATGCCATCGCCGGGATCGACGCCCGGCCCGACCTCGAACTCGTGGGCGTGTGGGTGTCCGACCCCGCCAAGGTCGGCAAGGACGCCGGCGAACTCGCCGGTCTCGACCGTGAGCTGGGTGTCGCGGCGACCGGCGACCGCGACGCGCTGATCGCCCTGAAACCCGACTGCATCGTGCACACCGCGATGACCGACGACCGCGTCATGGAGTCGATCGAGGATCTGATCTTCTTCGTCGAGAACGGGATCAATGTGGTGTCGAGCGGGCCGGTGGTCCTGCAGTTCCCCAACGGCATCCTGCCGGACTCGCTGCTGGACCGGATCGCCGCCGCGGGTGCGGCGGGTGGCGCGAGCCTCCACGTCAACGGCATCGACCCGGGTTTCGCGAATGACGCACTGCCGCTGGCGATGACGAGTCTCTCCCAGCGCATCGACGAGATCCGCTGTCAGGAGATCGCCGACTACTCGACCTACTACCAGCCGGTCGTCATGCGAGACCTGTTCGGCTTCGGGCAACCACTGGACGCCACGCCGCTGCTGTTCGCGCCGGGCATCCTGTCGATGGGGTGGGGGAGTGTCGTGCGACAGATCGCCGCGGGCCTCGACCTCGTGCTCGACGAGCCGCTTGTCGAACGCGTCGATCGGGTGGCGGCCGATCGTGACTACTCCACGGTCTCCGTCGAGATCCCCGAGGGCACGATGGCCGCGGTGCGCTTCGAGGTCGTCGGCCAGGTCGACGGCGTGGATCGCGTTGTGCTGGAGCACTACACGCGCACCCATCCCGACCAATGCCCGGACTGGCCTACCCCGCACGAGGGCGACGGTTGCTATCGCATCAGCATCTCCGGAGAACCCGAGATGACCGTCGAGTTCGGGCACCACGGTGAGAACGGCGACCACAACGTGTCCGGGATGATCGTCACCGCGATGCGACTGGTCAATTCCGTTGCGGCGGTGGTCGATGCGAAACCCGGCCTGGTCACCGCGCTCGACCTGCCGCTCGTGACGGGCCGGGGGTTGTTCGCGCAGAAGTAGCCGCCATCCCGGCTTGGCAGATCCCGTTGCGTTTTGGCCCGGTTACCGGGACAAAACGCAACCGGATCGCTCCGATCAGCCCTGGCGTGCCTTGAATCTGGGGTTGCCCTTGTTGATCACGTAGATGCGCCCCTTGCGCTTGACCACTTGTGAACCGGGTTGGTTCTTCAACGACCGGATGGATGCACGGACCTTCAACGGAGCCTCCTTAATGGGAATTGTTTCCATTAAAGCAGGTCCGTCGACGAGGGCCGAGGCGGGTGTCAGACCTCCCAGGTGTGCACCGGCTCGCCCTCGTGCATCTGGGTCACGTAGTCGCGGAGCATCCCGTGCAGCGCCTGTGTCCGGCTCTC
The DNA here is from genome assembly GCF_001456905.1 of Gordonia sp. SGD-V-85. Taxonomy (NCBI): domain Bacteria; kingdom Bacillati; phylum Actinomycetota; class Actinomycetes; order Mycobacteriales; family Gordoniaceae; genus Gordonia; species Gordonia sp. SGD-V-85. The sequence goes on from NZ_LNQO01000014.1 coordinate 14,180, forward strand.
GCCCGCGCGTTCGCGGGCCGCGACCGCCTGGCGTTGCCAGACCGATCCCGTCTGGCGGGAGATGCACCGGCCCTCGATGACCGACAGGTAGCGCTTGCGGGCCTTGTCGGAAACGCCGAACCGCTGCAGTCCGTCCTCGGCGAGCACGAGCAGTCGGCGCAGGACGAGTTCGTCGGGTCGCACCCAGCCGACGTCGGGCCAGTAGAGCTGCGACTCCATGCCGGTGCGGGCGCCGGACTGCAGGTTCTCGGCGGCGGCGTTGAACGACATCCGCGACCACAGCGGCCGGTCGGATTCGACGAGGCCCCGGACGACGCCGTAGTAGAACGCGGCGTTGGCCATCGTGTCGACGACCGTGGGACCGGCGGGCAGCACGCGGTTCTCGACGCGCAGGTGGGCCTGTCCCTCGTGGATGTCGTAGACCGGACGATTCCAGCGGTACACGGTCCCGTTGTGCAGACGCAGTTCGTCGAGGGTCGGGATGCGTCCGTCGTCGAGTTCGGCGAGCGGGTCGGTGTCGGTGCAGACGGGAAGGAGTGCGGGGAAGTAGCGCGTGTTCTCCTCGAAGAGGTCGAAGATCGTGTTGATCCATCGCTCCCCGAACCACACTCGCGGCCGGACACCCTGGTTCTTCAGCTCCAGCGGCCGGGTGTCGGTGGCCTGCTCGAAGACCGGGATGCGGCTCTCGTGCCACAACGCGGTCTCGGCGAGGAACGGCGAGTTCCCGGCCAGGGCGACCTGCACCCCGGCGATGGCCTGTGCCGCATTCCAGTGCGAAGCGAAGTCTTCCGGCGCGACCCGCAGGTGTAGCTGTAGTGAGGTGCAGGCCGCCTCGGGCAGGATCGAATCGGTCGAGGTGCGCAGGTGCTCGGTGTGGTGCCCATCGGTCAGCGGGACACCGGTGATGTCGATCTCGAGGTCCTCGCCGCGGGCGGCGAAGATCTGCTCGTTCAGCAGGTCGTAGCGTGGGTTCGCCGAGATCCAGTGGTGCGCGAAGTGTTCGGACTTCAGCGTCGGCAACATGCCGATCATGACCAGGTGGCTCGACGTCTGTGCGGCCCGCTGCTCGGCCCGGTTGAGGGACGTCCGCAGCGCCTGCTCGAGCGAGATCGTGTCGTCGGTCGTGAACGGTCGCGGCGAGACGTTGATCTCGATGTTGAACTGGCCGAGTTCGGTCTGATAGTCCGGATCGGCGATCGCCTCGAGGACGGCGGCGTTCGCCATCGCGGGCTGCATGGCCTCGTCGACAAGGTTCAGTTCGACCTCCATGCCGAGCAACGGCTTCGGCGGACGGCCCTGGTCGGTGAACAGCCCGTCGGCGAGCATCCGCGCGATCGCTTCCGTGCCGCGACCCACCTGACGCCGGAAACGAACCCGGTCCTCGCCGGTGAACTGCTGTTTGGACACCTCGGCTCCCATGCGGTCAATACTGCCCGATCCGCAACGGCACGAATCCTCTTGCGAAGATGGCAGGGTGCCACCACGCAGGAGAGTGGACCCCGCCGAGGTCCGGGCCGCGGTGCTGGCGGTCTCGGACTGGCTCGTCGACCCGACCGTGCCGACCCCGGGGCGCGCCGCCCTCGCCGACGCCGTCCGTCGATCGGCCCGGACGCTCGAGCAGCTCGCCCCCGGGAACTCGGTCGAGGTCCGGGTGCCCCCGTTCGTCGCGGTCCAGTGCATCGAAGGTCCCCGTCACACCCGCGGAACGCCGCCGAACGTCGTCGAGATGGCGCCGCGGACCTGGCTGCTCCTCGTCGCCGGCGTCCTCACCTACGACGACGCCCTCGCCGCGGGCCTGGTGGATGCGTCCGGGCATCGCGCGGCGCTCATCGCCGACCTGCTGCCGCTCATCCCGATCGGCCCGCCGGGCGACCGGGAGTAGGAGTGTGATGCATCACTCGACCGGGGCGTCGGGAATGACCCGCCGGTCGACACCGCTGGAAGATTCGCATCGGGAGCCGACCGACCCGTAAACTCACGCATGTCTCCCAGCCCACTCGACGGACCGATTCGCAGCCCCAGGGAGCTAGTCGATGCCTGATCATTCGATCGCCCACATGAACCTGCTCGCTGCCACGACGCCGGCGGGCGGATGCTCCGCACGCGGCTCGGGTGCGATCGATCCGGCCCCGCTGGACGAACCCGAGAACGAACCGCGTGAGGAATGCGGTGTCTTCGGTGTCTGGGCGCCCGGCGAGGACGTCGCCAAGCTGAGTTACTACGGCCTCTACGCCCTGCAGCACCGCGGCCAGGAAGCCGCGGGCATCGCCGTCGGCGACGGCAGCCAGGTGGTCGTGTTCAAGGACCTCGGACTCGTCAGCCAGGTCTTCGACGAGCAGACCCTCGGTGCGATGAGTGGTCACGTGGCGATCGGGCACTGCCGATACTCCACCACCGGCTCGACCACCTGGGAGAACTCCCAACCGATCTTCCGGACCACCGACGCGGGCACCGGCGTCGCGCTGGGCCACAACGGCAACCTCGTCAATACCGCGGACCTCGCGGCGCGTGCGCGGGAGCAGGGGATCAAGAGCTCGGCGGCCACCTCGGACTCCGATGTCGTGGGTGCTCTTCTCGCACACGGCGCCGCCGACAGCTCGATCGAACAGGCCGCGATGGAATTGCTGCCGACCCTCAAGGGCGCCTTCTGCCTGACCTTCATGGACGAGCACACGCTCTATGCCGCGCGGGACCCGCACGGCGTGCGGCCGTTGTCGCTCGGCCGCCTCGACCGCGGCTGGGTCGTCGCATCGGAGACCGCCGCGCTGGACATCGTCGGCGCGTCGTTCGTCCGCGACATCGAGCCGGGCGAACTGCTTGCCATCGACGCCGACGGCGTGCGCAGCACGCGCTTCGCCGAGCCGACCCCCAGCGGGTGCGTCTTCGAATACGTCTATCTCGCCCGGCCCGACTCGGTGATCCACGGCCGCTCGGTCCACTCGACCCGCGTCGAGATCGGGCGGCGCCTCGCCAAGGAACACCCCGCCGAGGGTGACCTGGTCATCCCGGTACCGGAGTCGGGCGTGCCGGCGGCCGTCGGATTCGCCCAGGAATCCGGGATTCCGTACGGCCAGGGACTGATGAAGAACGCCTACGTCGGCCGCACCTTCATCCAGCCGTCGCAGACGATCCGCCAGCTCGGTATCCGCCTGAAGCTCAATCCGTTGCGCGAGGTGATCCGCGGGAAACGGCTCGTCGTCGTCGACGACTCGATCGTGCGCGGCAACACCCAGCGCGCGCTCATCCGGATGCTGCGTGAGGCCGGCGCCGCCGAGGTGCACGTCCGCATCGCGTCGAGCCCGGTCCGGTGGCCGTGTTTCTACGGGATCGACTTCGCGTCGCCGGCGGAACTGATCGCCAATGGCATGGAGTCCGAGGCCGGGATGGTCGAGGGGGTCCGCCAGGCCATCGGTGCGGATTCGCTGGGCTACATCAGCATCGACGAGATGATCAACTCCACCGGCCAGGCCGCGTCGAGCCTGTGCGCTGCGTGCTTCGACGGCAAGTACCCGATCGAGCTGCCCAAGGAGACCTCGATGGGCAAGGCGGTCCTCGAACAGATGCTGGCGAGCGCGGCCGGCGACCGCTCGGTGGACCCGCTGACCCAGCCGAACGACAACGTCAGCGCGGTCATGCGGCCCTGATTTCGTGCCGCAGGCCCTCCGGTACCGTATGACCCGTCGGCGAACACGCCGGAAACAACGTTCGACCGATATTTTCTGGAACGGGAGTGCTGCGGTGATGACGGAGCGGGATGCTGCTGCCGACGAGACGGCCGGGACCTCGACACCGGCGTCGTATGCGGCGGCCGGGGTCGACATCGACGCCGGTGAGCGGGCTGTGGAACTCATCGCGCCCCATGCCAAGCGTGCGTCTCGCCCGGAGGTTCTCGGCGGGATCGGCGGCTTCTCCGGCCTGTTCGCACTCAAGGGCAACTATCGGGAGCCGGTCCTGGCCGCTGCCAGCGACGGCGTCGGCACCAAGCTCGCCGTTGCGCAGGCCATCGACAAGCACGACACCGTCGGCCGCGATCTCGTCGCGATGTGTGTCGACGACCTGGTCGTCTGCGGCGCCGAGCCGCTGTTCCTGCAGGACTACATAGCGGTCGGCAAGGTGGTCCCCGAAACGGTGGCCCAGATCGTCGCCGGCATCGCCGACGGCTGCGTCGAAGCCGGTTGCGCCCTGCTCGGCGGCGAGACCGCCGAACACCCCGGCCTGATGCAGGACAACCACTACGACATGTCCGCCACCGCGGTCGGTGTCGTCGAGGCCGACAACGTGCTCACCCCGGACCGCGTCCGCGCCGGTGACGTCGTCATCGGCATGGGGTCGTCGGGATTGCATTCCAACGGGTATTCGCTCGCCCGCAAGGTGCTGCTCGAGTGGGGCCACATGGACCTGTTCGGCCACGTCGAGGAGTTCGGTCGCACCCTGGGGGAAGAACTGCTCGAGCCGACCCGGATCTACGCCCGCGACTGCCTGGCCCTGATCGCCGAGGCTGACGTGCGTACATTCGCGCACATCACCGGCGGCGGCCTCGCCGAGAACCTTGCGCGTGTGATCCCGAACGGGCTGGTGGCCGAGCTCGAGCGCAACACGTGGACGCCGGCCCCGATCTTCGCGCTCATCGGTCAGCGCGGCCGGGTCGAACAGCTCGAGATGGAACGCACCTTCAACATGGGCGTCGGCATGGTGGCGGTCGTCGCGCCGGAGGACACCGACCGCGCGCAGGCCGTGCTGACGGCACGGCACGTCGACAACTGGGTCCTCGGCACCGTCAAGCGCGCGAGTGACCGCTCGGACAACGACTCTCGCGTGACCCTGCTCGGGGAGCACCCGCGCTTCTAGCGATCGGTGAATCCGCAACTCTCGCAGGAGTATTGGAGCGGGGGGGGCAGCCGCACACACAACACCGACGCCCGCCGGAGGGGATTCCCTCGGCGGGCGTCGGTGTCTGTTCATGACGGGATCACCCCGGAACGTGCGCATGAGCACGCACCACCCATCAGAAACGGGTGGTGCGTGCGAAAACATGGTCCCGCGTCGCCGCGGGTCCGCTCATGCGGAGAAAATGTGGGGTGATCCCGGGCGTCGAGAGATCAACGCCCGAAGAGTGTGCGCGTCAAGCGCGTCGCCACTCCTCTTCGTCCACCCAGTCGTCCACCGGATCCGGTCGTTCTACAACCGGATCGCCCTGTCCGGAGAGCTCACGCTGCAAGCTTTCCAGGTCGGTGTTCGGAGTGGAGTACTTCAGCTGACGTGCAACCTTCGTCTGCTTTGCCTTTGCCCGGCCGCGGCCCATATGGGACCCCCTCGCACAATGACGGGGCGGCCAAACAATTGGCGGCCCCGTTCTCTTGAAGTAATTCTGTCGTGGGGACCAGTCTAGCGCGCCTCTAGGATTTGTGTTGTCCACCCTGTGTTGCCGCGCCGACGCGTCTTTCCGACTTGTTCACCATCTTGGTCGCCTCGCGACGGACCTTGGCGGGTAGATCGTCCTGCGCGAGCAACGACCGGATCGCCTCGACGTCACCGCCGGCGAGCAGATCACGCGACCGCACGCCATGATCGGGGCGGTAAACGACGGTGATCCGATCGCCCTGCGCCACCGTGCCGTTGCGGACAACGCGCAGGTAGGTGCCGAAATCTGCCTGCGCCAGGAACCGCTTCATCCACCGTGGCTCGCCCGCCCACACCGCGAAGGTCTTGCATGGGACGCGAGGGATGGTCACCTCGAGGACCAGCCCGTCGGTGCCGACTTCCCATCGCTCCCCGACGACTGCATCGGTGACCGCCATCCCGTCGATGCGCAGGTTCTCCCCGAACCATCCGTAAGGAAGCTCACGTCCGAGCTCGTCGGCCCATCGGCGCGCCTCGGGATCGGCGTAGGCGTACACCGCCTGATCGACGCCGCCGTGGTGTCGCTTGTTACCCACGTGGTCGTCGACGAGACCGAGTTCGTCGACGTCGAGGCGCCCGCTGCGGGGCCGCTTGTCGATGGCGGAGGGGCCGATTCCCTCGAGGATCACGTCGTCGCCGGCCGCGCACACGGCCAGCACCACACCCGTGCTCAACCGTTGCGTCCCGGCGCCGCCGAACCGCTGCGGAGTCGTTCCACGGCCGCGCGTCCCGCCTGGACCCGATCGTCGTCGCGGATCGAATCCGGATCGATCCGCGCGCTGACGGCGGACTCGGCCCCGACCGACAACTCCACGTCGGCGCCGACGTTGCGCTTGACGAGTGCCAGCGCGATGGGACCCCACTCATGGTGGTCGACGACCGTGCCCACCCGGCCGACGGTTCGTCCGCCGGCGGTGACCGGGTCGCCGGGGACGGGTCGCTCGTCGACGCTCCCGTCCAGATGCAGCAGGACCAGCCGTCGAGGCGACTTGCCGAGGTTGTGGACGCGTGCGACGGTCTCCTGGCCGCGGTAGCAACCCTTGTCCAGGTGGACCGCGCCGAACTCGTCCGGACCGCCGATCCAGTCGACCTCGTGCGGGATCGTGCGTTCGTCGGTGTCGGCGCCGAGCCGGGGTCGGCGGGCGGCCACGCGCAGGGCTTCGAAAGCCCAGCTGCCGGCCATTCGCGCGCCGGCCTCGGTCAGCGTGTCCCACCAGCGGGTCAGCACGTACTCGGGCACCACGAGGTCGACGACCGGCAGGTCCCGGTCCCCGCCGAGCGGGGGCATGCGCCGCCAGAAGCCGAGCGGTTCGTCCTCGTGGTGCGACTCGGGCAACCCCCCCGCCTGGTACACGACGGCGTCCGCGCCGATCTCCAGGAGATCGGCGACCGGACCGTCGAGGGCCCCGGGCCCGATCAGCGTGAGGACCTTCATGTCCGAACGCGCGGCGGGTTCGGCCTTGGCCCAGAACACCATCTTGGTCAGGAAGTCGAGCAGCGGTCCGCCGCGCGAACCCTCGGTGTCGATCCACGTCACGCCGTCGATGTCGGTGAGGACGAAATGCTCTTCGACACGACCGTTGAGGTCGAGAGAGAGGTCCTCGGCGCTCGACCGGTCGGCGAGGGTGGCGATGTGCTGGCTGCTGATGGTGTGCAGCCAGGTCAGGCGTTCGGCGCCGGCGATCTCGAGAACGGCGCGGTCGGACCTGTCGACGATGATCACGCCACGTTGTGCGGCTCGTTGTTCGCCGAGGGGGTCGCCGTAGTGCCACGCGGTGTCGGCGGAGAGGAGGTCGCCGGGGCCGGGCACCGCCCCGCCCTCGGAATGCCTGGTCAGGATGGGTGAGCGGCTCACGCGTCGATTCTACGGGTCGATTCGGCGCGGGGCTGCGACGCATGACAACCTTCTATCCATGGCGGATTCGATCCTTGTCTCCCTCGACGGCACCCGACACGATGCCGACGCTCCCTTCCTCCACGCCGACGACCTGGCCGCGGTGCGCGGTGACGGCATCTTCGAGACGCTTCTCGTGCGCGGCGGCCGGGCGCGATGCGTCCGACTGCATCTCGAGCGACTGGCCCGGAGTGCGGCCGCGATGGAACTCGACAAGCCCGATCTCGACGAGTGGCGGGCGGTGATCGAGACCGCGACGCAGGCGTGGACGGAGAAGCACGGGTCGTCGGGTGAGGCACTGCTGCGGCTCGTCTACTCCCGCGGACGCGAGCACGGTTCGGCGCCGACCGCGTACGTCACCGTCGACGCGGTGCCCGACCGGGTGTCGGCGGCGCGTGCGGACGGTGTCCGGGTGGTCACCCTCGCTCGCGGCTTCTCGATCGACCTCGCCGCCACGGCGCCCTGGCAGCTCCTCGGCGCGAAGACCCTCAGCTACGCCACGAACATGGCGGCCCTGCGCCACGCGTCGGCCGAGGGTTACGACGACGTGATCTTCGTCAGCAGCGAGGGCGCCGTCCTCGAAGGGCCCCGAGCCACGGTCGTCGCCGTGTACTCCGACACCCTGGTCACACCGCCGACCGAGATCGGGATTCTCGAATCGACCACCGTGCGTGCGGTTTTCGATGTCGCGGAACAGGAGGGGTGGACGACCAAGACCGACGTCCTACGGCCCGAGGATCTGGTGGCGGCCGACTCGGTCTGGCTGGTCAGCAGCGTGACCCTCGCAGCGCGGGTCACCCATCTCAACCGGTATGTGATGCCGGTTCCCGCAGACGCCGCCAGACTCACCGATCTGGTCGATCGGGCCGTCTCCGTGGACGACAATTGATCCCGGTCACCCCTACCTGATCTCTTCCGCCTGGGACACACACCCGCGTGGGTGAGAGGGAAGACACCGCTTCGAGCTGGTCGGCGGGACCTTTGGCGCTTGTGAAGGCTTAGTGACCAGGCGTAACGTCGCGCCTACGACCTACTACTACCGCTAGTAGTAGGTACCCGGCAGGTTTCGACCTGCCCCCGCAGCCCGGGGGCCGGCAACTCGATTCGAGGCGATATGGACGCTCTGGACGTCTCCAGATGGCAATTCGGGATCACGACCGTCTACCACTTCATCCTGGTGCCGTTGACGATCGGCCTCGCGCCGATGATCGCGGTGATGCAGACGGTGTGGCATGTCACCGGCAACGAGCAGTGGCTGCGGGCCACCAAGTTCTTCGGGAAGCTCTTCCTGATCAACTTCGCGCTGGGCGTCGCCACTGGGATCGTCCAGGAGTTCCAGTTCGGCATGAACTGGAGCGAGTACAGCCGGTTCGTGGCCGATGTCTTCGGCGCGCCACTGGCCCTGGAGGGTCTGGTCGCGTTCTTCCTGGAATCGACGTTCATCGGGCTCTGGATCTTCGGCTGGGACCGGTTGCCGCGCCGGGTGCACCTGGCGTGTATCTGGTTGGCCGCCATCGGCGTCAACGCCTCGGCGTACTTCATCATCGCCGCGAACTCGTGGATGCAGCACCCCGTCGGGGTCGTCTGGGACGAAGAGCGCGGCCGGCCCGCGATGAACGACTTCCTCGCGGTGCTCACCAACAACACGACCCTCGCGGCCTTCCCGCACGTCATCGCAGGCGCCTTCCTCACCGCGGGTACCTTCGTCGCGGCCATCGGCATCTGGTGGATGGCGCGGAACTCGTGGCGGGCGAAGAAGATCCGTGAGGCCGCCGAAACCGGTGACGTAGGGGATATCCCGGACAGCACGTCGCCCAGCCACGTCGACGCGACACCCGAAGCACTTGACAAGGATGCCCGCGACCTCTGGCGGCCGGTCACCAGATTCGCACTCTGGGTGACCATCATCTCCGGCGTCGCGCTGTTCGTCACCGGGGACCTACAGGCGCAGATCATGTTCAAGCAGCAGCCGATGAAGATGGCGTCCGCGGAGTCGTTGTGCGAGACCGAGACCGGTCCGGGATTCTCGGTCCTGTCGATCGGTCGACAGAACAACTGCGAGAACATCGACCACGTCATCGAGATCCCCAAGATGCTGTCGTTCCTCGCGAATCACGACTTCGACTCCACGCTGCAGGGCGTCGAGGAACTACAGGAGCAGTACACGCAGGCGTTCGCCGGTCAGCCGAACGTGCCGGCGAACCAGAACTTCGCCCCCAACCTCTTCGTCACCTACTGGGGTTTCCGGGCGATGATCACGTGGGCGCTCGGCTCGGTCGTCGTGGCGCTGGGCGGACTCTGGTACACGCGACGCAAGCGGGTGGTCGAATCCAGACGGTTCGGGTTCATCGCCCTGCTGATGATCCCGACCCCGTTCCTGGCCAACAGTTCCGGCTGGATCTTCACCGAGATGGGACGTCAGCCGTGGGTGGTCGCACCCAACTGGGAGGACGATCTCGATCCGCTCCGGATCAGCATGCTGGTCCAGAACGGCGTCTCCAACCACTCGGCGAGCACCGTGCTGGTCACCCTGATCGGCTTCACGCTGCTCTACGGCGCCCTCGGGGTCGTGTGGTTCATGTTGCAGCGGCGCTACATCATCGAGGGTCCGGCCGCGCACGATTCGCGACCACCAGGACACACCGACGACGATGACGAATCCGATTCCGATGAGCCCAAACAGCTCTCGTTCGCGTACTAGAGGAGCGTGGTCATGAGTCTCGAAGAAGTCTGGTTCCTGGTCATCGCGTTCCTGTTCGTCGGGTACTTCGTACTGGAGGGCTTCGATTTCGGCGTCGGCATGCTGATGCCGTTCCTCGGCGCCAGCCACACCGGCGGCGATGACAAGGTCGCCGCCGACGATCCCGAGGCCGACCCCGACAAACGACGCCGCGCGCTTCTCAACACGATCGGCCCGGTCTGGGACGGCAACGAGGTATGGCTGATCACCGCGGGCGCCGCGCTGTTCGCGGCGTTCGGCGGTTGGTACGCAACCATGTTCAGTGCGTTCTACCTGCCTCTCTTCCTCATCCTGATCGGGCTCATTGTGCGGGTCTGCGCGATCGAGTGGCGGGGCAAGATCAACAATCCGCGTTGGCGCATGTGGTGCGACATCGGAATCGGCCTGGGGTCGTGGATTCCGGCGATCCTGTGGGGTGTGGCGTTCGCCAACATCGTGCGCGGGCTCCCGATCGACGCCGATGCGCAATACACCGGCGGGTTCTTCAACCTCCTCAACCCGTACGCCCTACTCGGCGGCGCCACCACAGTGCTCGCGTTCCTCACCCACGGCGCGGTGTTCCTGTCGCTGAAGACCTCCGGTGTCCTACAGGAGGATTCGGCGCGCTACGCCGCTCGACTGGCGTGGCCGACCCTCGTCGTGGCCGCCGTGTTCCTGCTGTGGACGCAATTCGAGTACGGCAGTTCGTGGACGTGGATCCCGGTGCTGATCGCGGCCGTCGCCGCCGTGGGGATGGTGGTGGCCACGCAGATGCGCCGTGAGGGTTACGCATTCGCGTTCACGTTCATCGCGATCGCCGGCACGGTTGCCACGCTGTTCGCCGCGCTGTTCCCGAATGTGATCCCGTCCACCCTGAATCCGGAGTGGAACCTCACCATCGAGAACACATCGTCGAGCGACTACACACTCACGATCATGACGTGGGCGGCCGTGCTCGTCACCCCGGTGGTGATGGGCTACCAGGCCTGGACCTACTGGGTGTTCCGAAAGCGACTGTCGGTCGCGCACATCCCGGACCCGGCCGGACTTCCGTCGTTGCGAATCCCGAGCAAGTGAGACGCACCGCCCGGCCCCCGCTCGACCCCCGGCTGCTGCGGTATTCGCCGACGACGCGGCGGTATGTCGGGGTCACCGCGGCGTTCGCGGTGGCCGAGGTGGTGGCGATCATCGTGGTGGCCGCGATGGTGGCGTCGATCGTCTCCGAACTGATCGTGTCGCCCGGAGCGCGGTCGTTCGCCGCGCAGGGCGTTCACCTGACCGTGCTGGCCGCAGCACTGGCGGCCCGGGCCGCGATGGCCTACGGACACGACCGATACGCGCACCGCGCCGCCGAGCGTGCGATCGCCGAGATGCGTGCTGAGGCCCTCGATGTCCTCACCGATCCGGCCCGCACGTCGCCGCGATCGCTGACGGCGATCCGCGAACACGCGAGCACCGTCCTCCTGCGCGGGCTGGACGCCCTCGGGCCGTATCTGTCGGGCTACCTACCGGCCCTGGTGGCCGCGGCGGTTCTGACGCCGACGGTCACGGTGGTCATCGCGTTCGCCGACTGGCCGTCGGCGCTCATCATCCTCGTCACCCTGCCCCTCATCCCGCTGTTCATGGTGCTCGTCGGACTGATGACGCGCGATCGCACCACACGCAAGCTGGCGACGATGAGCCGGCTGAGTGCCCAGCTCCTCGACCTCATCGCCGGATTGCCGACGTTGCGCGCACTGAACCGGGCCGGCGCCCCGGCGGTTCGGGTCGGTGAACTCGGTGAAGCCCACCGCCGCAGCACGATGAGTTCGCTGCGGGTCGCGTTCCTGTCGGGCGCCGTCCTCGAGTTACTGGCCACGCTCTGCGTCGCACTGGTCGCCGTGGGGATCGGTCTCCGTCTGGTCTATGGCGAGATGTCGTTGTACGCGGGCGTTTTCGCGTTGATCCTGGCGCCGGAGGCATACCTGCCGCTGCGTCGGGTCGGCATGCAGTTCCACAATTCCACCGACGGCCTCACCGCAGCCGAGCAGGTCTTCGAGCTCATCACACCGCAGTCTGAGGCGGCCACGCTGTCCGCCACCGGGAATCGTGGGGTCAGCGTCGCAGGCGAACCGATCACCGTGCTCGACGTCGGCATCCACGGGCGCGACGGCTGGGCACCGGAGTGCCTCCGCACGACGATCGAACCCGGGGCGCTGACCGTGTTCGCCGGACCGAACGGGTCGGGCAAGTCGACGATGCTGGCGGCGATGATGGGCCTGCTCGCTCCGGACGCGGGTTCGGTGCTGATCGGGTCCATCCCGGTCGGTCAGGCCGATCCCGCGGCGCTGCACGAACAGATCGCCTGGCTGCCCCAGCAACCGGTGATCGTGCCGGGCACGGTCGCCGAGAACCTGGAGCTGTTCGGCGCGCTGGACCGCGACGCCTTCGAATCGGTGTCCGCGGCTACCGGCTTCGCGGCGGTCCTGGGTGGACTGCCGGGCCGGTTCGGCACGGTGCTGGGAACCGGCGGGGTCGGGCTCTCCGCGGGACAACGGCAACGCCTCGCCCTGACCCGAGTCCTCGCCTCGCCGGCGCCGCTGCTGCTGCTCGACGAACCGACCGCCCACCTCGACGAGGCGTCCGAGCGCGACGTGTTCGCCGCACTCCGCGATCGCGCTCGGGCCGGGGATACCGTCGTCGTGGTGGCGCACCGGGGAGTCGCCCGCGAGTACGCGGACCGGGTGGTGGACTTCCCGGTGGCCACCGGCACCGCAGCCGCGGGCACGGCCGAGGAGGTGGACCATGCGCGGTGATCCGTTGATCCGGGCCCTGGGCTTCCTCGGCCTGCGCCGGCGTCCCGCGCTCACCGCGCTCGCGCTCGGTGTCGGCGGCTCGCTCTCGGCCCTCTTCCTGGCGGCGCTGTCGGCCTGGCTCATCACCCGTGCGTGGCAGATGCCGCCGGTGCTGTACCTGTCGGTCGCGATCACCGCGGTCCGGGCGCTGGGTATCTCGCGCGGTGTGTTCCGCTATCTGGAACGGCTGGCGACCCACGATCTCGCTCTGCAGGCCATGGCCACCGCGCGGCAACGGGTGTACACGGCGTTGGCGTCGGGCGCACCGGGTTATTCGGTCACGCTGCGGCGGAGTGAACTGCTGAACCGGACCGGTGACGACGTCGACGAGATCGGGAACGCCCTCATCCGCGGCCTCATCCCGATCGGCATCGGTGCCACGACATCGCTTGCGGCAGTGGTGGTGATGGCGCTGGTCTCGGTGCCCGCGGCCGTGGTGCTCGCACTCGCGCTGGCCGTCAGCGGCGGTGTGGCGCCGTGGCTGGCCGCACGCGGTGGTGCCCGGTCGATCCGCGACGGCGCGCAGGCCGCGTCCGAGGCCACGGAGGCCGCCACGACGGCGCTGTGGCACGCGCCTGAACTCGTCGTCGCACGCAGACGCCATCACGCGCTGGCAGCGGCCGCAGCGGCGGATCGCCGCCATCTCGACGCCACGGACCGGGGTATCCGGTGGCAGGCATCCGCCGCGGTGGCGACTCCGCTGGCATTGGGTGCGTCGCTGATCGCGGCATGCGTCATCGCCGTCGAATTGGCCTCGGCGACCTCGGGTTCGCTCGCCGGGGTGAGTTCGGGGGCTGGACTGACGCCGATGATCCTCGGTGTGCTCGTCCTGCTGCCGCTGTCGGCCTTCGAATCCACCGCGCCGCTCACCGAGGCCGGGCTGCAGATCGAGCGGAGCCGACAGAGTGCGGCCCGGCTCATGGCGCTGGTGGACGGGGCGCACGCCGACGGAACAGTCGATGTAACCGACGCCGAGGTGTATCGGTCTCCGGTGCGCCTGAGGACCACGGGCTTGCGCTGGGGACACCGGGATCGGGAGGTCCTCGGTCCCGCGGCGGGCGTGGATCTCGACCTGCGACCTGGTTCGCGTCTGGTGGTCACCGGCCCGAGCGGGGCGGGGAAGTCGACGCTGCTCCTCACCCTCGCCGGGTTGTTGCCGCCGATGGCCGGGGACGTCGAGGCGGTCGACGTCGGCGACGGTTCGATCGTCGGGTTACGTTCGGCGGGATGCTATTTCGCCGAGGAGGCGCACATCTTCTCGACGTCGGTCCGCGAGAACCTGCGCGTCGCCCGCGGTGACATCACCGACGAGGAGATCGACACCGCGCTGGCGGCCGCCGGGCTGCAGCGCTGGGCCGCAGCACTTCCCGACGGTCTGGACACCGTCCTCACCGGTGGGGCCGATGCGATGAGCGGCGGGCAGCGGCGGCGACTGCTGCTCGCCCGCGCACTGCTGCATCCCGCGCCGGTCGTCCTGCTCGACGAACCGACCGAGCATCTCGACGAGGCGGACTCCGACGAGCTGTTGCGGCGCCTCCTGGGGATCGAGCGGGACCTGTTCGGGCCCGACCGCATCGTCGTCGTGGTGACGCACCAGCCACCGGCCGATACCGGGGCGGCAGCGGTGCTCGAGTTGGCGGGCGGTGCTAGCGTCTACCGAGCGTGACGGGACGCCGCGCTCCCACCCGCCGGCCGAGCCTCCCACCCGCTGGCCGAGCCTTCCACCCGCTGGCCGAGCCTCCCACCCGCTGGCCGAGCCTGTCGAGGTCACCAGGTGGCTTCGACTCGGCGCCTCGCTGCGCTCGGTGCCGGCTCAACCAGCGGTGGGGCGCGTAGCGAAGGTATCGCGCTCCTACGCGCTGGCCGGGCCTCCCACCCGCTGGCCGAGCCTCTACCCCGCTGGCCGAGCTTGTCGAGGTCACCAGGTGGCTTCGACTCGGCGCCTCGCTTCGCTCGGTGCCGGCTCAACCAGCGGTGGGGGCGTAGCGAAGGTGTTGCGCTCCCACCCGCTGGCCGAGCGTCCCACCCGCTGGCCGAGCTTGTCGAGGTCACCAGGTGGCTTCGACTCGGCGCCTCGCTGCGCTCGGTGCCGGCTCAACCAGCGGGGGTGGTGGCTTCGACTCGGCGCTCGCATCAAGAACAAGAACCGGGGCCGGACGTACGCGTCGTCCGGCCCCGGTTCCCCCCTGTGAGAGGCGGGAGGTCTAACCCATGGACACCTCGTATCCCATCGGCAGCATCGTCGACTTGTGCTCGAGGAACGACTCGAGGCCTTCTCGGCCGTTCTCACGGCCGATGCCCGAGTTCTTGTAACCGCCGAACGGTGACTCGGGATCGATGGCGTACCAGTTGATCCCGAAGGTTCCGGTGCGGATCTTGGTGGAGATCTCGATACCGCGCTCGACGTCGTTCGTCCACACCGTGCCGGCGAGTCCGTAGCTCGAGTCGTTGGCGATGGCGATGGCCTCGTCGACGTCGTCGTAGGCGATCACCGACAGCACGGGCCCGAAGATCTCCTCCTGCGCGATGGCCATGTCGTTGGTGACGCCGGTGAAGATCGTGGGGGTGAGGAAGTAACCGGAGTCGAGTCCGGCCGGCCGCTCGCTCTCGAGAACCGCGGTGGCGCCGGCCTTCTTGCCGAGTTCGACATACTCCTCGACCTTGTTCCGCTGGTTCTCGGTGATCAGCGGTCCGAGCTGGGCCTCCGGATCGGACGGCAGCCCGACCTTCATCGCCTTCGCCGCCTCGACCATCGCGGCCACGATCTCGTCCTGTCGGCTGCGCGGCACCAGGATTCGCGTCTGCGCGACGCATGCCTGGCCCGTGTTGAACAGGCCGAGGAACGTCAGCATGAAAGCGTTCGCGGCGAGGTCGACGTCGTCGAGGACGATGGCGGCCGACTTGCCGCCCAGCTCGAGCGAACACCGCTTGAGGGTCTGGGCGCAGGCGGCGCCGATCGCCTTGCCGGCCGCGGTCGAACCGGTGAAGGTGATCTTGTCGACGTCGGGATGCGCGACAAGCGCCTGCCCGGTCTCGGCGCCGCCGGTGACCACCGAGATCGCCTCGGCGGGCACGCCCGCCTCGATGAACAGCTGCGCGATGTAGTTGCCGGTCATGGGGGTCTCGGGTGCGGGTTTGAGCACCACCGAGCAGCCCGCGGCCAGTGCGGCACCCATCTTGTTGCAGGTGATGAACAGCGGGACGTTCCAGGCGCAGATCGCGCCGACGACGCCCACCGGTTCGCGGGTGATGCGGGTGGTGCCGAACAGGCCGGTGCGGTATTCCTCCCACTGATAGTCACGGGCCGCGTTGGCGTAGGCGCGCAGGACACCGGTGCCGGGGAGCTGTTGGAGGGTGCTGATCGCGCTCGGCGGCGCGCCCATCTCGGCCGACACGAGCGCGGTGATCTCGTCGCCCCGCTCGTCGATCAGATCGGCGACCTTCGCGATGATGTCGGCGCGCTGTGCGGGCGGCGTCGAACTCCAGACCCCGGAGTCGAAGGCCGCGCGCGCCGCGCGGACCGCGGCGTCGACATCGGTGGCGTCGGCGAGCGGTACCGAACCGACGCGCTCACCGGTGGCGGGGGAGTGGACCTCGAGGGTCTCGGTGGAATGGGGATCGGCCCATCGGCCGCCGATGAGCAACTGGGGTTGATCGCCCCCGCCGGTGAGGGTGGCGGGTTGGGACTCCACGGTCTCGGTCATTACGCGTGTGCTCCTCAGAGGACGGGGCCTGTCCGGGCGTGGGCGGCCGACAGCCGCCGACGGACAGGTGTGAACTACGGCACACGCAATACTAGAACACGTTCTAACTCTGATGCCAGGGGTGGTCGTCAGGAACTCCCGAAGGCCACCCGGGCCTCCATCCCCTGCATCACGTCGTGGAGGATCTCGATCTGATCGGTCGGGTCCTCGGCCTCGAGGAGTCGTTGCTGGTCATGCGGTTGTCCCGCCGTCTGCGCCGCCCACCGGTGGATGGGCGAGAGGTCCGCGGCCCGGGGATCGGAGTCGATGAGGGCGAAGGCGGCGATGATCGGCTCGGGGTCCTCGCCGGCGGCGCGGAACTTCCGCCGGATCAGCTCGCGGTGTCGTTCGGCGAGGTCGCGCAGACGGGCCAGATCGGAGCGGCTCGGGGTCCGCTCGGGCAACACCGTGATGCGGGCGCGCGGATATGGATCGTCGGGCAGCCACTCCTCGACCCGGAACCGGCGTCGGCCGATCGCGGTCAGCGTCGCGCGGCCGTCCGGCAGCCGGTCGGTGATCTCGGCGTGCGCCAGGGTGCCGACGCGGCAGCGTGACTCGCCGCCGCCGACCTCGGAACCGCGCTCGATCAGCACCACGCCGAATCGGACCGTGGGTGGGTCGGACGAGGTGTCGACGTGGTCGTCGAGCATCTGCCGATAGCGCGGTTCGAAGATGCGCAGCGGCAGTTCCGCGCTCGGCACCAGGGCGGTGCCGAGCGGGAACATGGGCGCGACGAGCGACTCGCCCGCCGCCGGTTCAGGGGTCAGGGCGTGCTCGTCTCAGGACTTGGGCCGCGCGTCGAGCACGACCTCGAACTCGAGCAGATCGGCACCCGAGGCGACCGGCTTCGCGCGCTCACCGGAGTGCGCCTCACGGGCCGGGCCCGCCGACCAGGCCTGGAAGTCCTCTTCGGACTCCCACTCGGTGACGACGAAGTAGCGGTCGTCACCCTTGACCGGACGCAGCAGCTGGAATCCGAGGAACCCCTTGGACCCGTCGACCGAGTGGGCGCGATTGGCGAACCGCTTCTCCAGTTCGGGGCCTGCGCCCTCGGGGACGGAGATGGCATTGATCTTCACAACAGACATGCGTCCACCATAGGCGCTGCGCGGGTCCGGTCGTCTGGAGAACCACGACACGGCGGTCGGGCCCCGTGCCGCTCGTCGGTGGCACTGCGGTTCTGCGACTACAGTTCTGGCATGTTCGACGGTGAGGTTCCGCAGGAGACCGGACTTCGCGACCACGGTGGTCCCGAAGTCGCGGACGACGCGAACGGATCGTCGGCCGCAGTCGAGCGCGCGGCGCCGCCCATCGTGTTGCTGCACGGCCTGATGGGCCGCGGACGGACATGGCGCCGCCAGGTCCCGTGGCTGCGCCGGTACGGCCGGGTGTTCACCTACGACGCCGCCCTCCACACCGGCGCCGACGCCGAAGAACCCTGCGACGACGGCGAACTCGCGACGGAGCGGTTCGTCGCCGATCTCGCGGAGGTCCTCACCTGGATCGACCGCGGGCCTGCGGTCCTCATCGGGCATTCGATGGGAGCCCTGCACGCCTGGTGCGCGGCGGCGGAGTACCCCGAACTCGTCTCGGCGCTGGTCGTCGAGGACATGGCCCCCGACTTCCGCGGCCGGACCACCACGAGCTGGACCCCGTGGTTCGAGTCCTGGCCGGACCGATTCGCCTCCGAGGCCGAAGCCGTCGAGATGTTCGGGCCGGTGGCCGGCCGCTACTTCTTCGAGGCCTTCGACGACGGCCGGTTACACGGTCGGATTCCGTTGTGGGCCGCGATCGCCGAGGAATGGGGCCGACGCGACTTCTGGACGCAATGGCGTTCGGTCGGCGTGCCGGCGCTGCTGATCGAGGCCGAGCACGGAGTGACCCCGCCGGGGCAGATGCGGACGATGTGCGCGGTCAACGACCACGCCCGGTACCTCCGCGTGCCGGATGCCGGACATCTGATCCACGACGACGCGCCACATGTGTATCGCGGTGCGGTGGAGGCATTCCTGTCCGGCCTCGACCGCTGAGACCGCTGCGCAACGTAATTCGGGGCGTACACGACGAATCGTGTACGCCCCGAGGAGGAACGGGTGGCGTCAGGCGGGGTCGGCCGGCGCGATGGGCGCGCCGTTGAGCCGGCGCCAGCAGTGCACCAGGAACAGCTGGGCCACCGGAGCCGCGACGATGAGTCCCACGTAGCAGAGGAGCACGCCGACGAGGTTGATGGCGTAGGTGACCAGCAGGGTCAGGATCGAGTCGCCGACCTTCGACTTGGTCAGCTCGAAGGACGCCTTCATCGCGTTGATCGGCGACAGGCTCTTGTCGATGGTCGCGACCACCGAGAACATCAGGAAGAACATCGCGATGATGCCCGGGATGATGCACAGCGCGTAGCCGATACCCGTGATGAGACCGACGAGGATCGCGGTGCCGATGACCGGCCCGAAGCGGATCGGGGTCAGGAACGACTTCGCCGTCACCGGTTCGCCGTTGGCCACCCGGACCGCGCCGGAGATGATGCTCGCCTGGATGTACAGCAGGCCCAGGATGAAAACGAGGTACACCAGGCCGAGGAGGATCCCGCCACCAAGGCCGAGTGACGTTTCCTCGTAGTAGAAGCCATTGCCGTAGTCGACGGTCTCGGTGGTGCCGAAGAGCGAGACCGCGGAGAACCCCACCGCGATGAGTGCCGCGCCCAAGAGGAACACCGCGAGGCCCGGCAGGATCATCGCGCCGACGTTGTTCTTGAACTTGCCGAAGGCCCACGAGAACGCGGTGCCCACGTCGATCTTGCCCGAATCTCCCGGCGCGCCGTAGGGTTCCGGGGCTCCGGGATAGGCCCCGGCGTCGCCGTACTGCGGCCCGCCCGGAGGCGGTGGAGGCGGGGCCTGGCCGTACTGCGGCTGCGGCGGCGGCTGCTGGCCGTACGGCGGTTGCTGGGGAGGCTGCTGCCCGTACTGCGGCGGCTGCTGCCCGTACTGGGGCGGCTGCTGCCCGGGGAAGCCGCCCGGTTGCTGCGGGTCCGGCGGCGGGACAGGGGGATACGGCGGCTGACTCATGGATCGGGACATTAGCAACGATCCGGGCGTGGTGGGAGACTATCTCCGAACGATCAAACGACTGGTCAATGAACCCGGCACGGATTATGAGGTCTGTCGGCACCGGCTCGAGCGGAGTTCCGGTACAACCGTCTCGGTGCCGTTCGGCGGAGTCCCGGCGGAGTTATGCCTCGCCGGCGAGGCAGTAGCGTCCGCTCGCGGTGATCTCCACGAGCCCGTCGACAAGCAGCGAATCCAGGGCCCGGTCACGCTGGGCGGTGTCGGAGGTCCACACGACGTCGAGTGCGGCGCGGTCGACGGCGTCGTCGGTGTTGCGCAGGACATCGAGGAGCAGACCGCGCACCTGACGGTCGGTGCCGGCGAACTTCTGCACCCGGCGCGGCGGTCCGGAGTGCGCCGGCCGGCCGAGGCCGACCCAGGTGCAACCCTCGACGAGAGGGCACTTGTCGCACTTGGGGTTTCGAGCCGTGCAGACGAGCGCGCCGAGTTCCATCAGCGCCGCCGAGAAGCGTGGCGCCGACGCGGCGTAGGTGCCGTCGTCGGACCGGGGGAGCAGCGCCTGCGCGTCGGCGAGATCCCGCCGCGACGGATTCGCCGGTTGTTCGCGCCCGTGAACCGCGCGGACGATGACCCGCCGGACGTTGGTGTCGACCACCGGCACGGCCTGTCCATAGGCGAAGCAGGCGACCGCCCGTGCGGTGTAGTCTCCGATACCGGGCAGTCCCAGCATGGTCTCGACATCCTCGGGAACCCGATCGCCGTGGTCGGCGGCAAGCACCTTGGCGCACTCGTGAAGGCGGAGCGCGCGTCGGGGGTAGCCGAGCTTGCCCCACGCCCGCAGGACCTCCCCGGCCGGTTCGACCGCCATCGCCGAGGGGACCGGCCACCGCCGGACCCACTCCCGCCAGGGTTCGACCACCCGGGACACCGGCGTCTGCTGCAACATGATCTCGCTGATGAGGATCTGCCAGCCGCTACACGACGGGTCACGCCACGGAAGATCCCGTTCATGCATATCGAACCAACCGAGCAGATGGCCCGATGGCACACTATTGGGCATGACCGCAACGACACCACGGCAGGCCTGGCGCATCCTGCGCGACGGCAACAACCGATTTGTGACAGGTGAATCTCAGCATCCCAGCCAGGGTATCGAGGACCGGGCGCGACTCGCCGGGGGCCAGCATCCGCACGTCGCGCTCTTCGGTTGCGCCGACTCGCGCCTGGCGGCCGAGATCATCTTCGACCAGGGTCTCGGCGACATGTTCGTCGTCCGCACGGCCGGTCAGGTCATCGACTCGGCGGTCCTCGGTTCGCTCGAGTACGCCGTCGAGGTGTTGCAGGTGCCGCTCATCGTGATCCTCGGACACGACAGCTGCGGCGCGGTGAAGGCCACCCTCGACGCGCTCGACGACAACCAGATCCCCGGCGGTTACATCCGCGACGTCGTGGAACGGGTGACCCCCAGCATCCTCGCCGGCCGTAGCGAGGGCCTGACACGAGTCGACGAGTTCGAGGCCCGCCATGTGGTGGAGACCGGGCAGCTGCTCATGCAGCGCAGCCGGATCATCGCCGACCGGATCAGTACCGGCCGCCTGGCGATCGTCGGCCTGACCTACCAACTCAGCGAGGGTCAGGTGAACGTCCAGGGCGTGTACGGGGACATCGGTGAACGCCCGGCGCCCACCGCGGTGGCAGCCGAGTCTGCCTGACGTCGTATTCGTCTCCGCATGCGGTGGACCTGAAGGCGAACTCTAGACTTTGCCTGCTCGGGACCGCTTTCCCGCTGCGACACGCCGCACGTGATGAACCAGAAGTCAAGACCCGGCCGTTAGCGTTGTGGTCGTGATCGAACCCCAGGGCCCGCTGCCACCCGAGATCTACTGGCGACGCCGCGTCGTCGCCGCGGGTGGTGCGCTGGTCGTGGTCGGTCTGGTCGTCGCACTGATCGTGTGGATGACGTCGGGAAGCGGGGATCCGCAGAACACCGCAGCCACCGCGAGCGTGTCGTCGAGCTCATCGGCGTCGTCGACGACATCCGCGCCGCCCGCGTCGGAACCGCAGGCGGGTGGCGCCTCCGGTGAACCGGATGCGGGGGGCGGCGCCGGCGGCGGGGCGGGTGCTCCGGCGGGGCCGCCCGCGGGGTCCGCGACCCCGGTCGAATCGGCAAGTCCAGCAGGCGTTCCCGGAGCGGCCGGCGGGCCGGCCCTGTGCCCGGATCAGGCGATCTCGGTGGTCCTCTACACCGACAAGCCCACCTACACGATCGGACAGAACCCGGTGTTCACCATCGTGACCACCAACGCGGGACTGTCCGAGTGCACCCGCGACGTCGGCAAGGCCGTGCAGAACGTCATCGTCCGCACCCTGGACGGTACCCGGACGCTGTGGTCGGCGCGCGACTGCTCGCCGCTGAACACCGTCAACAACGTGGTGCTCAAGCCTGCGCAGCAGGTCAAGGACACGATCACCTGGTCGGGCACCACCAGCAGCCCCGGTTGCGAGCGCCCGCGGACCCAGGTGCCCGCCGGCTCCTACTCCGCCATCGGCAAGATCGGCGAACGCGAATCGTTCCCGATCACGTTCAACATGGTCGCCCCGGCCCAACAGCCCTGAGCGACGGTCACCTTCGCCGGGCCAGGCGACTAGTCGTAGCGCTCGATGCTGGTCTCGGCCAGGCGGGACAGTCCCTCACGGATGTGGCGGGCCCAGATGCTGCCGATACCCTCGACCGCCTGCAGGTCGGCCGACGAGCTCGCGAGCAGCGCCTGTAGGGTCCCCAAGCTGCGCACGAGCCGGTCCACGTGGGCGAACTGCAGTCGCGAGATCCGGGCGAGCAGACGGTAACCGCGGGGACTCATCGCCGTGTCCTGGGCCTCGATCGTTGTCGGGTACCCGAAGGCCCCGGCGAGCAGGGTGAGGTCGAGAAGGTCTGCGTCGCTGAGGTTCTCGACGACCTCGAGCGCCTGGCGGACATCCTCGGCGGTCGCCGGCTCGGGGCTGGCGTAATAGTCGCGGACGAGCAGTTCGCGCATGGTGTCGTTGTCGCTGATCAGCTCCTCGAGCTGCAGGCTGACCTGCCGGCCGTTCACACCGAGTTCGAGGACGTACTCCTCGATCTCGGCCGACACACGACGGACCATCTCCATGCGCTGGGCGGTCGACATCGCGTCGCGCAGCAGCACGTAGTCCTCGATCTCCGCGCGCGACAGCGCCGAGATCACCTCGTCGAGCCGGGCCTTGTACCGCTCGAGGGTGGCCAGCGCGACGTTGGCGCGGGACAGGATCGGGTCCGGGCTCTCGACGACCCGGCGGGCGCCGTCGACGTAGACGCTCACGATCGACATCGACGCGCTCACCGAGATCACCGGATGCCCGGTCTGGATGGCGGTCCGCTCCGCCGCGCGGTGGCGGGTGCCCGACTCCTCGGTCGGGATGGAGGGATCGGGGACCAGCTGGACGTTGGCCCGCACGATGCGCTTGCCGTCGGTGGAGAGCACGACGGCGCCGTCCATCTTGGCGAGCTCACGCAGTCGCGTCGGGGCGAACTCGACGTCGAGGTGGAAACCGCCGTCGCAGATCTTCTCGACGTCGGAGTCGTGCCCCAGCACGATGAGGGCGCCGGTGCCGCCGCGCAGGATGCGTTCGAGGCCGTCACGAAGCGGCGTGCCGGGCGCGACGCGCGCCACCGTGTCGCGCGTCAGCTCGGATCTGACCACCTCGGCAACCATGACTTCCCTCCAGCTACCCGTCCGTCCCCCGCGGGGACGGCGCCCACCCGCGCAAGGCCGGATGCCCGCGACATCGGCCGTTCTGATGGTGACTAGGGTACCGGGATGTGAAGAGCAGCAGTTTCGTGGTGCCCGACGACCTGGACGAGGTGGAACGCCACCCGAAGGCGGCCAAGCCGGGCGAACCCGTCCGCATGCACAACCCGACCTGCTACGGCTGCGGACCGGACTCCCCGCAGGGCCTGCATCTGGTGGTGCATGCGGGTGAGGGGTTCACCGTCGACGCGTCGATGGAGGTCGAGACCCGGATGGAGGGCGGCCCCGGCGTCATCCACGGCGGCATCCTGAGCACCGCGTTCGACGAGGTGATGGGCACGATCCCGCTCCTGATCGGGCCCTCCGGGGTGACGGTGCATCTCGAGGTGGATTACATCCGGCCCATCCCGGTGGGCTCGACGCTGCAGTTCACCGGCACCTTGCTGGGCCGACAGCGCCGCAAGATCTTCACCGAGGCGGTCGCCCACATCGGTAATCCGGACGAGCCGGTGGCCAGCGCACACGCGATCTTCGTGACGATCGATGTGCGGAAGCACTTCGCCGCCCATGTCGAGAAGAGCGCCCGGGCGGAGGAGTACAAACGCCGGATGTACCCCTAGGCGTAGCGGCCAGGGGGACGGGTCAGAAGGGCGCGTCCACCGGATCGGCGTCGCGGAGACCGACGGCGTCGCCGAGGTTCGCCACACGCAGGATCCGGATGCCCGTCGGCAGTTCCTCGTCGGTGGCCGCGGGGATGATCGCCTCCCGGAAGCCGAGTCGCTTCGCCTCGGCGAGTCGGCGCGCGACGGCCGAGACACGACGGACCTCACCGCCGAGCCCGACCTCGCCGATGACCACCGTCGACTGCGGGATCGGCTGGTTCTTCACCGTGGAGTACACCGCGAGCGCGATCGCGAGATCGGCGGCCGGCTCGGTCACGCGCATGCCGCCCACCGTGGAGAGATACACCTCGCTCTTCGCGATCTGTTTCAGACCCCCGCGTGCCTGCAGTACCGCGAGCACCATCGAGACGCGGTTCATGTCCAGGCCGGAGACCGCCCGGCGCGGAATGTTCATCTCGGTGCCGTTCGCCAGCGCTTGGACCTCGCCCACCAGTGCGCGTTTGCCGTCCATGGTCACCAGGGTGGCGCTGCCGCTCACATCCGAATCACGTTGATGCAGAAAGATTCCGGAGGGATCCGGGACCTGATGGATGCCGTCGTCGCGCTGTTCGAAACACCCCACCTCGTCGGCCGCCCCGAATCGGTTCTTGACACCGCGGACCATGCGCAGCGTCGAGTGCCGGTCACCCTCGAACGCGAGTACGACGTCGACGAGGTGCTCCAGCGACCGCGGCCCGGCGACCGCGCCCTCCTTGGTGACGTGGCCGACGAGGATGACCGCGACCCCGCGGTTCTTGGCGAGCGAGACCAGTGCGGTCGTGACCGCCCGGATCTGGGTCACGCCGCCGGTGACGCCGTCGGCCCCGGAGGCGACGAGGGTCTGTACCGAGTCGACGATCATGAGTGACGGCGCGACGGAGTCGACGTGGCCGAGGATCGTCGCGAGGTCGGTCTCGGCGGCCAGGTAGACGTTCGGATGCACCGCGCCGGTGCGCTCGGCCCGCATGCGGACCTGCCCGGCAGATTCCTCGCCGGTGATGTAGAGCGCCGTGCGGTCCTGTGCCGCCCAGTGTTTGACGGCTTCGAGCAGCAGCGTCGACTTGCCGACGCCGGGCTCACCGGCCAGCAGGATGACCGAGCCCGGGACGACGCCGCGGCCCAGCACCCGGTCGAGCTCGCCGATGCCCGTGGGGATCGCGGCGGACGATTCGGCGTCGACCTCGGTGATGCGCAGAGCGGGGCTCGACGGTGCGACCGCCGCGGTCGAGCGCGCCGACGGTGCCGGCCCGGCCACCTCGCCGATGGTGCCCCATTCGCCGCACTCGGGGCAGCGGCCCACCCACTTGGGCACCTGATGGCCACACGCGGTGCAGCGGAAGGACGTCTTGGTTCTGGCCACCCGGTCAGCCTTGGTTGTAGAAGGTCGGCTCGGCGTTACGTGCCACGTCCTGGCGCTCGAGCTCGGCGCCGCCGTCGACCGGGGCGTCGACGGTGGTCTGGCCGGCATCGACCCAGCGGCCGTCGGCCTCGCGCTTCTCGAACACGAACGTCAGCTCGGTCGTCAGACCCGCCGCGACCGTGTCACCGGTGTTGTCGAGCTCGACGCTGAGGCGCTTCTCGAACTCGGGGTTGGCGCCGACCGGGGTGCCGCCGCGCAGCGCCCCGTTGGGCGGGATGACGCGGTCATCGGCCTCGGCGCCCTCGATGAAGGTGACCTGCCCCTCCTCGGGGTTGATCCCCTTGAGTCGGTAGTAGACCAGCGGATCGGAATTGGCGATGACGAACGCCAGCTCGAACGGTCCGCCGTCGCCGAAGACCGTCGATGCGTCGTTCTCGGGGTAGAGGATCTGCACGTCGCGGAGCTCGAGTTCGTCGTAGTTGACGTTCGCGCCGTTGATCGCGGGCAGCTGATTGGCGGTCTGCGAGATCTGACCCGCACCGCAGCCGGTGGTGCCGAGGGCGACGGCGATGCCGATCGCGGCAACCGCGGTCACCATGCGAGATGGCCGAACCGCCGACCGCCGCGCGGAAAGTGATAGCACTGACACCCGATCCTCCCAGGTCAAACGAAGCCGACATGCAGCGCGCGAAACCCTGCACTACGCAGCGTAGTGGGCGCGGTGCGGAAAAGTCCGGCCGGGTACCCGATTGGTCTGTCGCCGTCGCCGGCGCCACGGCCCCGCAGCGGTCGCCGGGTGGTCGCCGGGTGGTCGAGCCCACGTCGTCCCAGGGGTCGGCGGGCGGTGCCGGGGAGCCCGGTCGACACCGTGGTGGGGCGTACCCCGCGCCAGGCCGACGGGGAGCTCCGGTGGGGTAGCCCACCCTCACCGCGCACCCCTCGCGACCTCGCAAGAGCCTGTCATGAAACCTGTTCACCGCGTTGACCTGCACCGTTGGGTGGGTGCCTCGGAACGCCCGTGCTAGACTGGCTTCACTCGAAAGGGGCAAGGAACATTGAATTTCAAAGTTGGCGACACCGTCGTTTACCCCCATCACGGTGCTGCCCGGGTCGAAGACATCGTGACCCGGACCATCAAGGGTGAGCAGATCGAATACCTTGTTCTCAAGGTTGCCGACGGTGACATGACCGTTCAGATTCCCTCGACGAAGCTCGAGTACGTGGGCGTTCGCGACGTAGTCGGGCAGGAAGGTCTCGATCAGGTCTTCCAGGTTCTGCGGGCCCCGCACACCGAGGAGCCGACCAACTGGGCGCGCCGGTTCAAGGCGAACCAGGAGAAGCTGATCTCGGGCGACATCATCAAGGTCGCCGAGATCGTCCGCGACCTCTGGCGTCGCGAACAGGATCGTGGGTTGTCGGCCGGTGAGAAGCGGATGCTGACCCGAGCCCGTCGCGTTCTGGTCGACGAGTTGTCACTCGCCCAGAACACCGACGACAAGAAGGCCACCAGCATGCTGGACGAGGTCCTCGCCGCCGCGTCCTGACCGCCGGTCGCACCTGGTTCAGGACTCTTCGTGACCCCTACGCCGGAGCTTTCCGGCGCAGAAGTCTGTGTCATCATCCCGGCCGCCGGGTCGGGAACCCGACTCGGTGAGCCGGTGCCCAAGGCCTTCGTGGATGTGGGCGGACGGACGATTCTCGAGCGATGCATCGACAACATCCCAGCCTCGCTGGGGGCGACCGTGGTCGTCGTGGTGCCCGCCGACCTCGTCGAGCGGGCATCGGCGTTGCTGACCGGCGTGCGCGTCGTCGCCGGTGGCGCTCACCGATCGGATTCGGTGCGCGCCGGCATCGCCGCCGCCGGTGGCGCCGGCATCCTGCTCGTGCACGACGCCGCGCGACCACTCACCCCCGCGCGGGTGTTCACCGACGTCGTCGCCGCGATCCGCGCCGGGCATCAGGCGGTCGTCCCCGCCGTTCCCGTCGTCGACACCCTCAAACAGGTCGAGCCCGGCTCGGCCGGTCTCGAACGCGTGACGCGGACCGTCGACCGCGAGGAGTTGCGCGCCGTGCAGACCCCTCAGGGTTTCGCCCGTGACGCCCTCCTCCGTGCGCACGCCGATGACGCCGGTATCGCGACCGACGACGCCGGCCTCGTCGAGAGATGCGGAATCGATGTCCACCTCGTCCCCGGAGACCCGCTTGCCATGAAGATCACCACGCCCTGGGACCTGCGTATCGTGCGCGACATGGTCGGTGGGCGATGAGGGTCGGCATCGGTACCGACGCCCATCGCGTCGACGCGTCCGCCGAGTGCTGGATGGTCGGTCTCTACTTCCCCGACGAACCCGGGTGTGAAGGCCACTCCGACGGCGACGTCGGCGCCCACGCGCTGTGCGATGCGGTGCTGTCGGCGGCGGGGCTGGGCGACGTGGGTTCCGTGTTCGGCACCGGTCGCCCGGAGTGGGAGGGTGTCTCGGGAGTCCAGATGCTGTCGCACGTACGGACTCTCATCGAGGCCGACGGGCTCCGCGTGGTGAACGCGGCCGTACAGGTGGTGGGCAATCGGCCCAAGATCGGACCGCGCCGTGCGGAGGCGCAGCAGGTGCTGTCCGACGTGCTGGGCGGCCCGGTGTCGGTGTCGGCGACCACGACCGACGGCCTGGGCATGACCGGCCGCGGCGAGGGGATCGCCGCGGTGGCCACCGCGCTGTTGGACGCCGCGGGCTAACCCCCCGAGCTCAGCAGGATGTCGCAGGCCCGGCCGGTGGCCTCGGCCGGCGGGGTGAGACGCGCGGCGAGACCGGCCGCGCCCGCCGCCACCGCGGGATCGGTGAGGGGGGCCAGATCGTCCGGGCCGAACCGGGCGAGACGATTGCCGGCGCCGGCGCCGGCTCTGCGCAGGGCGGCCGCCCACATCGGCTGATCGGCGCTCAACCACGCGACCACCGACGGGATCCCGGCGCGCGCCACGGCCGCCGTGGTGCCGGCGCCACCGTGGTGAACGGCACCGCCGCACTGCGGCAACAGGAGCTCGTGGTCGACGGGCCCATCGATGTGCAGCAGCCGGTCGTGGTGTGGCAGCGGGTGTTCGGTGTGCCCGATGACGCGCAGGCCGCGGGCGAGCAGAGTGGTCACGATGGCGGTGATCTGCTCGCTGCTGATCTTCATGCTGCCGAAACCGACATACATCGGCGGTTCGCCTCCGCGGATCCAGTCCAGCGCGGCGGCCGTCGCGTCGTTCCCGGATCCCATCGCGCTCCGGGTCGCCATCTTGCTCCGGGTCACGTTGTCGGGCAACAGGAATCCGACCAGCGGACGCTGCGCGCCCCACTCCTCGTCGAGACCGGGGAAGAGCGCGGCGTCGTAGGCCTGGATCTCCGGCACGCCCCGCGCGCGGAGCCGGCTTCCGAGTGGGCCTTTCGCGACCGGTAGGTCGAGTTCGTGGCGGAGTCGACGGTCCGCCCCGCGCACCGTCAGCCAATAGGTGCGGTCGGCGAGCAGCCACATCGCTCGCGAGAGGGGCCGGGGGTAGCGGCGGTAGCGGACGTCGAGGCTCGCGTTGGGCCGCAGCGGACAGAAGTGCAACGGTACGAACGGGATTCCACGACTCTGTGCGATCGCCTCGCCGCGGTCCTGGGCGAGCGGACCGGTCACGAGCAGATCCGAGGAGTCGGCGAGCTCGCGCATCACGCGCTCGGAGGTCGCGCGCCCGTGTTCGGCGACCTCGCCGAGTGCACGCAGACGTACGCGCGGGTTCTTCGATTTGAGGCGCTCTTTCACCAGTGGGCTGGCGAGGAGCTCGGCGGTCGACGGTGCCAGCACCTCGGTCGGCAGACCCGTCGCGGCGGTCATGTCGACCAGATCCTCCGGTACGGCCAGACGTACCCCGTGTCCGCGCCGGGTGAGCTCGGCGCCGAGCGCGATCGCCGGCTGGATGTCACCCCGGCTGCCGTGGACCGCGAATGCAAACCTCATGCGCCCCAGGGCTTTCCCGAGATCCCCCAGGCGGCGAGCTCGTCGTCGACGAGGGACCGCAGGGACGCGGCGTCGGGGATGCGGACCGGGTCGAGGGAACTGACGCTGAACATCACGTGGCCGTCGTTGATCGCGAGCCAGCCGCTGACACCGCCTTTGCGGTCGCGCAACCGCACCGGGTCGCCGGTCGCGGTGATGGCCCGGATCGACAGTGCACCAGCGGTTCCGGTGCCGAGCGTCGCGAACTCGTCGGGGGCCTGGCCGACGTTCGACGCCAGGCACAGCGGTGTGGTCACCTTGGACGCCAGGCGCCGCGTGATCGACGGGCTCAGCGCCTGCAACACGACGGCTCGTTGCGCGACGGCGCCCGAGTTCGCGGCGAGTCTGCCGTAGGCGTCCTTGCATGCGGTGCGCACCGCGGTGAGGTCGTCGTAGCGCCCGGGGACGACCTCCACGAAGGCCGTTGCGCCCGAGCTGGCGTTGGCCCGCCGGTCGTCGAGCGTGCGGGAGGAGACCGGCAGCGAGACCGGGACGACGTCCCCTTCCGACACGCGACCGCTGCGCTCGAGGATGCCGACCATCAGGGCGGCGAAGAGACTGTTGTCGGTGCCCCCGCGGGACTTCGCCGCCCCGGTGTAGTCCGCCTGCGGGATCAGGACCGTGACATTCGGCGCGGTCTCGGCGCTCGAGACGTCGGTGTCGGGTGTGGGCCGGCCGGTCACCCGCACGGGGGAGGGCGGCGGGGTGGACCGGCTCGCCCGCCAGATCCGCGCCGCGGTCGTGCCCGCGGTCCACAGCAGGTCCGCCGCATCGCGGACGTCGGAGACGAGGCCGGGTTCGGCGCCGGGCACGTAGTCGAGGCCGTGGATGGCCTCGATGACCGCGACCGCTCCGGTGCCGCCGTCGGCGATGACATGGGAGATGATCAGCGAGACCAGCACCGAGTCGTCGGCGGCCGCGCGGGCGACGACGAGCCGCCACGCCGGCCCGTTCTCGAAGTCGAGCGGGGCGTCCGCCTGTGCCCGCCCCCAGGCCTCCTCGTCGCCGGCCGGTACCGGTTCGGTCTGCACCGAGACCGCGCCTGCCTCCGGGGTGTACCGCCAGTACGCGCGGCCGGGTCCACGGTGTCGGGTGACGAGCCTGCTCAGGCGCCCATAACGCAACTTCTGGCCGAGTGCGGTGATGGTGTCGACGTCGACCGTGCCCGGGAACCGCCAGAGTGTCTGGTTCACGACGGGGAGGCCGAGGACGACGTCCATCCGGACGAACAGGTCGTCGTCTGCGGTCAGGCGGTCGACGACCTCCGGTGCCGACGTGCGGTCGGGGCGGACCAGGGATGCAAAATTCATGCTTGCCTTGCCGTTGGTTGATCGGGTCAGGTGATTGCCGGTACGGACTCCGCACTCTTCACCGCAGGACGCGCACACTACCGGACGCCTCTCCGGGAGACACGAGAGGGAAACCGCGGTTCGGTAGGGGTTCTGACGATGAGATCTTTCACACCGAGTCAGGGACCAACGGGCGACTCCCGCGCGCCCAGCGGTCATTGCTACGGCAGAAAAGCGCTCCGGAGACCTCAAAACTAAGGGTCAGAGCCATACGAGCACGTTAGTCGGACCTACGGACGTTCGAGTCAGGTTGTCGGCCGACTCTTGCCACCGCATAGCCTCGCATTCATTTTGCTCGCCAAACTATCAATCAAGGCGGATCCGGGTTACTGTCTTGACCGTTGATAAGGGCGTCCTAACCACGTTGGTGCGATCGGCTGTGGTGTCTGGGTCTGCGGTGGTGTCGTTGAGGACGTCCACCGAGGTGCTCGAACGCGTGGCGAACACGGAGGAAGTTGTGGAATACACCGAGCTGACCGACTATTCGATGCCCGGCGGCACCGTCACCGCCTGGGAGCCGCAGGTCGACGCCACCGAGTGGCAGACGGACTCCCGACAGCTGTCCTACATGCACCTCGAACACGCCCGCCGGGCGGTCCGCGAGGGGTCGGAGTGGTACAGCCAGTGGATCGGCACCGCCTTCCGGATCGAGCATCCGCTCGACCGGGAAGTTCTCTCCCGCACCATCATCGCGTGGTATCGCCGGCACGAGGCCTTCCGGACCTCGGTACGCGTCCACGAACCGGAGCATCCGCAGGGCGACCTGACCCGGATCACCATATCGGCCGATTCGATCACCGTCCGCCAGCGCGACTTCGGGTCGGACCTGGCCGCCGACGAGGTCTCCGGCCTGGTCACCGACTACTTCAATCGCACGGTCACGCCGCTGAGCTGGCCGCACTGCATCGCCGTGACCGTGGAGCCGACCGGTGACGACACCGGGTTCCTGCTCGTGTTCGCGGCCGACCACACCGTGATGGACGCCTACACCCAGGTGTTCGCCATCCGCGAGCTCACCGCACTCTACGCCGCCGAGGTGACCGGTGAACCCCACGCGCTGCACCAGTTCGGCAGCTACCTCGACTTCAGCGACGCCGAGCGTCGACTCGGTGAGCAGATCGACGCGAACAACGTCGCGGTCAGTCAGTGGCGGGACTTCTTCGACGACACCCCGACCGCCGTGCAGCCCGAACCCGTCCCGCGTTTCCCGCGGTTCGAGGTGCCGGCCGGGTCGCCGCGCACCATCGTGTCGGAACGCCTGCCGGACAACGGGTTCCAGGCGACCTTGTCGCACTGGCTGCTCGACGCCGCGGACACCAAGCGCTTCGACGCGGTGTGCAAGGGTGCCGGATCGTCGATGACGGCGGGGATCTACACCGCGCTGTCCATGACCTCGGCCGCGCTGTCGGGCAGTGCGGATCTGCGATTCATCGGCCCGGTGCACACCCGTAACGCCATCGAGTGGGGCGAAGCCGTCGGCTGGTTCGTCGGCATCATCCCCGTCGCGGTCCGGCCCGGCCGGCCGGCGAAGTTCACCGACGCGCTGACGGCCGTGGCGGCGACCTCCGCGCAGTACAAGAGCGTGGGTGCGGCCCCGTTCGCGCCGGTGGCCGAACTCATCGGCGGCGACGTGACCCCGCCCGGCTTCGTGGTGTCCTACATCGACCTCCGTCATGCCGAGGGTGCGGCCGACTGGACACCTCGCCAGGCGCGGGTGCTGCGCAGCGCGACTCGCGACGCCGACGAGGTCTACTTCTGGATCAACCGGATTCCGACCGGGCTCAACGTGTCCGCGCGATTCCCCGCCGACGAGAACGCCGCCGCCGTCGAGGTCTTCCTCTCCACGTTCCGGGAGATCCTGACGACGATCGTCGCCGACGGTGACTGCGAGTACACCTACCGTGCGGTCGAATCCGTGCCGGCCGGAGCGCACACCGGAGGGTCGACGGCCGCACTCGGCAGCTGATGACCGGCGCCGTGCGGACCGTCTTCGCCACGCCCCGGTTCGGTGCGCCGGGCTCGGTGGTGGTCCCGCTGCGCGACCACCTGATCGGCGGTCGGACCGTCGAATGGGAACTGCGCGAAGCAGATCGAGTGGGCCGTGCCGCGCAGCAGTGGGGGAGCGGGGTCTCGTTCCTGCAGTCCGACCACCTGGCGACGATGGGCGACAAGCGGCGTCGCGGCGAGGTGCACACCGGATTCCTGCTCGCCGCCATGCGTTTCGACACCGTCCTCGACGAGGGCGCGATGGCCGCGGCGCTCACCGACTTCGTGCGTCGGCACGAAGAACTGCGCGCGCACTACCGCCCCGGACCGGACGGTCCCCAGCGGTGGGTGGCGCCGCCCGAGGAGTACGTGATCGAGGTCGCCGACACCGAATCCGTCGTCGTGGACGGGGCCGATCTCGGCACCTGGGTCGGGCGTCGGGCATCGGAAAAGGCTCGCGCGGAACTGGTTCCGGGGTCCTGGTGGGCGGCGACCGTCGGCGACGGCGGTTTCACGTTCTTCGTGGCCACGGATCACGCGCACGGCGACGGATATTCGTCGGTGCTCGCACTGACCGAGATCACCGCGCTCTACCGTGCACACTGCGCGGGGAGGACACCCACACCGCCGGCGCCGGGCGCGTTCGGCGAAGCCGTGCTCGCCGAACGGTCCGCGGCGGCCGCGCTCCCGCCCGACGACGAGCGGGTGGCGATGTGGCGAGAGGTGTTGCTGGCCAACGACGGTCGCGCACCGCGGTGCCCGCTCGACCTGGGCCTCACCGACGACGCCCCGGCCCCGGCGGTCGCGGTGGAGCAGTGGTTGCTCGACCCGGATGCGCTCGCGCGCTGCGACGCCCGACTGGACCGGACCGGCGAGGGATTCGCCGGTCTCCTGTACGCCACCCTGGCGGTGCGTCACCGCGAGATCACCGGGGAGTCGCGGTTCTTCGTCTCCACGGTGCTCGCCACCCGCGACGCCGGGACCGCGTGGACCCAGGGCTGGCTGTGCAACTTCGCCCCGATCGCAGTGGAGCTCCCCGCCGAGCCGGTGCCCTTCGACGACGTGGTGCGCGCGGCCGGACGCAGCGTGCGCGCCGCGCGCCGCGCGAGTTCGGCGCCCGCACACGGGGTCCTGGCGTTGCTGGACGCCGAAGGCGTCTTCCGTGGCCTGGACGGCAGCCCGTACATGGTGTCCTATACCGATCTGGCGCGACTACCGATCGGCGACGACCCGGCCCTGACGACGATGCAGACCTCGAGTGGTGTCGGCCCCACGCGCAACGCCAACCTGTGGTTCACGCGGACCCCCGCGGGCCTCGTCGTCCGGTGTCATCTCCCCGACAACGAGGTGGCGCGCACATCGGTCGCCGACCACCTCGTACGTGTCGGCCGCATCCTCGACGACTATGCGAGCGGGAGGCCGCAGCGGTGAAGCTCTCGAGTTCGGAGACCTGGGAGGTCGAGCCGGGGGAGCTGATCCGATGGCTTCCGATACCCGGTGGCTGCGCGGCGTCGTCGAGCGCGCCGGTGTCGGAGAACGAGCGATTCCACCTGGACTCGATCGCGCAGGGGCAGCCCGGCTGGATCGCGCTCACGCTCGACTTCCCCGAGCGGCTCGAGCTCGCGCGTGTGGGCGAGGTGGTGTCCACCGTCATCGCGCGGCACGACGTCCTGCGCAGCCACTACGTGGCGACCGACACCGGATACCAGCGAGTGCTGCACGGTGGCGTCGACGTCAAAGAGGACTCGCCCGAACCCGACGCCGGGCTCGGGCCCGCGGGATTCGCGGCCGACCTGGCCGGACGGATCACCGCCACGTGCAACCCGTTCGAGCCGGTGCCGCACTTTTTGGCGGCTGTCCGCAGAGCGTCGAGCACGACCGTCGTCTGCGGGTTCGACCACTGCTACGTCGACGCGCGCTCGATGGCGCTGCTGTCCTCCGAGATCTGCGATCTGCTCGCCGGAGCGGCCCTCGCTCCCGCGGAGTCCGGGCTGGACGCGCTGCGTCGGGTCGCGGGCGACGAGGCGGCGGTGACCCCCGACGACCCCCGACTGGGCGAGTGGGGACGATTCCTGGCCGCGACCGACTGGCAGGTCCCGGAGTTCCCCGTCGACCTCGGTGTCCCGGCGGGCGAATCCGTGGAGATGCGCACGATCGTCGAGACCCTGCTGCCGGGCGATACGGCGCGGGCGTTCAGTTCGGCGGTCCACCGACACGGCGGGCGGACGTACCCCGCGGTGCTCACCTGCGCGGCGATGGCCGTCAAGTCGCTCGGCGGGCCCGACGAGCTCGCCACCGTGGTGCCCACCGGCACCGGCGCGGGCCCCGGCTGCGTGGGCTGGTCGGTGGGCAACGCGCCCCTGCGGATCACCGCTGGCGACGATCTGTTCGGGGCGGCGGAGGTCAACACGGTCCGGCTCGCCGCCGCCCTGCCGCTGGCCGAGATCGGATTGACCCCGGTCTACCTCGCCTTCGGCAACCGGCTCCGTCAGCGCCGGTCGGACGTCTTCATGATGTCCTACGTCGACTACACGCGACTGCCGGGTCCGCATCGGGGGGTACGGGCCGAACAGGTCTCCAGTGCCAAACCGACCGACACCGCGCAGTGGTGGTTCTGGCGCGATGCGGACGGGATCCACGTCCGCGTGCGGCATCCCGCCACCGAGCGGGCGGTCGCGGTCCTCTCCGCGACCATCGCGGAGATGAGGGCGGTCGCCGCCGCCGTCGCCGCGGAGCCGGCCGGACCGGTCGGCGCCTCCGCTGAACGTGCGTGAGGTGCGCGCGCCGACGCCGCGGGCGGTCGGTGGCCTGGTCAGGGTCCGGTAGGATTGCCGGTCGTGACCCTGCGCCTGTATGACACCGATTCCCGAGAGGTGCGCGACTTCGTGCCGCTGCACCCAGGCCAGGCGTCGGTGTACCTGTGCGGGGCGACGGTCCAGGGAGTACCCCACATCGGGCACGTCCGCAGCGGTATCGCCTTCGACATCCTCCGGCGCTGGCTGACGCACCAGGGCCTCGACGTCCTGTTCGTGCGCAACGTCACCGACATCGACGACAAGATCCTGCGGAAGGCCGCGGACGCGGGACGGCCGTGGTGGGAATGGGCGGCCACCCACGAGCGTGCGTTCGACGACGCCTATCGCGCGCTGGGGGTCCTGCCGCCGTCGGCCGAGCCGCGGGCCACGGGTTTCGTCACCCAGATGGTCGAGTACATGGAGCGACTGATCGACCGCGGGCACGCCTACGTCGCCGACGGCAACGTCTACTTCGACGTCCTGAGCCTGCCGGAGTACGGGTCGCTGTCCGGACACCGGCTCGACGACGTGCATCAGGGCGAGAGCGCGGGGACCGGCAAACGCGATCCCCGCGACTTCACCCTGTGGAAGGCGGCCAAGCCCGACGAGCCGTCCTGGCCGACGCCCTGGGGCCCCGGCCGTCCCGGCTGGCACCTCGAGTGCTCGGCGATGGCCACCTCGCTGCTCGGCGCTGAGTTCGACATCCACTGCGGCGGAATGGATCTCATCTTCCCGCACCACGAGAACGAGATCGCGCAGGCACACGGTGCGGGAGATGCGTTCGCGCGCTACTGGTTACACAACGGCTGGGTCACCATGGGTGGCGAGAAGATGAGCAAGTCACTGGGCAACGTGGTGTCGATCCCCGCGATGCTGCAACGGGTCCGGGCGGTCGAGCTCCGCTACTACCTCGGCAGCGCGCACTACCGGTCGATGCTGGAGTACTCGTCTGGCGCGCTCACCGAGGCCGCCGCCGGCTATCGGCGCGTCGAGTCGTTCGTGGCCCGGGTCGGCGCGCGCGTGGGCGAGGTGGTCGTCGGGGACGTCGACCCCGAGTTCGCCGCCGCGCTCGACGACGACCTCGGCGTCCCGGCCGCACTCGCGGTCGTGCACAACGTGGTTCGGCAGGGCAACACCGCCCTGGAGTCCGGTGACGGAGCCGCCGCGCTGGCGGCCGCATCCACGGTCCGCGCGATGATGGGGATTCTGGGCGTCGACCCGCTGGACGACCGGTGGGCGGGTGCCGCCGACGAGTCGGCCACCACCTCCGCACTCGACGTGCTGGTACAGGCGGAATTGCAGCGACGCGCCGACGCGCGCGTCGCCAAGGACTGGGCGACCGCGGACGCGGTGCGGGATCGGCTGGCGCAGGCCGGTATCGAGGTCACCGACACCCCCGACGGTGCGCAATGGGCATTGAAGGGTGAGGCGTGATGGCAGGGAATTCCAAGCGCAGAGGCGCGATTCGCAAGGACGGCACCAAGAAGGGGCAGACGGTCGGCTCGGGTGGTCAGCGTCGCCGCGGCCTCGAGGCCCGTGGCGCGACACCGAAAGCGGTTGACCGGC
The DNA here is from genome assembly GCF_001456905.1 of Gordonia sp. SGD-V-85. Taxonomy (NCBI): domain Bacteria; kingdom Bacillati; phylum Actinomycetota; class Actinomycetes; order Mycobacteriales; family Gordoniaceae; genus Gordonia; species Gordonia sp. SGD-V-85. The sequence goes on from NZ_LNQO01000014.1 coordinate 51,334, forward strand.
CGTATCATCCGGCTCACAAGCGAGCCAAGGCGGCGTCGAAGTCGGCGGCCGGTCGCAGCGGGGCGCGGGCCCGGGACGAAGGTCCCGAGTATGTCCTCGGCCGCAATCCGGTCGTGGAATGCCTGCGCGCCGGCGTGCCGGCCACCGCGCTGTACATCGCCACCAACTCCGAGCCCGACGAGCGGGTCGCCGAGGCGGTGAAGATCGCCGGCGACTCGGCGATCTCCATCCTCGAGGTCGGCAAACCCGAACTCGATCGCCTGTCCACCAACGGAATGCACCAGGGCATCGCGCTGCAGGTGCCGGAGTTCGAGTACACCCACCCGGACGACCTGATGGCGGAGGCCAAGGCCAGCGGCACCCCGCCGCTGCTCGTCGCCCTCGACAACATCACCGATCCGCGCAACCTGGGCGCGGTGATCCGCTCGGTCGCGGCCTTCGGCGGGCACGGCGTGGTCATCCCCGCACGACGCAGCGCGAGCGTGACGGCTGTCGCCTGGCGGACCAGCGCCGGTGCCGCGGCGCGCCTGCCGGTCGCCCGCGCGACCAATCTGACTCGCACATTGAAGGATTGGGCCGACGCCGGGGCGCAACTGGTCGGTCTCGATGCAGACGGTGACGTCACCCTCGACGACTACGACGGCAGCGGCCCCACCGTGATCGTGGTCGGTTCGGAGGGCAAGGGGCTCTCCCGCCTCGTCCGCGAGAGCTGCGACTCGATCCTGTCCATCCCGATGGCCGGCGACGTCGAGAGCCTCAACGCCTCGGTCGCCGCCGGTGTGGTCCTCGCCGAGTTCGCCCGCCAGCGACGCCGCTAGCAGCATCCCTCCCGGTCAGGCCGGTGGCGCGCCGATGACGATCCCGGCGGCGGTGAGTGCGTCGCGCACGGCCTGCGCGTGTCCGACCGCGCCCGGGGTGTCGCCGTGGAGGCAGACCGATCCGGCGTCGACGTCGATCTGGGTTCCGTCGATCGCGCCGATCCGGCCCGTCGTGACGAGTTCGACCACCCGTCGCGCGATCTCGGCGCTGTCCGACAACACCGCGCCGTCGGTTCCGCGCGGCACGAGGGTGCCCGCCGGGGTGTAGGCGCGGTCGGCGAACGCCTCGGAGATGGTGTCGAGTCCCGCCCGTCGGGCGCGTGACAGCACCTCCGATCCCGGTAGCCCCATGACCGCCAATCCGGCGTCGACATCGCGGACCGCGGTGACCACGGCCTCGGCCTGCTGCTCGTGATGGACGATGGTGTTGTACAGCGCGCCATGCGGTTTGACGTAGGTGACGGCCCCGCCGACCGATCGGGCGAGGGCGTCGAGCGCGCCGATCTGGTACACCAGGTCGGCGACGAGGTCCGGAGTCGTCATCTCCATGAACCGGCGCCCGAAGCCGCTGCGATCGGGGTAGGACACCTGGGCGCCGATCCGGACCCCGGCGTCGACCGCGGCCCGGCAGGTGGCGAGCAACTGCGCGGGGGTGCCGGCGTGAAAGCCGCACGCCACGTTGGCGCTGGTGACGATCCCCAGCATCGCCGCGTCGTCGCCGATGCCTTCACCGAGGTCGGCGTTGAGGTCGATGCGTGCCGCGCCGGAACCCATGAGCGCATCGTAGTGGTGGCCGACCAGCGGGGACCGCCCGATCGGTGTGTGTGCGGCGGCGGGTAGACGAACTCGTCGTTTCGTCTACGGTGGTGGGTATGGCATTACTCGACAGTAAGGTGACCACCCGTAACGGCGTGGTCGAGGGCGCCCGGGGGAAGCGGCTGCGCAAGGGGACCATCAGCTGGCGAGGCATCCCGTTCGCGGCACCGCCGGTGGCCCATCGCCGGTTCCGTGCACCGGAGCCCGCCCACGACTGGCCCGGCGTCCGCAACTGCACCAAGGTGGCCAAGGCGGCCATCCAGGAGAAGCGGTTCACGGCCATCGCCCCGGGCAAGTTCGCGCCGATGGCCGAGGACTGCCTCACGCTGAACGTCTACTCGCCCGACGTCGCGTCGTCGACTCCGCGACCGGTGATGGTGTTCATCCACGGCGGTGCGTTCATCCTCGGCACGGCCGCCACCCCGCTCTACGACGGCGCCTTCCTCGCGCGTGCCCAGGACGTCGTCGTCGTCACCATCCAGTACCGGTTCGGTCCGTTCGGCTTCCTCGACCTCGGTCAGTTCGCCACCGAGGACCGTCCGTTCGACTCCAACGTCGGCCTGCGTGACCAGATCGCGGCCCTGCAGTGGGTCCAGGACAACATCGAGGCGTTCGGCGGGGACGCGGAGAACGTCACGATCTTCGGCGAGAGCGCCGGCGGGTCGTCGGTGCTCTCGCTGCTGTCCGCCCCGTCGACGACCGGTCTCTATCACCAGGCCATCGCGCAGAGTCCCGCCCCGGAACTGATCGTCGAGCAGGACGCGGCGAAGATCTACGCGGACGAGTTCGTCCGGCTGTTACGCGACCCGCAGCGTCGGGCGACCTCCTTCGAACGGGACGAGCCGCCCGTCGACACGGTCCACGCCCAGCGTCTGCTCACCTCGCCCAACCCGGCGTTGCTGCTGGCGGCGGGGAACCGGCTGATGCGATTCGCCACCAAGACCGCCGGTGGTGCGATCCCGTTCGCGCCCGTCGTCGACGGCGATCTGCTGCCGCGGTCGCCGCTCGCCGCCGCCGCGGGTGGGCTCACGCAGCCGGTGCCGCTCGTGATCGGCAGCAACCGCGACGAGGGCAAGCTGTTCGCCAAACTCTGGAACGTCCTGCCCGACGCCGAACGCACCCTGATGCGCGTCGAGGACGAAGAGGTCCGGCGCGAGATCGCCTCGCACTACGAGGACGGGGACCGGGATCGCATCCGGCTGGCCGGCGACTCGATCTTCTGGGCACCGATGAGCGCCTTCGCCGACGGGCACAGCGCCGTCGCCCCGACCTACGTGTACCGCTACGACTACCAGACGAAGGTGCTCGAGGCCACGGGCTTCGGGGCCACGCACGCCACCGAGCTGTTCAGCGTGTTCGGTGCCTACCGGGCCCCGATGGGTGCCGGTCTCGCCCTTGCCGACTGGCCCGCCACCGGCCGGGTCACCAGGAACGTCCAGACCCGCTGGGGCGGGTTCGCCCGTACCGGCGACCCCGGTTTCGGCTGGCCCGCCTACACCACCGCCGACCGCAAGGTCCTCGTCCTCGACGACCCCGACCACGTCGAGGCCGACCCGGACACCCTGCGGCGCCAGGCGTGGTACCGGGTGCATTCGCCGGCCTAGGCGGCCGTCGTGCACAACGAGAGAACACCCTCAGCATCCACATCTCTGCTCCCTGAGGTGCGAGCGAAGCGAGCCACGAAGGGCTTCGCAACGTGTCTCACCAGGCCCTTCGTGGCTCGTCGCTTACGCTCCTCACACCTCAGGGAGCAAAGGGGCAATCGCTGACGCTCCTCACACCTCAGGGAGCAATGGGTATGTCGTTCTCTCGGATCAGGGAGCAGGGGCAGGTCGTGCTTTCGGTCGGGGAGCGGGTCAGCCGAACTCCCAGACCGACGGGGGGTCGGCGGCCAGGAACGACAGGACGAGCGGGTTGAACAGCTCGGGCGATTCGACCGGCAGGATGTGGGTGCCCGGGATCACGGCCAGCCGGGCCGACGGCAGCGTCCGCGACAGCTGGAGCGCGTGCTCGAGGCGGACGAGCCCGCGATCGCCGACCACCACCAGCGTCGGTACCTCGACGTGGGTGAATTCGCTGACCTCGCACTCCGGTTCGGCGGCGAGCATCCGGACCGCCTTGTCGAAGACCGTCTCGAAATGCTCGGGCCCGTCCGGTGACGTGGTGTCGTAGTAGATGCGCAGGTAGTCCATCGTCACCGGGTCGCGGCGAGACACCCGGGAGATGAACTCGTCGGCCATCCGGCCGGCACGGTTCAGGTATCCGCCGACGAACACCAGCCGATGGACGAGGTCCGGGCGGTCCCGGGCGACGAGCAGGGCGACGGTGCCGCCGTCGGCCCATCCCACCAGATTGGCCGGCCGGCGCACGACGGTCTCGAGATAGACGATCGTGCGTGCCACGATCCGGTCGAGGTGGAACTCGCCGGGGAGGTCGGGACTGTGACCGTGACCGGGCCGTTCGGGTACGAACACCTGCTGACCGGCGTCGAGGAAGGCGGGGATCTGCGTTCCCCACGTCGACGCCGACGCGAACAGCCCGTGGAGCAGGACCATCGGCGGGCCGTATGACTCGCCGGCGGTGAAGTGCCAGATCGTCGCGTCGGCGATGTCCACGTAGACGCCGCCGTCGACGCGTTCGCCGGCGTGAACCTGTCGCATCGCGCTCCCTCGAATCTCGCCGGACGTGTCGACCTGCAGGACATGGTCGCAGAGTCGGGCGGCCCACCGGTCCGATCGCGTGAAAATATGTGCCGAGCCGTGTCGTGGGATAGGTTCTCTTCGGGGCGTTAAGGGTCGGGACGGGGGTCACTCGAAGGGTGGCGAATGCACGTGTCCTGGAGAACCCGCGGCGAGTCGCGTTGTCGACGTAGCCGTGGGCCGGCGTTGTTGCTGGTGGGCCTGCTGTTGGCCGGCATCGCCTCGATCGGGGCGCCGTCGACACCGGCCGCGCAGGCGGCGCCGGGGGATCCGCCTGCGCCGCTGAACCTTCGCGATCTCGGTTCGTCGCCGACCATCGCGTTCCCGGGACAGCAGGGCGAGGTGAGTCTGTCCCTCGCGGTACCGCCGGATCTCGCCCCCACCGAATTGCGCGGCGTCACGCAGTATCCCGCCTTCGTCACCGGCGGCAACATCGACGTCCTGCAGGAAGGCCGGCTGATCTCGCGGACGCCGATCAATCCGGCTGTGAATTCGCCGATCTCGCTGTCGCTACGCGGCGTGCGGGTCGAACGCAACGCCGCCGACATCGTCCTGCGGACCTATCTGCGCACGGCCGGATCGTGTCTGTTCGACCCCGATTCGGGGTTGCGCATCCAGAACGCGACCGTCACATACGGCGGCCGAGAAGCCGCGCCGAACAGCGTCGCCGAGTTCCTGCCGCCGGTTCTGCGCAAGCTGACCATCTTCGTCCCCGACGACGTGCGGCCCGCCGAGGGCGCTGCGGCCGTGTCGCTCGCGACCGCCGTGATCGCGAATTACGGTGCGGCGACAGTGGAGATCGAGACGGACTCGCTGCCGCGCGGTGATGCCGCACCCGACGAGGAGATCGAACCGCTCGAACGGCAGATCGTCATCAACTCGGCCCTGCCCGACGGACTCAGCCTGGGGCCGGGTGCAGGCTGGCCGGTTTTGCGGATCGGCGGCAGCGAGGACGACCTGGAGACCCAGGTCGAGTTCCTCACCTCTGATCTCTCGTCGATCGCCGTCAGTTCTGCGGCCGTGGCCGGACCGCCTTTTGCCGCACCGCAACTCGCGCCGGAGGTCACCACGCTCGCCGAACTGGGCGTGGGGGATCAGCGCGTCTCGGCGACCGGCTGGCCGACCATCTCGTTCGGGGTCGACCAGACGCGCCTGGGACGGCCGTCTCAGAACGTGCGAATCCAGCTGAAGGGCACCTACACCCCGATGGGCGGCCAGATCGCGGTGTCCGTCGGGGACCGGGTCATCGCCTCCTGGCCCGCCGACTCCTCCGGCAGCTACAACTCCTGGGTCGACATCCCCGCCGACCTGCTGACGCGTTTCACCGAGGTCACCGTCACCTACAACCACGGCGACGTCGGCGAGCAGTGTGGCGCGGGAGTGCGGAGTTCGCTGAGCCTGGACTCCTCCGGTGAGGTGCGATCCGAGGTCGCCGACCCGCCGACACCATCCGGGTTCGCATCGTTGCCGCAGGCGTTGATGCCGCGGAACTCGTTGGCCTGGACCCGCGGTGACGTCGCCGACGTCGCCCGCGCGGTGGCACTGATGTCGGGCCTGCAGCGACTGTCGGCGGTGCGTCTCGGAGTCGACGTCGTACCGCTCGACGACGCCATGTCGGCCTCGGCCCCCGCGGTCGTCATCGCCGCGGACGGCCAGGGATTGCCCGAGCTGTCGCTGCCGGTGACCGCCGACGGCGGCACGGTCTCGGTGCTCAATCCGGACGGCCGGCGCGCCGAGGTGCTGCTGTCGCCGACCGTGCGCTTCGGTTCGCTGCAGGTGGCCCGTGATGCCGGCCGGTCGGTGCTGGTCGCGACGTCGACGAACGACGCCGCTGATCTCGACGCCCTGCTCGACTGGCTGGCCGCCGATCCCGATCGCTGGCCGTCGCTGAACGGCGACGCCTTGTTGCAGGTGTCCGGCCAGGAGCCCGTCCTCGTGGTCGATGACGACGCGCAGCAGCCGGAATCGTCGACCGGCGACACCTCCTGGGTGGCGTTCGCGGTCGTCGGGGTCGGCATCGTCGTGGTGGCGGCCGTCGCGGCGACCCTCATCCTGCGCCGTCGACGGCAACGGACCGCCGAGAGCTGACCGGCGTGCCCGAGGCTCCCGCGACGACCACGGCCCAGAACCCGGAACCGTCGACCCCGGATCCGGGGTCGGCCGGTGCGACGAGTGCGGTCGCCACGCTCGTCGGCGTCGTCACGCGCCGCAAGCCCGAGACGCCGCACCCCGCTTTTGTCGATCACCCGGAGTGGCTGGTGGCGGCCCGGTGGCTGTTCCTGATCGGGTGCACGGCCCTGGGGTTCTGGAACACGATCGTCGCGATCGTCGACGAGTTGATGGCGCAGACGCTCATCCTCTACGTCCCGGTGCTGGTCGTCCTCGCGCTGATCGCCGTCATCGGGGTGTCGTGGCGCACCGTCGACGAACTGCCGATCTACGACCGGCAGACCGACGTCATCGTCGGCATCGTGGTGCTGATCCTCGCGCTGGCGATGAAGTATCTGGTCAACCCGCGCTATGCGCGCGCGTACCTCACCACCCACATGGATCTGCTCGCCCTGTGGTTGTTCGTCTTCGGCGCCGCGGTTCTGCTCTTCGGGCTGCGTCCGGTCGCCCGCTACCGGTGGGTGTGGCTGCTGTTGGTGCTCATCTTCCCGCCGCCGGTCCGCGCCGTCGTGCTGATCATGGGTGGGACGTCGCTCGCCGCCGGTTTCGTGGTGGTGCTGATGGCCGTCGCCGCGACCGCGATCGCGGTGGGTCGGACCTGGCGCCGAAAATTGGTCGCGGCGCTGCTGGCCGGTGCGGTGGGCCTGGTCGCGCTGTTCGTGCTCGACGCGCTCGGCGCGCCCCGGAACATCGTCGTGCCCTATCCGGGCCTGATCGCGGCCCTCGCGACGTCGGCCTACATGCTGGTCGACTATCGGCGGCGCGGCGGCCGGCAGTGGTCGCCGCCCGAGGCCGGCCGGATCAGTCCGCCGAAAGTCCCGTTCGTGGGCCGGCCGGGTCTGGTGGTGCTGCTCGTGGCGGTCCTGCTGGCGCTGTGCCCCACCCCGCCGGTGGGTAGCAACTACCAGAGCAATCGCTATCCGCAGCTCGGTATCGGTGAGCCGCTCGTGGTCCCGGTCGGCTGGCGGCAGGAGTCCCTGGGTGTCTACGGGTGGGTGTCACGCCTCTACGGGCCGGGGTCCGTGCTGATCCGCCAGGTCCTGGTGCAGACCCGCGGCAACCGCGCCTACGACAAGTTCGCGCGTCCCCGGCGGGTGGTCGTCGACAGCGTCGACAGCAGGCGGCCACTCGTCCTCGACGTCTACCCGGACATCTTCCGCTACGACCTGTCCAGCGAACGCACGAGCCTTCCGATCGAGGTGGACCTGTCGAACGGGGTCCGGGGTCGGGTGTGGAGTGTCGTCGACGACGAGCGCTACCTCACCTACACGGCGTTGTCCTGGCGATGGAACAACGGCAACCGGACCCAGCAGGTCATGCTGTGGGCAGTCGACAACCACGAGCCCGAGGCCTACTTCCCGGAGCCGCGGATCACCATCCTCGCGAACATGAACTCGCTGATGACGATCCTGCTGCGGGGCAACTCGGTCCTGCTGGACACCGACCCGCAACTCAAGGACGAGGCCCTGCTCATCGGCTTGGCCGGGGAGCTCATCCGGGCCCAGCTCGGGGCCGCTCGGGGGGCCGGTGCATGAGCATCGACAAGGCCGGCCCCGGGCACGCCGCAGCCGCCGACAAGCCGGGGGTCGCGCGCAGCACCAGACCGACGCGTCCGGTGGCCGAACTGCTCGCCGACCCGGGCTACCGGGCGCAGGCCCTCGAAGACGCCGTGAACCGTCTCCGCAACGCCGACGAGGACATGTCGGCCTCGGTGGCCTTCAGCCGGATTCAGAAGATCATCGGGTTCACGCTGCTCGGCATCATCGCCGTCGCGATGGTGATCGAACCGGTCGGGACCTGCGCGACCCTGGTCTCGATCGCCACGATCGGATACGTGGTGACCCTCGCCGACCGCCTGGTGATCTTCCGGCGGGGACTGGTCAACGGTGCCATCCGCGTCTCCGACGAGGACGCCCGGTCCATCCCCGACGACGAGTTGCCCGCCTACACCGTGTTCGTCCCGGCCTACGGCGAGCCGGAGGTGGTGGGTCAACTGGTGGCCGCGATGGAGACGATCGAGTACCCACGGGACAAGCTCCAGGTCCTGCTGCTGTTGGAAGAGGACGACGAGCCGACGATCGAGGCGGCGCGCGGGGTGGAGGAGAACGGGATCGTCACGGTCGTCCTGACACCCCCGGCGCAGCCGCGGACCAAACCGAAGGCCTGCAACTACGGCATGCACTTCGCCACCGGCGACATCGTCACCATCTTCGACGCCGAGGACAAACCGGACCCGTTGCAGCTGCGTCGGGCGGTGTACGTGCTGAACAACTCCGGCGACGACTCGGTGGTCTGCGTGCAGGGCAAGCTCAGCTTCCACAACGTGCGCGACAACATGCTGACCGAGTGGTTCACGGCCGACTACGGCATCTGGTTCGGCTTCCTGCTGCCGGGCATGATGGTCAGTCGAGCGCCGATCCCGTTGGGCGGCACGTCGAATCACTTCCGGCGCGATGTCCTCGACACGATCGGCGCCTGGGACCCCTACAACGTGACCGAGGACGCCGACCTCGGGGTCCGGATCGCCGACCACGGATACCGCACCCTGGTGCTCGACTCGGTCACGATGGAAGAGGCCAATGTCGATGCCATCAACTGGGTCCGCCAGCGCTCCCGTTGGTACAAGGGCTACATGCAGACGTGGCTCGTCCACATGCGGCACCCGGTCAAGCTCTGGCACATCCTCGGGCCCGTCGCGTTCGTGCGCTTCACGCTGCTGATCGCCGGGACCCCGGTGATCGCCTGCCTGAACATGGTGTTCTGGCTGATCCTGGCGCTGTGGATCGGCGGACAGCCACCGGTCGTCGCCGAGCTGTTCCCCGGACCCATCTACTACCTGTCGCTGATCTCGCTGCTGCTGGGCAACGGGGCGGCGCTGTACATGAACCTCGTCGCGATCCGCGAGGACGATCGCAGCGAACTGCTCGGTTCGGCCCTTCTCATCCCGCTGTACTGGCTGATGATGAGTGTCGCCGCCATCAAGGGCATGTGGCAGATCCTGGTCAATCCGTCCTACTGGGAGAAGACCTTTCACGGTCTGTCGACGAGCAGTTCACCGGACACCGATCCCGACGGGCAGGAGACGACGTGACCCGCCGTGTCCCGGCCTCGGTGCTGATCTTCCTCGCGACGTGGATCCCGTACCTCGTCATCGGGGTCTACCTCGTCAGCGAGGTGCAGCTGTTCTTCGGCGACGCGCTGTCGAGGGTGCAGTCGGCACAGAGCGTGCTGTTCAGTCGGACACCGCATCTCGCGGCGATCGGATTCATCTTCACCCCGCTGACCGCCATCGTCCAGCTGCCGCTGACCGCGCTCACCCCGTGGATCCCGGAGATGACGACGCAGGCGCTCTCGGCGGTGATCATGTCGTCGGCGTTCATGGCCGGATCGGTGGTGCAGGCGTCGGGGATCGCGCGCGACCAGGGCCTGCGTCCTCTCGTGGCAGGCACTTTCACGACCTTCTACGCGATCAATCCGATGATCGTCCTCTATGCCGCGAACGGGATGAGCGAGGCGCCGTACCTCTTCTTCTTGGCCTGGGCCACCCGTCGTCTGATCCGGTGGGTCTCCTCAGACGACGTCCACGAGCTCGTGGTGGCCGGGATCGCGCTCGGCCTGTCCTATCTCACCCGCTACGACGGCGGTGCCGCCGCATTGGCCGCGGCCTTCGTGGTCGGCTGGGTGACCTACACACGTCGCGACCGCCGAAAACGGGTGTCGCGCACGCTCCTCGCCATCACCCTGGTGGTGGCGCCCAGCGCACTGGCCTTCCTCGCCTGGGCGGCGGCGGGCTGGCTCATCACGGGTGACGCGTTCGCGCAGTTCACCTCTGAGTACGGCAACGCCGCGATCATCGCGCAGTCCGGCGGTAGCGGGTCGTCGACGACCGGGGATGCGATCGGGTTCTCCCTCACCGAGATCTTCATCCTCGCGCCACTGCTTCCGATACTCATTCTCGGAGTCATCGGGGTCCGTGCCCGACGTCATCGGCTTGCGGCGATGTTGCCCGCACTGTTGATCGTGGCCGTGCTGGCGTTTCAGGTCTTCGGTTACTCACGCGGTTCGACGTTCGGCTTTCTTCGGCTCTACATGACCGTGGTCCTGCTCGCCGCCGTCATCGCGCTGTTGTCTGTGCCCCTGCGGGAGCAGGTTCCGATGCGTCGCGAGGGCAGGCATTCGGACATTCTGCCGGCCCGCCCCTATGCCTCGCGTTGGAGTAACAAGATCGCCGCGACGATCGTGATCGTCGTGGTCGCCACCGCGATCCCGGTCACCGCCGCCGGGATGACGTCACCCAAGTACGCGCCCCAGGAGTTCGCGCTCGGATCGGTGGTCGATCCGCGCCCGGACTCGGTGGACCAGAAGTACCTCGGCGAGCAGCGCATCGTGCGGTCGTTCTCCACCGAGCGGGCGCTGGCGCAGTATCTCGACGGTCTGGACCTGCCCGACGGCGCGGTGTTGTGCGACACCGTGTACGGCTTCGCGGTGGTGGTCCAGTCCGAGCGGCCGCGCCAGTTCGTCATCCCGTCGGATCGCGACTTCGCGCAGCTGCTCAACGACCCGGTCGGCGGCGGTGTGCGCTACTTCCTCACCGTCCCACCGGAAGGTCGGGGACTCTCCGACGCGGTCAACCAGCGGTATCCGACCATCTACGAGAACGGCGCCCAGATCGGGGTTCTCGTCCTCGAGGCGCGCAACCAGGGCGCGGATCTGCCGGACTGGCGGCTGTATCAGCTGGTGTGAGCTCGCGCGGGCCATCGCAGGTGGTCAGGAGGAGTTCTCGCGCACCACATTCCAGGCCGGGTCATCGAGCCCGATGTCGTACGTGCACTGCGCACCGCGCGGGTCCGGGACGAAGGACCACAGCAGCGCGCCGGCGACCCCGGCGTCGCGATGGCGCGCGACGATGGTCTCGAACTGCGCGGCCCGATTCGCGATCGAGCCACATGAGCCGGCATGTATCCCGATCTCGTTGACCACCAGCGGTTTTCCGAGCTCGCGGGCCTGTGCCAGTCGTGCGCGCAGATTGCTGCCCGCGGGCCCCGATTCGGGGTCGACATCGGAGCGGTAGTCGTGGAAGTCGAGCACGTCCACGCCGGCCGAGCCCAGGACCTCGGCATAACCCGCGCCCGCGAGGCCGCACTGGTCGCCGCCCACCACTCCCGAGAAGATCGGCCGGTCGGCGTCGTAGGCCCGGAGATGGGCGCCGGCGCGGTCGAAGAACGAGCGCAACACGGCCGTCGCATCGTCGGGACACGTTCGCGCCTCCCAGTCGCACGAGGCCGGACCGCATTCGCTCGCCTCGGGCTCCCCGACGAGTTCCCAGCCGGCGATCGACGGCTCGTCGTGCCAGCGGGTCACCGCGATCTCGACCCACTCCGCGTACGTCAGCCCGCCGACGATCTCCTGGCTCTGCCAACCGTCGACGTAGAAGTCGCGCTCCTTGAACCGCTCGTCCTCACAGTCGCCCGAGCCTCCGGTGAGGACCGGCAGGACCATCTGGTGATGCCGGGCCGCGGCCCGGAAGACCCGGTCGATCGGCCCGAAATCGATGAGCCCGCTGCGCTTGTCGACGGCGAAGACCGAGTACAGGTTGAATCGGGTCAGCGCACGGGGCGGGAGTCTGTCGAAGTACCCGTCGACCTCGACCTGGGCGCCGCAGCCGCGGTTGACCGACCAGTCGGTGCTGAGCTGATAGGCGTTGAACCCCGCTGGCCACCAGGGTTTCCCGTCGAGCATTAGGCCGGTGGGAGTGGTCGAGGCCCGATGCGACTGGGTGACCTGGGGAGGTCCCGGATCGGGGGTGCGCGCACACCCCGCGAGGCACAGCACGACGACGGCGATCGCGGTGACGAACAACCCGACCGCCCGCTTCTGCGTGCGCCGGCGGACCACAAGGTGCAGGCTACCCGTCACCTAGGGTGTCGGTATGTCGACGGGGTTGCGCAGGGCGGGTGCGGGAGAGGCCGACGGAGGGCGGCGGCGGTGGCGCGCCGCGGCCGGCGCGCTGGCCGTCGCCGCGGTCCTGTCCGCGTGCGGGACAGACGCGGTCGACCCCGGAGCACTGGGTCCGAGCACGACCGGCTCGAGCACGACGAGCCCGTCGCCCACCCCGTATTCATCGGGCCCGTACTCGCCCACCGAGAGCGCGCCGACGATCGTCTACCGCCCGCCGTACATCGAGCGGACCGAGTGGACCGACACCGCGGTCGGTCCGAGCCTCTCGGTGTTCCCCACGAATTCCGGGCGCTACACCACCGACCCCGGCGCGATGGCCGCCGCGTGGGCGGAGGTCGTCGCTCTCGACCCCACCGCCGACACCCCCGGGATGCAGGCCCAGTTCGATTGCCACTGGCGGTTCGCCCGCATCGTCGAACCCGAGAAGCCCAGCTGGAACCTCGAACCCGGCCGGCCGGTCGTCGCCGAGGAGGACATGGTCGGCGCCGGCTGCAACCCCGGTTTCGCCGAGGAATGACAAGTACTGCGGTGCGAGCGAGGCGGCCCGGCGGTGGTTGTGTTCTGTCGGATCAGCGCGTGCGATGCACGCGGCGGTTGCCGATGATCCGGCACACGACGTAGATCGCGAACGAGATGATCGTGACGAAGACCGACACGGGCAGCTTGGGAGCGAGCGACATCAGCAACCCGCCGACCGCCGCGACCTCGGCGAACACGACCGACAGCACCAGCGTGCGCGTCGGATTCGACGTGACGCGGGCGGCGGCGGCGCCCGGGGTGATCATCAGCGACATCACCAGCAGCGCGCCGATGATCTGCACGCCCTGCGCGGCCGCCAGGCCCATGATGATCGCGAACACCACCGACAGGGTGCGGATGGGTACCCCCCGCGCCTGCGCGACGCGGGGATCGGTGGAGGCGAACAGCAGTGGCCGGTAGATGACGGCCAGCACGACGACGACGATGCCCGTGGTGATGGCGATCGCGACCAGGCCGTTGATGCCCACGCTCACGACCTGACCGGTCAGCAACGCGAAGCCGGTCCCGATCCGGCCGTACAAGGCCAGGAACAGGACCCCGATGCCGAGGCCGAACGCCATCACGACGCCGATCACCGAGTCGCGCTCCCGCGCCTTGTTGCCGAGGAAACCGAAGACCGCCGCGGCGATGACCGCGCCGATGACGCCGCCGAGGTTCACGCTGAACCCGATCAGCAGGGCCGCCGCGGCACCGGTCACCGACAGTTCGCTGGCGCCGTGCACCGCGAAGGACATCTGCCGGGCGACGATGAGCGGGCCCAGCAGGCCGCCCAGGAGACCGAGCAGCACCATCGCGAGCAGTGCCTGCTGCATGAAGTCGTAACCGAGCAGGTCGATGGTGGTGGAGAAATCCCAGAGGTCGCTCAACGAGCGGTCGACGGAGAGGTGGGTGACGCTCACGCCGGACCGCCTCGCCTCGCGACACCCGGTTCGCTGTCGGCGGCGCAGTGGTGGGCGTCCTCGCCGCCGATCACGACCAGACGGCCGTTGACGCGCAGCACCTCGACATCGCTGCCGTACAGCTCGCTCAGCGTCTCCGTCGTCATCACCTCATGCGGCTCGCCGATGCGGAACCGGCCGTCGACGAGGTACAGGACCCGGTCGACAAAGGGCAGGATCGGGTTGATCTCGTGGGTCACGAACACGACGGCCGTCCCGGCGTCCCGGCGCCGGCGATCGATGAGGTCCACGACCACCTGTTGATTGGTCGGATCGAGACTGGCGAGCGGCTCGTCGCAGAGCAGCAGCGCGGGATCGCTCACCACCGCCTGGGCGACGCGTAGCCGTTGCTGCTCGCCGCCGGACAGGACGCCCAGCGGGGCGTCGGCGTATGGCAGGGCGTCCACCGAACCGAGCGCGGTGTCGACGAGTGCGCGGCGTCGTGCCCGGCCCCGGAGTCCGACACCCCAGCGGCCGCCGTCGACACCGAACCCGACGAGGTCCCGGCCGCGGATGGCCATCGGGTCGGCGTCGTCCTCGGCGTGCTGCTGGGGGATGTAGCCCACGGCGTCGGTGGTGGTCACGGTGCCGCGGTCGAGCGCGTACTGGTGCAACAGAACCCGCAGGAACGACGTCTTGCCGGAGCCGTTGGGCCCGAGGACCGCGACGAACTCACCGGATTCGATCGTCAGGTCGAGGTCGTCCCAGAGAACCCGGTCGCCGAACGCGAGCCGGGCGCCGGTGAACTCCACGACCGGCCTGCCCTTGCCTGCTCCGGTCGAGTCGCCTGCCCCGGTCAATTGGAGCCGGAACCCAGCGCCGCGGTCAGGGCGTCGATCTGGGCGCCCTGCCACACGACGTAGTCGGTGACGCCGTCGGGCAGGGTCTCGGTGAACTCCACGACCGGGACGCCCGCGGAGCGCGCGACGTCGAGCATGGCCTGTGTCACCGGGTCCACGGCCTGGGTGTTGTAGATCAGCACCTTCGCCCGACGGTCGGCCAGGATGTCCTGCAGTGCCGCACGGTCGGCGGCCGCGGGTGACTGGCCCTCCTCGACGGCCTGGGTGAAACCGGCCGGTGCGATGTCGACGAGCCCGGCCTCGGTCAGCATGAAGCCCGCGAGCGGCTCGGTCTGGGCGACCTCGGTGTCGGCGTGCTGTTCCCGGATGGTGGTGAGCTTCGCGCGCAGACCGTCGATGCCGGTGGTCAAGGTCTCGGCGTTGGCGCGGTAGGTCTCCGCGTTGTCCGGGTCCTTCTCGGCCAGCGCGTCGGCGACCTTGTCGGCCACCTGGGCGACGACGGGGAGGTCGTAGAAGACGTGCTCGTTCTGGTCGCCGTGCGCGTGGTCGTGGGCCCCGTCGGAGTGATCACCGTCGGAGTGATCGCCGGACGCGTGCTCGTCGCCGTGATCGCCACCGGCCTCGTCGGCATGCTCGTCGCTCCCGAGCAGGGCGTAGGCGTCGACCGCCGTCGCGTCCGAGTTGGCCGCCGCCTCCTCCATGTAGGAGTCGTAGTGGCCGCCGTTGAAGACGAGGATGTCGGCATCGGCGATCGTCGCGGTGTCCGCTGCCGAGGGCTCGAACTCGTGCGGATCACCGTCGGCGTTGGTGTACAGCGCGGTCACCTCGGCGTTGTCGCCGGCGACCGCGGCCGCCACCGAACCCCAGACGTTCGTGGACGCGACCACGGTCGGGGGGCCGTCGGTCCCGCCGGAGTCGCTGGAGCAGGCGGACAACACCAGGGCGGCGGCGGACAGCACACCGGCCGTGGCCAGCAGGGATTTCTTCATCGACAACCTTCACGCAAATGACAATCGTTACCGAAAGCAGTCTAGGTGATCGCGGCGACGGGCGTGCAGGGTGTCCGCAGGCCGGGGGACTCCTCGCCCGACACGGCGTTTCTCTATGGTGGAGACCATGACCTCGAGCCCGTCCCCGCGGCGTGTCGCGCTGATCTCCGTGCACACCTCGCCGCTGGCGCAACCGGGCACCGGCGACGCCGGCGGGATGAACGTCTACGTCTGGCAGACCGCGACGCGGCTGGCCCGTCGGGGAGTCGAGGTCGAGATCTTCACCCGCGCGACGTCGTCGGCCGACCCGGCGTCGGTCGCCGCAGCGCCGGGGGTGACGGTGCGCAACGTCGTCGCCGGCCCGTTCGAGGGCCTCGACAAGCGCGACCTGCCCGCCCAGCTGTGTGCGTTCACGGCCGGGGTCCTGCGTGCCGAGGCCGCGCAGGCGCCCGGTCACTACGACGTCATCCACTCGCACTACTGGCTCTCCGGCCAGGTGGGGTGGCTCGCCCGCGACCGGTGGGGTGTACCGCTGGTGCACACCGCGCACACCCTGGCCGCGGTCAAGAACGCATCGCTGGCCGAGGGCGACACCGCCGAGCCGCAGCTGCGGGTCATCGGGGAGCAGCAGGTGGTCGGGGAGGCCGATCGCCTGGTCGCGAACACCCAGACCGAGGCGACCGAATTGCTCTCGATGTACGGTGCCGCCGCCGACCGTATCGACGTGGTGACCCCTGGTGCCGATCTCGACTGTTACACACCGGGTTCCGCCGCGGCCGCCCGCGCGGAGCTCGGCCTCGACCCCGACGAGATGATCGTGACGTTCGTCGGGCGCATCCAACCGCTGAAGGCCCCCGACCTCCTCGTCGCCGCGGTCGCGCCGCTCATCGGTGAGTCCGCCGCGACCGGGCGGAGGCTGCGGGTGCTCATCGTCGGCGGGCCGTCGGGGTCGGGGCTGCAACGGCCCACCGCGCTGATGGATCAGGTCGCCGAACTCGGGATCGCCGATTCGGTCACCTTCCTGCCGCCCCAGCCGGCGAACCGTCTGGTGCAGGTCTACCGGGCGTCGGATGTGGTTGCCGTGCCCAGTCATTCGGAGAGTTTCGGACTGGTCGCGATCGAGGCGCAGGCCTGCGGGACGCCCGTCATCGCCGCGAATGTGGGTGGCCTCGGGGTGGCGGTCGACGACGGTCGGACCGGTGTGCTGGTCAACGGGCATCGGGTCGGGGACTGGACGAACGCGCTGGAAAAACTTCTCGCGCAACCCGATCGACTCGTCGAGCTCGGACAGCACGCCCGCGCCCACGCCGAGCAGTTCTCCTGGGAACACACGGTCGATCAGCTCCTCGAGAGTTACGGTCGGGCGATGCGGTCGTTCGCCGCGCACCAGCGCCCGGCGTCGCCCGAGGTGTCCGCGACGGCCGCGGCCTCGGCGCGCCTCCGGCGCCGCTGGCGTCGTCGGCGCAACCGGGTCACCGTCTGACGCTGCGCCGAAATCGCCCGCTGCGCAAGGGGTTTCCGATACCACCGACGAGAGGATGCCGTGAGTCGCAACGAGGTCGTCGACCTGCTGGAGAAGACGCTGGGCGATAACGAGATCGCCTTCGCGCGCAAGAGCGGCGGCGGGGCCGACGTCGATCACGTGGTCGTCGAGCTGCCCGGCGAACGCAAACTCAAGACCACCGTGCTGCTGACGGCGAGCGAGCACGGCGTCCGGGTGGAGGCCTTCGTGTGCCGCCGGCCCGACGAGAACCACGCCGGCGTGTACAAGTACCTGTTGAAGCGCAACCGCCGGCTGTACGGCGTCGCCTACACCATCGACAACACCGGTGACATCTACCTCGTGGGCCGGATCTCCGCCGACGGGTTGAGTCCCGGCGAGGTCGACCGGATCCTGGGGCAGGTCCTCGAGGCCGCGGACGGGGATTTCAACACCCTGCTCGAACTCGGGTTCCTGACCTCGATCCAGCGGGAGTGGGCGTGGCGGGTGTCGCGCGGCGAATCGCTGCGCAACCTGCTCGCCTTCGAGCACCTCATCGACAAGGAGTCCCTGCCGGAGGCGGGGAAGCCGCTCGAAGGTCGCTACATACCGGGTGAGTCGGTCGTCGACGGTGCGCAGAGCGTCACCGAGGATCCGTCGACCGCCGAATCGGACGAATCGTAGACTCTCTCGAGAGAGGTCCACGTTGCATCGTGTCAACGTGCGTTGATACGATGCGGTCGAGAAATTCCCCAATGGAGGTGTCATGAGCTTCACGAGTCCGTTTCCCGACGTCGAGATCCCGGACGTGAGTGTGTTCGAGTTCCTGTTCGGCGCGGTGGCCGAGGAGGACCTCGCCCGTACCGCGCTGGTGGACCCGAAGTCGGGGGCGACGACCACCTATGCGCAGCTGATCTCGCAGATCGAGGCGGCGGCGGGCGCGTTGGCGTCGCGGGGGATCGGCGTCGGCGACGTGGTGGGCATCCTGTCGCCCAACATCCCGGCGTTCGCGACGGTGTTCCACGGGATTCTGCGGGCCGGCGGCACCGCGACGACGATCAACGCACTCTTCACCGGACCCGAGATCGCCAAGCAGCTGCGGGATTCCGGCGCCAAGATGCTGGTGACGATCTCGCCGATGCTGGAGCAGGCCAAGGCCGCCGCCGATGAGGTCGGGCTGGCGGATGCCGACCTGATCGTCCTCGACGGCGAGGGCCAGGACGCCTCCGGACACCCGAACGCGGCGGACCTCCTGGGCGCCGGACTGGCCGCACCGGAGGTGTCGTTCGATCCGGCCACGCACGTCGCGGTCCTGCCGTATTCATCGGGCACGACCGGGAATCCGAAGGGTGTCGCGCTCTCGCATCGCAATCTGGTCGCCAATGTCGCGCAGATCCGACCGTTGCAGGGCATGGGCGCCGACGATGTGGTGATCGCGGTGCTGCCGTTCTTCCACATCTACGGCATGACGGTGCTGCTGAACGCGGCGCTGTACAACCGGGCGTCGCTGGTCGTGATGCCGCGGTTCGACCTCGTCGAGTTCCTCGAGAACATCCAGAACCACAAGGTCACCATGGCCTACATCGCGCCGCCGGTGGCCGTGGCGCTGGCCAAGCACCCGATCATCGACAACTACGACCTGTCCTCGCTGCACACGATTATGTCGGGCGCGGCGCCGCTGGACGACGAGCTGGGCCAGGCCGTCGCCAAACGTCTCGACCTGCACATGCTGCAGGGCTACGGCATGAGTGAGTTGTCGCCGGTGAGTCACATCATCCCGGCCGACACCCCCGGCCTGCTGGGTCAGCAGGACCCCCCGCTGTCCTCGACCGGGTGGGCGGTGCCGAACTCCGAGAACAAGATCGTCGACCCCGCATCGGGTGCCGAGATCGAGCTGCCGAGCGAGGGACTGTCGGAGCCGGGCGAGCTGTGGGTCAAGGGGCCGAACGTGATGCTGGGCTACCTCAACAACGAGCAGGCGACCGCCGACACCATCGACGCCGACGGCTACCTGCACACCGGCGACATGGCGCAGGTCGACCCGACCGGCTGCGTCTACATCGTCGACCGGCTCAAGGAGCTCATCAAGTACAAGGGCTACCAGGTGCCGCCCGCCGAGCTGGAGGCGCTGCTGCTCACCAACGACAAGATCGCCGACGCCGCGGTCATCGGCGTGATCGAGGCGGAGTCGGGCGAGGAGATCCCCAAGGCCTTCGTGGTGCGCCAGCCCGATGCGGAGATCACCGCCGACGAGGTCATCGAGTTCGTGGCGTCGAAGGTGGCCCCGCACAAGAAGGTCCGGGCGGTCGAGTTCATCGAGACGATCCCCAAGTCGGCCTCGGGCAAGATCCTGCGCAAGGACCTCCGCAAGTAGTCTCTGCTTCTGACATCGAGTATGACGTTGTGCCCGGTTGCCGGGCACAACGTCATACTCGTCGGTGCGTCAGGGGATCTCGTGGGGAGGGATGTCGTCGTAGGAGGCCGCTTCGGCGCCGGTTCGCTTCTGATGCCAGTAGGTGAACGCCCACAGCACGACGCCGAGCAGGAGTAGCCAGGCCGCGATCACGTACTGCTGGTTGTCGGCGCGGGCAAACGGGAGGGTGAGCGCCCCGGAGGTCACGGCGCCGAGCACCGCAACCGGCGTATAGGTGCGGAAGTGGTTGTGTCCCACGTGATCCTTGCGCAGCACCAGGACGGAGACGTTGACGACGGTGAACACCGCGAGCAGCAGCAGCGCGGTGGTGCCGCCGAGCAGTCCGACGATGGAACCCTTCGGGTCGGCGCTGACGTAGACCAGTAGGCACAGCGCGATGACGGTGGTGAACACAATCGCGGCGAACGGGGTACGGCGTCCGGGATGGACGTAGGCCAGGAACTTGGGCAGGACACCCTGCTTGGCCATGCCGTACAGCAGCCGGCTCGCCATCATCATGTTGATGAGCGCGGTGTTGGCGACGGCGAACATCGAGATCCACGGCAGCAGATCCGACATCGGGAAGTCGGGGGCCGCGGTCTGCACGACGTCGACGAGTGGGGTCTCGCTCTCGGCGAGGACGCCGACCGGGACGATCGCCACCGCGCAGATCGCGATCAGCACGTAGACGACCGCGGTGATCCCGAGGCCGCTCAGCATCACCTTGGGGAAGATCCGGACGGGTTCCTTGCATTCCTCGGCCATGTTCACCGAGTCCTCGAAACCGACGAGGGCGAAGAACGCCAGCGACGTCGCCGCGGTGACGGCGATGAAGACGTTCTTGTCGTCGGGACTCTCGAAGGCCACCACCGCATCCCAGTGATCGGCATTGCCGCCCACGATGAACCAGTAACCGATGAACAGCACCAGCAGCAAGCCCGTCAGTTCCACGAGCGTCAGCACCACATTGGTGCCGACGCCTTCGGCGACCCCGCGGAAGTTGATGAACATGACCAGCAGGAGGAAGCCGATGGCGATGGCGAACAGCGCCGGGCTCGTGGCGTCGGGCTTGTCACCGCTGAACGCGGTCAGCATGTTCACCGCGAACGCGCGGGACGCGGTGGTCGCCGAGGTGATACCCGAACACATCACGGTGAACAGCACGATGAAGGTGATGAAGTGGACGCCGAAAGCCTTGTGCACGTACAGGGCAGCGCCGGCGGCCTGGGGATATTTGGTCACCAGCTCCAGGTAGGAGAACGCCGTCAGCGTCGCCACCGCGAACGCGATGAGGAACGGCAGCCACGCCGCGCCCCCGACCTCGCCGGCGACCTGGCCGGTGAGTGCGTAGACGCCGGTGCCCAGGATGTCGCCGATGATAAACAGCAACAACAGCTTCCAGCCCAACACGCGTTTGAGCTCGGGCTGCTTCTCCGCATTCTGGCCGGTCGCGCCGGCGTCTGTACTGGCTGTCATGCGCTAACGCTAGACCCGCCCATGGCCGTTCGCGCGGCGAATCGACCGGTTCATTACCATTTCGTCGTCACCAGGTGCGCGCCGGGGTCCGGCCGGGGGTTCAGGCGCCGGTGAGGAGAGGGTGCGCACCGACTGTGGAAAACTATCGGCCATGAGCAACGGCACCCTGATCCTGATGCGGCACGGCGAGAGCGAATGGAATGCGTCCAACCAGTTCACCGGTTGGGTCGATGTGGCGCTCACCGACAAGGGCAGGGCCGAGGCCGAACGCGGGGGCGAGCTCCTCGTCGAGCACGACCTGCTGCCTGACGTCGTCTACACGTCGCTGCTGCGCCGCGCGATCACGACCGCGCACATCGCCCTCGACCGGGCCGACCGGCTCTGGATCCCGGTGATCCGCGACTGGCGACTCAACGAACGTCACTACGGCGCGCTGCAGGGCCTGAACAAGGCCGAGACCAAGGAGAAGTTCGGCGACGAGCAGTTCATGCTGTGGCGCCGCAGTTACGACACCCCGCCGCCGGCGATCGAACCCGATGCCGAATACAGCCAGGTGGGCGACGCGCGGTACGCCGATCTCCCCGAGGTGCCGCTGACCGAGTGCCTCAAGGACGTCGTCGAGCGGTTCATCCCGTACTACCTCGAGACGATCGTCGCCGACGTCCGGGCGGGGAAGAACGTGCTGCTCGCGGCACACGGCAACTCGCTGCGCGCGCTCGTCAAGCACCTCGACGGCATCTCCGACGACGACATCGCCGGACTGAACATCCCCACCGGCAACCCGCTTCGTTACGACCTCGACGACGACCTGAAGCCGCTCAACCCGGGTGGTACCTACCTCGACCCCGAGGCGGCCGCCGCGGGTGCCGCCGCGGTGGCGGCCCAAGGGCAGAAGTAGTCGTCGGGGTCCGTTCGGACATCCAGACGTGACACGTTTCGCCATGGCGTCGACGGTGTGGCGCGCGCTACATTAGACGGCATGGCGGACATGGGCACCCTGCGAATCGAGCACTCACCTGCCCAGGAGCGGTACGAGGCGATCCTCGTCGCCGATTCCCAGGGCGACGACGAGATCGTCGGTTATCTCGACTACGTCTCCGAGCCCTACCAGGTGGTCATCACGCACACCGTGATCCGCGAGCAGTTCAGTGGTCACGGGTACGCGGGCCAATTGGTCCAGGCGGTCCTCGAGGACATCCGGCGCGGCGGCAAGCAGGTCGTGCCGGTCTGCTCGTACGTGCAGCGCTTCATCGAACGTCACCCCGAGTTCGCGGACATGGCGGTTCCGGTTCCGCAATGACCGGTCCGGACACGGCCGCCCCGGTACCGGGGAAGCGCGCCGCCGCGTCGGCAGGGACTCCGGCCAACTCCGCGTGAACAACTGTCGAACACCTTCGTCAGATGTGCGTTCGGTGTTGGTCGAGCCGTAAGCTGCCCCTGTGACCGCCGCAATCTTCGCCGCGACGATCGCGTTCGTACTCGCGCTCTGCCTCGGTGTCGTGATCGGTCGACGCACCCGGGACCGGGACCGGTCCCGAGGGTTCGCGTTCCTCGATCGCATCCCGCGTCGTTCCGCATCCACCGCCGCCGAATTCGTTCCCGAGGCGACCCTCGGTCCCCGTGAGGTGCCGGCCTCGGCCGAGGTCCGTGACTCCGACGTGCAGGCGACCACCGACGACGGCCGTATGACCAAGGCCGGTCTGTTGAGCATGGTCGTGCGCAACACCGAGACCGCCATCGCCGTGGTCGACGAGTTCCGCGACGTCGTGCTGTACAACCAGCGGGCCGTCGAACTCGGGCTCGTACGCGAGATGCTGCTGGCCGACCCGGTGTGGGAGGCCGTGAAGGAAGTGCTCGACACCGGCGTCGAACGGCGCTTCGAGTTCAGCCCGCCGATGTCGAGTCTCGGTTTCGTCTCTACCGGCCGGACGCCCCGGCCCAGTGTCGAGCACGTGCGCTGTCACGCGCGGATCGTCGCGCAGGGCGAGGAACGCTATGTCGTCGCGTACGGACTCGACGACACCGAACACAAACGCGTGGAGGCCACCCGGCGCGACTTCGTCGCCAACGTCTCGCACGAACTCAAGACCCCCGTCGGCGCGATCGGGCTGCTCGCCGAGGCGTTGCTCGAGTCGGCCGACGACACCGATTCGGTGCAGCACTTCGGTCGCCGCGTCGTCGGCGAGACCAAGCGCATGGGCAACATGGTGAGCGAGCTGCTGGCGTTGTCCCGACTCCAGGACGGCGTCACACCGGAGTTCACCTGCATCGACGTCGACTCGCTCATCGACGACGCGCTGGCCGCGGCGACGCTCGCCGCCGAGGCGGCGGCCATCGAACTGCGCGCCGACGGTCCGATCGGCGTCATCATCCGCGGCGACCGTCCGCTGCTGCTCACCGCACTGAACAACCTCATCTCGAACGCCATCTCGTACTCGGCGTCGGACACCGTGGTCTCGATCAGCCGCCGCGTGATCAAGATCGACGGGCGGCCGATGGTCGCCATCGCGGTGACCGACCGGGGGATCGGGATCGAGCCGGAGGATCAGCAGCGGGTCTTCGAGCGGTTCTTCCGGGTCGACAAGGCCCGGTCCCGGATGACCGGCGGCACCGGACTCGGACTGGCCATCGTCAAGCACGTGGCCGCCAACCACGGCGGGACCATCAACCTGTGGAGCAAACCCGGCACCGGCTCGACCTTCACGCTGTGCATTCCGGAGGATCTGTCCGACGCCGGCTGGCCGCCGGCAGCGCAGCAGGCGCTGTCGGATCCCGATGCGCCGCCCCGCGCACTTCCCTCCGCGGAGGGTGACGACCCATCTGCCCGACCCACCGAAGGAAACAAGAGTTGACCCACGTTCTGATCGTCGAGGACGAGGAATCGCTGGCGGATCCGCTGGCCTTCCTGCTGCGCAAAGAGGGCTTCGAGGCCAGCGTCATCACCGATGGCGCGCAGGCGTTGCCGACCTTCGATCGGGTCAGTCCCGACATCGTGCTCCTCGATCTCATGCTGCCCGGGATGTCCGGAACCGAGATCTGCAAGGCCTTGCGCACCCGGTCGAATGTCCCGGTGATCATGGTGACCGCGCGCGACAGTGAGATCGACAAGGTCGTCGGCCTCGAACTCGGCGCGGATGACTATGTGACCAAGCCGTATTCGGCGCGCGAGCTGATCGCCCGCATCCGCGCGGTGCTGCGACGCGGCGGGGAGGTACCCGACGACGGTCTGGAGATCGGGATCCTGGAGGCCGGGCCGGTCCGGATGGACGTCGAGCGACACACCGTGTCGGTCAACGGAACGTCGATCACCCTGCCGCTCAAGGAGTTCGACCTCCTCGAGTATCTGCTGCGCAACTCCGGCCGCGTCCTGACCCGGGGTCAGCTCATCGACCGGGTGTGGGGCGTCGACTACGTCGGCGACACCAAGACACTCGACGTACACGTCAAGCGCCTGCGCTCGAAGATCGAGCCCGACCCGGCGAATCCGAAGCACCTCATCACCGTCCGCGGCCTCGGGTACAAGCTCGAGGCGTGAGCCGGCCGGGCCGCGGCGCCCCGGGGACTACTCCGGGGGCTGCAGCTCGTATTTGACGTCGGTCTCGCGGCGCTCGGTCGCGGCCTGCGTCGCCGGGTGGATCGCGATGAGCCCCAGCCCGTTCCGGCGCCGGCAGGCCGCTGCCAGCGCCGCATAGGCGGCCTCGCCGAGCAGCGCGGTGAGCTCGGGTGCGTACGACTCCCACACCTGCTTGGCCCCGATGTGGACGTCGGGGGAACCCGAGCAGTACCACTTCAGATCGTGGCCGCCCTCGCCCCAGCCACGCCGGTCGAATTCGGTGATCGTCGTCTGGAGCACCTGGGTGCCGTCGGGGCGTTCGATCCAGTCCTGCTCACGACGGATGGGCAGCTGCCAGCACACGTCGGGTTTGACCGTGAGCGGTTCGAGTCCCTTGCGCAGCGCCATCGAGTGCAGCGCGCATCCGACGCCGCCGGAGAACCCGGGTCGGTTCAGAAAGATGCACGCGCCCTTGTGGAGTCGCGTCTTCAAGGCGGGCTCGTCGTCGAGGTCGCTCTCCTCGAGGTACCCCTTCGGGCCGACCGGATCCTTGCCGGAGCCCTTCTTGTAGAACTGCCAGTCCTCGGGCGTCAGCATCGCGACGCCGCGGGCGAGGGTCTTGCGATCGTCCTTGTCGGACAGATACGCGCCGTGACTGCAGCACCCGTCGGTCTCCCGGCCCGGGAGGATGCCCTGACATGCGGGTGTGCCGAACACACACGTCCAGTGCGAGAGCAGCCAGGTGAGATCGGCCCGGATGACGTGCTCGGGGTCGGCGGGATCGGCGAATTCGTACCATTCGCGCGGAAAGTCGAGTTCGACCTCCGGCGCGGGATCGATGCGAGGCGCGGACGGCGAAATGGCGGTCACCTTTACACGGTAGCCGGGATCGGGCGGTGTAGGCGGCTGCACTACCGTTGACCCGTGCGCTTAGGAGTCCTCGACGTGGGCAGCAACACAGTCCACCTCCTGGTGGTCGACGCCCATCGTGGCGGTCACCCCACCCCGATGAGTTCGACCAAGGCGGTCCTGCGCCTGGCCGAACAGATTGACGCCGACGGCCGGATGAGTGACCGCGCCGTCGCCAAGCTCGTCGAGTCGATCGACGAATTCACCCATATCGCCCGGACGTCCGGTTGTGAGCAGATGATGGCGTTCGCGACGTCGGCCGTGCGCGATGCGACGAACTCCGACGACCTGCTCGACGAGATCGAGCAGCGGACCGGGGTGCGCGTGCTCGTCCTGTCGGGACGCGACGAGGCCAGGTTGACGTCGCTGGCGGTGCGCCGCTGGCGTGGCTGGAGCGCCGGCCGCATCCTCGCTCTCGACATCGGCGGCGGCTCCCTGGAGATGTCGAACGGCGTCGACGAGGAACCCGACGTCGCGCTGTCACTGCCGCTGGGGGCCGGACGACTCACCCGCGAGTGGCTGCCCGACGATCCGCCGGACCGGCGGCGGGTCGGAGTGCTGCGCGACTGGCTCGACGCCGAGCTCCGCGCACCCGCGTCCCAGCTGCTCGCACCCGGTGCGCCGGATCTGTGCGTCGGCACGTCGAAGACCTTCCGGAGCCTGGCCCGACTGACCGGCGCGGCGCCGTCGAGCGCCGGACCGCGGGTGCGCCGCGAACTGACGACGAGCGGGCTTCGTCAGCTCATCTCCTTCATCTCCCGCATGACCAAGGCCGATCGCGCCGAACTCGAGGGCGTCAGCTCGGACCGGGCCGGCCAGCTGGTCGCCGGAGCGCTGGTCGCCGAGGCGGCGATGCGCGCGTTGCAAGTCGATACACTGGAAATCTGTCCGTGGGCACTCCGGGAAGGTGTGATCCTGCGCCGACTCGACGCGGAGCAGGCCGACGCGCTGGAGCCGACACCGGTGCAGGGCGTTCGCGAGGGCGTCGGCTGACACCCTGGTAGACCCGGACCCAAACGTTCGAGAACGAGGACGGAGAGCCACTACATGCCGAAGGATTCGGAGCCCGAATCCCGACCCATCTCGGTGTCGGAACTTCTCGCCCGCTCGCAGGGGTCCCAGGGGGACTCGCCGGCACGTACCCGTGACGGCCGCGGCCGCCGACGCGCCGGCCGGGACGGATCGTTCTCGGTGTCCGAGCTGACCGGCGAGATCCCGAAGGTCGCCGACGCGGGAGAGGGTTCCGCGGCGCCCGCGGCCCGGCCTGAACCGGCTGCCCCACCGGCGAGCACCGCGCCTGCGGAGACGGCGGCCCCGGAGAATGCAGCTCCGGAGAAGACCGCTCCGGAAACGACTGCTGCGGAGAACGGTATCCCGGAGCGGGACACGACCCCGCGGAACCGTCCGGCCGCGGCCGCCGCGCCGTTCCCGCGTTCGACGAACCCGGTCCCGCGCCGCCCGGCCGACGATCAGCCCGTCGTCGACCGGCCGCGCGCCGACCAGCAATACCAGGCACGGCCGGGTAACCGCACCGCCAGCGGGATGCCCGGTTACGGCCAGGGAGCCGTCCCGCCGATGTCGACGCGCGACTTCAGCTCCGAGGCGGTGGCACGTCGGCTCGGGCAGACGCCGCCGCGAGATTCCGCTCCGGTCGACCACGAGTCGGCGAACGCCGTCACCGGCATCATCCCGGTGGTGGGTGAGAACGGGTCGGATCTGTCGGTCGTCGACTCCGACGACGTGGTCACCTACGACCTGACCGAGGTCGATGCGGGAACCGACGGCCCCCGCGAGCGCGGCGACGGCGGGTTCTCCGAGGTCATGGACTTCGACGCCTATCGCAACTTCGCCGACGTGGAGAGTGGGAACGACGGGCCGGGGGGCAAGGGCCGGTCCGGGGGCCCGGCCCGCAAGATCGGGGCGTCGAAGAAGACGGGGCCGTCGGGTGTCGTCGGGTTCGCGCGAAAGCTCTTCGGCGGCAAGAACCGGGACCGGAACGACCCCGATCGCCACACCGACGACCACCCGGGCGCACACACCGACGGCAACGAGTCGACACATGACTGGGCAGCCACCGCGGCCGCCGCCGCGACCGCGGGCGGGACGACGGCGGCGATCGCCGCGGCGCACCCCGAGACCCATGAGGCCGACGGTCGGTGGACCGGCTCGGACGAGACCGAGGGTCTCCAGACCGCCGACCGCCCCACCGACGACCACCCGACCGAGGCCATCGAACCGATCGAGTCCGCTTCCGAGGGCGACGAGGACCGGGTCGACCTGGTGAAGGAGCGCGAGCCGGAGGGTCCCGCCGAGCCCGAGGGCCCGGCGGACTTCGATGCCCTGCAGGACACCACGGACATCGACGAGACCTCCGATGACGACGCCGATCCCGACTCGGCAGCCGCCACGGCGGAGCACGCCGGACCGGACGTCGTGCATTCGGCCGCGGACGCGGAGACCGCCGAGCGGACCGGCACCGTCGACACACCGGCACCGGACGGTCGGGGGACCGACGACGCCGAGGAGTCGCCGGTGAAGGCCTGGCTGGTGTTGTTCGGACAGGCGATCGTCGGCCTAGCGGTCGGTGTCGGCCTGTTCTGGGGTTTCACCGAACTGTGGCGTTGGAATCCGTACTTCGCGCTGGTGCTCGCGGTCCTGGTGATCTTCGGCATCGTGACGCTGTCGCATGTGGTCCGGCGCACCAAGGACCTGCCGACGACGCTGCTCGCGCTCGGCGTGGGTCTGCTGGTCACCATCGGGCCGCTGGTGTTGTTGGCCGCGTGAGCCGGTGTGAACCGATGAACCCGTCGGGAGCGGAGCGAAGCGGGCGGGCCGGATGAGACCCGACCTCCCGCGTCCGTCCGCCGAGATCCCGATCGGCCTGTCGACGGCGTCGGTGTATCCCCAGAACACCGAGGCGGCCTTCGCCTACGCCGCCGAACTGGGCTTCGACGGCGTCGAGTTGATGGTGTGGGGTGACGCTCTGAGCCAGGACATCCGGCGGGTCGAGTACCTGTCGGACCACTATCAGGTTCCGGTGCTGTCGATCCACGCCCCGTGTCTGCTCATCACCCAGCGGGTGTGGGGACGCGACCCGGTCGTGAAGCTGGCCCGTGCGGTGGAGGCGGCCGAGGATCTCGGTGCGTCGACCGTCGTCGTGCATCCACCGTTCCGGTGGCAGCGTGGCTACGTCGCCGCCTTCGACGATCTCGTCGACGAACTCGAGGCGGACAGCGGGGTCGCGGTCGCCGTGGAGAACATGTTTCCCATGCGGGCCGACCGGCTGTTCGGCGCAGGGGAGCCCTCGGTCCGGCGACTCAGCAAGCGCGGCGGTGGTCCCGGTCTGGCGGCATCGGCGTTCGGCAAGTCGATCGATCCGACCGATGACGGCTACGCGCACTACACGCTCGATCTCTCGCACACCGCGACCGCCGGCGTCGACGCCCTCGCTCTTCTCGACCGGATGGGCTCGCGCCTCAACCACCTGCATCTCGCCGACGGCAATGGTGCCGCCACCGACGAGCACCTGATCCCCGGCGACGGGGCGCAGCCCTGCGCCGAGGTGTGCCGGCGCATCGCGGCGAGCGACTTCGCCGGGGCGGTTGTGCTCGAGGTCACCACGGGGAGCGCGCGCACCAAACCCGAGCGCAGCGCGCTGCTGGCCCGTTCGCTAGATTTTGCGCGGCGGCATCTCAAACGGGAGCTGCACCCCGAGCCCACCGGCCAGTTGAGCAGCTGATTCGTCGGGGGACGGGTCTCCTCGACGAAGGCGGGACGATGACCAGCAAGATCACCCAGGTGCAGGAGCTGACCGAGGTCGACCGTGGCGGTCCGGACTCGATCACCCTGCGGGCGCACATCGACGAGACGTTCACGATCGGCCCCAAGGTGCACGGCGGCACGCTGCAGATGGTGGTCGCGAAGGCGGCCCGGACCGCGCTGACCGCGCTCACGCCGGACGGCGACCGGCTCGCCGAGTCGGCGGCCGCGATGATCCCGGTGGCGATCTCCAGCGACTACCTCACCGCTCCCGATGCCGCGGACGTCGACCTGGTGATCAGTGTGCGCAAGCGTGGGCGCACCGTCACGGTCCTGTCGGTCGACGCCGTGCAACTCGGTCGGACCGTGGTGTCCTCGTCGGTGACGATGGCCCGTCCCGACAGCGGCCGGCCGCACCACTCCGGCCCCACGGTCCTCGACTCCGTGCCCGTGGAACCGTCGTCGACCGGCATCCCGCTCGACGGTTCGCCCATCGCCGAGGTCAACCACCTCGGCGCCGCCATCGACCTGGTCCTCGACTCTGAGACGTTCCCCGTCGTCCGCGGCGAGACCGGCGAGCCGCTCGTCCGTGGGTGGATCCGGCCGAAGGGCGTCGAACCCGACGAGTACTTCACGGTCCTGGTCGGAGACATCTCGCCCCCGGTCGTCATGAACCTGGCACTGTTCGGATGGGCGCCCACGGTGCAGCTGACCACCTACGTCCGGCGCCATCCCGCGCCCGGCTGGCTGCGTTTCGCCGCGACGAGTTCCGAGGTCGGCCCCGGGATGTTCGAGGAGGACCACCTCGTGGTGGACTCGACCGGGACCGTCGTCGCACAGTCCCGTCAGCTCGCCCTCATCCCCGCAGGAAGGTAGACATCCGTGTCCGAACGCATCGCCATCATCGGCGGAGGCAAGATCGGTGAGGCACTGCTCGCCGGTCTGATCGGTGCAGGCACCCCCACCAAGGACCTCGTCGTCGCCGAGCGGGTGGAGAGCCGCGCCGCCGAGATCGCCGAGGAGTACGGCGTGCTGGTCACCGACGTCAAGAGCGCGGCCGAGTCGGCGCAGTATGTGTTCCTGGCGATCAAGCCCGACGACGTCGACTCGATCCTGCGCATCCTCGCCTCGGCGGAGGACAACGCGCAATCCGAGCGGGTGACCGTGACCCTCGTGGCCGGCCTGCCCCTGTCGCGCTACGAGAGCGCGCTGCAGGCCGGGTCGCCCGTCATCCGGGTCATGCCCAACACCCCGATGCTCGTCAACGAGGCGATGTCGGCGGTCTCGGCCGGCCGGTACGTCGGCGACGAACAGCTGCAGGCGGTGGTCAAGATCCTGCAGACAGTCGGCCGGGTGACGGTCGTGCCGGAGAAGCAGATGGACGCGGTCACCGCGGTGTCCGGTTCCGGTCCGGCCTACGTCTTCCTGCTCGCCGAGGCGATGATCGACGCCGGCGTCGGCCTGGGGCTCACCCGTGCCCAGGCCTCGGAGATGGCGGTGCAGACCATTCGCGGCGCCGGCATCCTGCTGAGCGACTCGGGGCTGTCCGCGGTCGACCTGCGTGCGGCCGTCACCTCGCCCGGCGGCACCACCGCCGAGGCGATCCGGGAGTTCGAGGCCAACGGTCTGCGGCACGCGGTCTACCAGGCGACTCGTGCCTGCGCGGCCGCCAGCGCCCGCGGCGGACGTCGAGTGGAAGTCGAGGGTTTGGCGCAGGGACACGCCGTCACGGACACCCCATGAATTGTGGTCGAACGGCCGACAAACCCCAGCATGTTGGGGTCGAGTCACAGGAATCTCAGAAATACCGGTCTCTCACGTCGCTTTTTTCACATCTGCCACGCTAAGCTTCTTTAAGCACGTGCGTGTCTGATGTCCGCAGGAGGGGAAGCCTGCGGCCGCGACGCGTGCACCGGAGGTATGAGTGATTCATGGCACCTGCAGACACTCCTGGTGACAGGACAGGCGCAGTGAGCAACGCGGCTTCGGCGTCGCAGTTCCTCACCGTCGCCGAGGTTGCATCGTTGATGCGCGTTTCGAAGATGACCGTCTACCGTCTCGTCCACAACGGCGAACTGCCCGCGGTTCGGGTCGGACGCTCGTTCCGTGTGCACGCGAAAGCGGTCCACGACTACCTGGAGACGTCGTACTTCGACGCCGGCTGATCCGGCTTTCGCACCACGCCTGAACAGCAGTTCCTTCGAATGGTCTCCGTGACCGGCCCACGCCGGTCACGGGGCCTTTTGCGTGTGGGCGTCCCCCGCTGCCGCTCGTCGGCCATCGCGATTTCCCGATCCGGCGTGCCGCCCGGTAGGCTCGGTGGTCGCGTACCTGGATGCGCCGGTGAGCCCTACGTGACGCACCGCCGCTCGTCGCTTCGCTCCCGGCGCCGTACCCGGCTGAAGTGCTGACCAGGGCCGAACAAGTACATCAGTGTCAATCGTGAGGAAGCGCCCCGATGGGTTCAGTGATCAAGAAGCGCCGCAAGCGCATGTCGAAGAAGAAGCACCGCAAGTTGCTGCGTCGGACCCGGGTGCAGCGTCGCAAACTCGGTAAATAGGCTTTTCTTCGGCATCAGGACCCGCTACGGCGGGTCCTTTTGTCGTCTCGGGCCTCCTCGGTGCGCCGGAACGCCCGACTGGCGATAGCCTCGGGGCATGGCCGAATCCACCTCCGCACCCCCCAGGGTGGTCCTGGTCACCGGGGCGTCGACCTTCCTCGGCGGCTACCTGGTGGCCCGTCTCGCGGCCAATCCGGACATCGAGAAGGTGCTCGCCGTGGACTCGCGGGTGCCGCGCAAGGATCTCCTCCGCCGGATGGGGCGAGCGGAGTTCCTCCGGGTGGACATCCGGCGTCCCACGATCGCGAAGGCGCTCGCCGCCTATGACGTGGACACGGTCGTCCACGCCGCGACGTCGATCGCCGACACCGCCCCGCACTCCCCTGCGATCAAGGAGTTCAACCTCGTCGGGGCGATGCAGGTGTGCGCGGCCTGCCAGCGCACACCATCGGTGAAGCGTCTCGTGCTGCGTTCCACCGCCATGGTGTACGGCGCGGGCAGCCGCGACCCGTCGCACTTCGCCGAGGAGACGCGCGCTCCCCGGGAGCCGAAGCGGGGATACGGTCGAGATCTACTCGACGTCGAGGGTTACGTCCGCGGCCTCGGTCGGCGGCGTCAGGACATCGACATCACCATCGTCCGCCCGCAGGCCATGTTGGGTCCGCGCATCACCACCCGGATGAGTTCGTACCTCTCCCTGCCGGTCGTGCCGACGGTGATCGGATTCCAGCCGCGCCTGCAGTTCCTGCACGAGGAGGATGCGCTTGCGGCGATGGAGCACGTCACCCTCGCCGGGAAGGTCGGCACCTACAACATCTCGGGCGAGGGCGTGGTGACGCTCACGCAGGCGATCCGACGCGTCGGGCACATCGAACTGCCTGTTCCGAGCAGTCTGCTGGCGCCGATCGCGGGGGTGTTCCAGGACCTGCGGTCGGCGAAGCTGCGGTCGTCGCAGACGGAGTTCCTCACCTACGGCCGGGTGCTCGACACGACCCGCATGCGGACCGAACTCGGCTTCGTCCCGCGGTACACGACGCTGGAGACGTTGGACGACTTCATCGAACGCAGCGGGGTGACGCCGGTGATCGGGTCCGATTCGTGGAGATCGTTCGAGCGACGGGTCGTGTCGGCCGCCCACCAGTTGCAGTGAAATTCAGGGTCATGATGGCGGCGAAGTCGCCGTGAGCATGCGCAACGTGGGTGCAACCTCTAGACTTGGACGCCAGACCCACATCGCGCCCAGCGCTCCTACGCCGCGACTCGTTCGCCCCGGCGGTCCGAGTGCCGGCAGCAACCCGAGCCCAGACCCGGCCCGGATTTCGAACCCAGGACTCAGCTAGGGGTGAGCACTTTGGCAGGTGGCGGAGCGACAGATGCACGTACCGCGAAAGTCATTCAGCTCTACACATCGCCGACGGGTCCCGATGCCCGGGGTGTCCGGGAATCGGGTCGCCGACGCCATCCGAGTCAGCAGGTCGGTCGTGAACGATCGAAAAGCGCAGCGGCGCAACGGGGATCGTCGACGCTCGGACACCCCAACACCGATGGGTTCGGCCGCGCGCCCGCGCAGGTGACCCCGATCAGCGACGAGATCACCCTTCCCGACGAGGCGCTGGGCGTCGAACATCGCGGTCCGTCGAAATCGAGTCCGCTGTTCAGCCTGGGCGGTCTGCGCGGCGCGGTCGCCGACACCCTCACCTCGACCGCCGGGTTCATCCGGGAACGGATGGCGGGGGAGTACGAGGTCGACGAGTTCGGATTCGATCCCCACTTCACCGAATCGGTGTGGTTCCCGGCGATCCGGCAGGTCTACGAGAAGTGGTTCCGCGTCGAGGTCACCGGTGTGGAGAACCTGCCGCGCGAGGGTGGGGCGCTCCTGGTCGCCAACCACGCGGGCACGATCCCGGTCGACGCCGTGATCACCTCGCTGGCCGTGCGCGACAACCACCCGGAGGGCCGGTACCTGCGGGTCCTGGCCGCCGACATGGCCTTCGACACGCCGGGCGTCAGTGAGGTCGCGCGGCGGATCGGTGCGACGCTGGCGTGCAACTCCGACGCCGACCGTCTGCTGCGCGCGGGTGAGCTGACCGCGGTCTGGCCCGAGGGGTACAAGGGCATCGGCAAGCTGTACAAGGACCGCTACAAGCTCCAGCGGTTCGGCCGCGGCGGGTTCGTGACGACCGCGCTGCGCAACGCCGCGCCGATCATCCCGGTGTCGATCGTCGGCTCCGAGGAGATCTACCCGATGCTCGCCGACCTCAAGCCGCTCGCCAAGATCCTCGGCCTGCCGTACTTCCCGGTGACCCCGCTGTTCCCGTGGCTCGGGCCGCTGGGCATGGTGCCGTTGCCGTCGAAGTGGCACATCCACTTCGGCCGGCCCATCGAGACCGGCTCCTACGACGAGGCGTCCGCCGACGACCCGATGGTGGTCTTCGATCTCACCGACCACGTGCGCGAAGAGATCCAGCAGACCCTCTTCCGGATGCTGAGCCGGCGCGGAAGCGTCTACTTCGGCTGAGCTCGGTGTCGCGCGGGGGCGTGGCGCGCGTTCGACGCCCGTTCCGGTCCGTCAGCTGATACTCATGGAGCATGCGTGCAGTCGTGTGCCGGCAGGGCGAGCTGACGGTCGAGGAGATCCCCACCCCGGAGCCCGGCAAGGGTCAGGTACTGCTCCGCGTTCTCCGCGCGGGCATCTGTGGTTCGGACCTGCACGCCCGGGTCCATGCCGATGCCACGGCGCAGGTGTCCGCCGAGGTCGGCTACGACGCATTCATGCGATCCGGGCAGTCGGTGGTCATGGGACACGAGTTCGCCGGCGAGGTGGTCTCCTACGGGCCCGGTTGCCGTAAACGCTGGGCTCCCGGGACCCCGGTGGTGTCGGTCCCGATGATCCGGCACGGCGCCGACGCCCACCTGACCGGACTGTCGGAGTCCGCGCCCGGCGGGTACGCCCAGTTCGTCCTGGTGTCGGAGGACATGACCTTCGAGATCCCGGAGAACCTGCCCGCCGAGCATGCCGCGCTGACCGAGCCGATGGCCGTCGCCCATCACGCGGTCCGGCGCGGGGAGGTGGGACGCCGGGATGTCGCGGTCGTCGTGGGTTGCGGCCCGATCGGGCTGGCCGTCATCACGATGCTGAAGGCCGACGGAGTTCGCACGGTCATCGCGAGCGACCCGTCACCCGGCCGCCGGGTGCTGGCGCACCGCGTAGGGGCCGACATCGTCGTCGACCCGGCGGCGTCGTCGCCGTTCGAGCGGTGTGCCGAGGTCGGCAAGTACATCACTCGCGCCCAGGATCTGCTGGGCGCGGCGTTCGACGCCATGCGGACGCTGCGGCGAATCCCCTTGGCGCCGTGGTCCTCGGTCTTCCGCATGGCCGACCGCCTGGGTGCCACACCGAAGGGCCCCGTCGTCTTCGAATGTGTGGGGACGCCCGGGATGATCGAGCACATCGTGACCGAGGCGCCGTTCCGGTCGCGGATCGTCGTGGTCGGGGTGTGCATGGAGCCTGACACCTTCCGTCCGGCGATGGCTCTCAACAAGGAACACGAGTTGCGGTTCGTGTTCGCCTACGACCCCGCCGAATTCCACGACACGCTGCACATGATGGCCGACGGCAAGGTCGACGTCGCACCGCTGATCACCGCGACGGTCGGCCTCGACGGCGTGGGAGCGGCGTTCGATGCCCTCGGCGGCGCCGAACACCACGCCAAGGTCCTCATCGACCCGATGAGTGAGGTGGACTCGCTGTAGGGGGAGGGTTCGTCGATCGTGCGCCGGATCCCGTCGACTGTGCGGCCCCTCCGCTGGTTGAGCCGGCCCCGAGCGGAGCGAGGCGCCGTGTCGAAACCACCTGGCGACCACCCCCACCCCCCGCTGGTTGAGCCGGCCCCTCCGCTGGTTGAGCCGGCAACGAGCCGCTAGGCGAGTCGCCGTGTCGAAACCACCTGGCGACCCGACGATCTCAGCCATCGCCAACCCGGACGGCACCACACCGCAACGCCCAGAATCTATTTCGTCGACAACGATGTCACTCCTGTGGAGACTCAACCGGAATTGTCGGTGGCCGGGTTTACATTGTTTTTCAACGGATCACCTGGTCGCAGCGGGTGAGTGGACAGGCGTCGGGGGGCGTGGTGAAGGCGTGGACCGATCTGCCGGGCGAGTACATCGCCGGGGTCGATCCTGCCCACGCCGCCGAGACCGACATGGTCATGTTGATGGCCGGCCTCGACGCCACCCGGCGCGGCGAGTCCTACCTCGCCTGGCACCGCTATCAGACGATCGCGGCGATGACCGACCGCCTGATCACCACCAGCGCGTCCGGGTTCGTGATGGACGGCCATGCTGACTGCGCGGCCCGCATCGCCCGCCAGGCCGGGGTGTCCCGCCGCCACGCCGAAACCCTCATCGATGAGGCCATCGCGCTGCGGGATCGGCTCCCCGAGGTCGCCGACACCCTGCGTGACGGGGTCCTGTCGCAGTGGCAGATCCGGCTGATCATCTCCCGCACCGAACTGATCCCCACCGACGACCCGATCACCCCCGCGTTGGACGCCGAGATCGCCGACACTGTGCGCCGCCGAACAGGTGTGTGGGATCGGGCGCGGCTGCGGGACATGGTCGACCGCCTCGTGTTCCGCCACGACCCCGACGCGGTACGCCAACGCCGCCAAGACGCGATGGATCAGCGTGGGGTGTGGACCCACGAACTGCCCGACGGCACCGCCGAACTCACCGCCGTGATGTCGGCGGAAAACGTGCGGATCTCGGCCAAAGCCGTCGCCATCCTCGCCGACACGGTCTGTCAGCGAGATGGCCGCACCCAGGGGATACGACGATCCGATGCGATGTTCGCGCTGTTGACCCGCACCAGCTTCGACTGCCAATGCGACGACGACGAGCCGTGCACCGCCGACATCCCCGACCCACACGATGTCCTCGACGCGGTCCGCGCCGAGATCGTGATCCATGTGGTCACCGGTGCCGCCACCCTGGCCGGGGCACCCGGGGTCGGGTTCCTCGACGAACACGGCATCATCAGCGACCAACACGTCCGTGACCTCGCCGCCCGCCCCGACGCCACGCTGTCCCCGGTCACCCCCGCCCGCACCCAACCCACCTACGTCGCCCCCCAGCACCAACGACGCCGACCAGCGGCGGACCGCCCAACGCCCGGCACCAGCCGAGGACACCCGAGCCGACGCCGCCACGACCGGCACCCGCGGCGAAAACGAGACGGACGCAGCCGAACCCGATCCGTCCGTCGAGACCACCGCGAGTGTCGCAGTGGTCTACCCGGCCACCCACCCCGGCAACGGATACCGGCCCACCACGGCGTGCGCCGACTTCGTGCGAGTCCGGGACGGCTACTGCACCGAACCCGGCTGCACCCGTTCAGCATTCGCCTGCGATCTCGACCACGTCACCGAATACGACCACACCGACCCCGCCCGCGGTGGGGCGACGTCGAGTGAGAACCTCAACACCAAATGCCGTCCCGGTCACCTCTTGAAAACCCACGGGGACTGGGTCGATGTGCAATACCGCGACGACGACGGACGCCTGGTCACCGACTACGCGACCCCCGAAGGGGTCACCCTGCCCGGCGACGCCGAAACCCTCGAAGACACCTTCCCCAACCTGCGGCGGATCCGGTTCGAACAAGCCGCCCAAGCCCCACCCACCCCACGGGTGATCACCGCCGTCAACCCGGAGCGCACGCACAGCCGACTGGACGCCAAACTGGCCCGCCGGCGACAAGAACGCGCCCGAAACAAACGAGCCCGCGAAGAACTCGACCGCATCGACCCACCGCCCTTCTGATCCGGGGAGCCAGGGCCGTCGGCGTCGAACGATCAGCGCTGCCGCAGGAACCGCGCCGCGGCTGCGGCGCCACCGCCCGCGGCGCCGAGAACGATCGCAGTACCGGCGCCGTACTTGGCGGCCTTGCGCGCGGTGCGGAAGTCGTACATCTCCCAGCCGCGGACCTTGGCGACGTCGCGCAGGTCGGTGTCGGGGTTGATCGCCACCGCGCGGCCGACGAGCGACAGCATCGGTACGTCGTTGTGCGAATCCGAGTACGCCGTACAGCGTTTGAGGTTGAGCCCCTCGCGGATCGCGAGCGCGCGCACCGCATGGGCCTTACCGGGGCCGTGCAGGATGTCGCCGACGAGCCGCCCGGTGAAGACCCCGTCGACGCTCTCGGCGACGGTGCCCAGCGCACCGGTGAGGCCCAGCCGGTCGGCGATGGTCTGCGCGAGTTCGACGGGTGTCGCGGTCACCAGCCAGACCTGCTGTCCGGCATCGAGGTGACGCTGTGCCAACGCCCGCGTACCCGGCCAGATCTTGTCCGCGATGTAGTCGTCGAAGATCTCCTCGCCGAGCTCGACGAGTTCGGAGGTCGGCTTGCCCGCGATGAACGACAACGCCTTCTCCCGGCCCTCCGCGACGTCGCGCGCATTCTCCTTGCCGGTGATCCGGAACTTCGCCTGCGTCCACGCGAAATCCATGATGTCGCCGTAGGTGAAGTACTTCCGCGCGGCGAGACCGCGAGCGAAGTGCACGATCGACGCGCCCTGGACCAGGGTGTTGTCGACGTCGAAGAAGGCGGCCGCGGTGAGATCGCGCCGCGGTTCGCCCGGGATCTCGGCCGTCGGGCGCGAACGCAGCGAGTCGACGGCGGCCTTCGCGCTCGCCTCACCGGCCAGGGTCTGGCGGAGTTCGTGAGCCGTCTGCCGGAAGCGGCCGGTCGCGGCGGTCGCCCGCTGGGAGATCCAGGTGGTGACCCGGTTGGACTCGTCGTCGACGAGTTCGTGGAGTTCGGCGTCCTCGTCGAAGTCGTCGGTGAACTCCACGCTCGCGGCGTGGGCCTCCCAGTCGTCGCCCGTCGGGCCGTCGCCCTGCATCGGATTCGGCGGGAGAAGTGCGGCGTCGTCGGGCGTCTCGTCGTCCTGCCGGTCTTCCGGGCCCGGGGTCTCGCCCACTGCCCACCTCCCACGCGTAGCGCCAGCACTGCTTGCCGGGTACAGCCTAGTGGTGCGCCTGGGAACCGGGCGACTGGTCTCCGGCGTTCGATCCCCCGCCCGGTGACGGACCGCACACCGCCGGCGGGGGAGGGTCACCCGGCTGATCCCGCGGGCGCTGCGCTGGGAGGATGGTCGGCATGACGGTGGAACTGTTGACCCGTGCGGGGTGCGCGGCGTGCGCGGCGGCCCGCTCCGAACTGACCCGGATCTGCGCCGACATGGGCGTGGAGTTCACCGAGGTCGACGTCGACGAGGCGGCCGAAGGGGGTCGGCCGGACGTGCGCGCCGAGTTCGGCGACCGGCTCCCGGTGGTCCTCCTCGACGGTGACGAGCACAGCTACTGGGAGGTCGACGAACCGCGTCTGCGGGCCGATCTCGCGGCGCGGCGGTGATCGGCGCCCACGTTCGACGAGACGCCTAACACAGCACGGCCGATCCCGAGGGGCCGTGTGAACAGATTCACAGGGAAGTTATATCCTCCCTTGGTCGGGCAGAGTCGGGTCCCGGTGTCTGGTGACGCCGGCAGATGTGTGGGAGTGCGAGTGGGCGCGGAGAGTGCGAAGTCGGCCGACGCCGACCCTCCTGCGTCCGCCGTCCCTCCGGTCGACGACCCCGCCACCGACATCCCCGGTCCCACGGTTGCTCGGTTGGCCACCTACCTGCACGTACTGCGCTCGTTCAGTCGTCGGGGCATCCTGCTGGCGTCGAGCGGCGAGCTCGCGACGGCAGCCGGGGTCAACCCGGCCATCCTGCGCAAGGACCTCTCCTACGTCGGCGCCAACGGCGTGCGCGGCGTCGGATACGACGTGGGCAAGCTGACCGCCCGGATCTCGATGACGCTGCACACCGACAGCATCCACACCGTCGCGCTCGCAGGCGCCGGCTCGCTCGGCCGTGCGCTGCTGTCGCACGCCGGCTTCGGACGCGGCTTCCGGGTCGCCGCGATGTTCGACGCCGATCCGGCCCTGACCGGCGCGGTTCTCGAGCCGGGCGGCCCGCGGGTCGCCCCGCTGACCGACATCGCCGCCGTCTGCGCACAGGTGGTCCCGGCCGTCGAGATCGCGGTGATCGCCACCGCCGACGACGACGCCCGACGCGTCTTCGATGCATTCGTGGCCGCGGGTGTCCGGCAGGTGCTCAACGTCACGCCCGTGTCGCTTGCGGCGGAGTCGGATGTTGTCGTCAGACAAGTTGATCTAGCCTTGGAACTACAGGTGTTGGCTTTCCAGGCCTCTCGCGGGCCGCGCGACGACGTCAAGGAGGCGCGCGAGGCGAAGCCGACGCGGGGGCACCGGGGAAGTGCCGGACACCAGGGAAATGTGATGGGTGAAGAAACGGTGACAGCGTGAGTGTTCTGTTGTTCGGGGTATCGCACCGCAGTGCTCCCGTCGAGGTGCTCGAGCGGTTGGCGGTCTCCGACCACGACCGCCCCAAACTGATCGACGAACTGCTCTCCTCGCGGGCGATCTCCGAAGCCATGCTCGTGTCCACGTGCAACCGCGTGGAGATCTATGCCGTCGTCGACGCCTTCCACCCGGCGCTCGAGGCGGTCGGCTCGGTCCTCGGCGACCACTCCGGCATGACCGTCAACGAGATGACCCGCCACGCCTACGTCCGTTACTCCGAGGCCGCCGTCGAGCATCTCTTCACCGTCGCGGCGGGCCTCGACTCGCTCGTCGTCGGCGAGCAGCAGATCCTCGGTCAGATCCGCAACGCCTACCTCAGCGCCGACGCCAACGACTCCGCCGGACGAGTGCTGCACGAGCTGGCGCAGCAGGCGCTGCGGGTCGGCAAGCGCGTGCACACCGAGACCGGCATCGACCGCGCGGGTGCCTCCGTGGTCTCCGTCGCGCTGCACCGTGCGAAGTCGCTGCTCGCCGATCCCGCGACGGGCGCGCATCGCCTGCGCCGCGCGGTGGTCGTCGGTGCCGGCGCCATGGGCGGTCTGGCGACCGCGCAGCTGGCCCGTGAGGGCGTGACCGAGATGGTCGTCGTCAACCGGACCGTCGACAAGGCCGACCACCTCGCGGGCAACATCGCCGCCAACCACGGCATCAGCGTCCGCGGCGTCGGGCTCGACGACCTGCCGGAGGCGATGGCCACGGCCGACGTCGTCGTCACGTGTACGGGCGCGATCGGTGCGGTCGTCGGCGTCGGGTCGGTGCACTCGGCACTCGCGGCCCGTACCGGGGACGCAGCACCGCTCGTCATCTGCGACCTCGGGCTCCCGCGTAACGTCGACCCCGCCGCGGCCCGCCTGCCCGGCGTGCACATCGTCGACATCGAGGGACTGCGCGGCGACTCCGAGACCCAGGCTGCCGAGAACGACACCCTCGCCGCCCGGTCGATCGTCGCCGCCGAGCTCGCCGACTACCTCACGCACCAGCGTCAGGCGGAGGTCACCCCGACCGTCGCGGCCCTGCGCCAGCGCGCGGCCGACGTCGTCGAGGCGGAGATCCTGCGCCTCGAGACCCGCCTGCCCGACCTCGAGGGCGCACAGCGCGACGAGGTCGCCAAGACCGTCCGCCGCGTCGTCGACAAGCTGCTGCACGCACCGACCGTGCGCGTCAAGCAGCTCGCCTCGACCCCCAACGGGGATCACTACGCCGAGGCGCTGCGCGAGCTGTTCGAACTCAAACCCGGTGCTGCCGAAGCGGTTTCGGCTCCCGACCATCTCGGTGGCCTGCCTTCGGGCGAGGTGGCCGGCGATCTGGGTGACCGATGAGCGAACCCTCCACCGCGCCGATCCGGATCGGTACGCGGGGCTCGCTGCTGGCCCGGACCCAGTCGCAGACCATCGCCGACGCCCTGACCGCCGCCGGACATCCCGCCGAACTGGTCATCATCAAGACCGCCGGTGACGCCTCGGCGGCCCCCGTCACCGAGATCGGCGTCGGGGTGTTCACCACGGCGATCCGCGTCGCGCTGCGGAACAACGAGGTCGACGTCGCGGTGCACTCGTACAAGGACCTCCCGACCGCCCCCGAGAACGACCTCACGATCGCGGCCGTCCCGCCGCGCGTCGATCCCCGGGATGCGCTGGTCGCACGCGACGGAATGGTGCTCGGCGAACTGCCGCCCGGCTCGGTGATCGGTACCTCGGCCCCGCGGCGGGCCGCGCAGCTTAGAGCACTGGGTCTCGGTTTGGAAATCCGCCCCCTACGAGGCAACCTAGACTCTCGGTTGGGCAAAGTCGCCAGCGGCGAACTCGACGCAGTCGTGGTCGCCCGCGCCGGACTCGTGCGGATCGGACGGACCGACGTGGTCTCCGAGGCGCTCGAACCGGTGGTCATGCTGCCGGCGCCGGCGCAGGGTGCACTCGCTGTGGAGTGCCGCTCAGACGATGCCGAACTGGTGAGAATTCTCGCCGAGTTGGACGACCAGTCCACCCGCGCGGCCATCGAGGCCGAACGGGCGGTACTCGCGGCTCTCGAAGCCGGATGTACCGCACCGGTCGGTGCGATCGCCGAGGTGGTCGAGTCGATCGACGAGGACGGGCGCATCTTCGCCGAACTGTCGTTGCGTGCGGCGGTGGCGGCCGAGGACGGGTCGGACGTGATCCGCGCTTCGGTGGTGGGTCCGGTCGATCGTGCCGTTCAGCTGGGCAAGGACCTCGCCGCCGAACTGCTGGAGCTGGGAGCGGGCGACCTCGTCAACTCTCCCTAGCAGAGAACGAACTGCAGCCCTCGCCGAGAGGGCAGGAGAGTGCGAACCCATGAGCCGTACGAAGAAGGCAAATCCCGGACGGATCCTGTTCGTGGGGTCGGGTCCAGGGGACCCAGACCTGCTCACCGTGCGGGCACGCACCGTGATCACCAACGCGACCACCGCCTACATCGACCCCGATGTACCCGCGCCGGTGGTGTCGCTGATCGGCAGTGCGCATCGCGACGAACCCGCCGCCGACACTCGCCGATCCACCAAGAAGGCCGAGAAACCCGCTGACGACGCCGCGTCGACGCCCGCCGCATCGGCCGACGACTCGCAGGCCGCCGGTGGCGAGGCCGGCGCGACCGATGCCGGGCAGACCGACGAGGAGTCGGTGGTCCGGCCGGCGCTCGGCGATCCGGCCGAGGTCGCCAAAACTCTCGTGGCCGCGGCCCGCAACGGCGACGACGTCGTGCGCGTGGTCGCCGGCGATCCGCTGACCACCGATTCGGTCCTCGCCGAGGTCAACGCCGTCGCCCGTACGACGGTCACCTTCGAGGTGCTGCCGGGCCTGCCCGCCGCATCCGTGGTCCCGAGCTACGCCGGCATGCCGCTCGGTTCCACCCACACCGAGGCCGACGTGCGCGGCGAGGTCGACTGGGCCGCGTTGGCCGCCGCCCCCGGCCCGCTGGTGCTGCACGCGACATCGGGCCACCTGGCCGAGACCGCCAGCGCGCTCACCGAGCACGGCATGGCCCCCCAGACCCCGGCCGCCATCACCATCAACGGCACCACCTGTGCGCAGCGCACCATCGAGGCCACGCTCGCGACGCTCAACGAGCAGGGCAACGCGCTCACCGGTCCGCTGATCGTCACGGTCGGCAAGGTCGTGGGTGCGCGCGGCAAGCTGTCGTGGTGGGAGTCGCGCGCCCTGTACGGCTGGACCGTCCTGGTGCCGCGGACGAAGGACCAGGCCGGCGACATGAGCGAACGCCTCGTCAGCCACGGTGCGATGCCCAAGGAGGTGCCGACCATCGCGGTCGAGCCGCCGCGGAGCCCCGCGCAGATGGAACGCGCCGTCAAGGGTCTTGTCGACGGGCGGTACCAGTGGGTGGTGTTCACCTCCACCAACGCGGTGCGCGCGGTGTGGGAGAAGTTCGCCGAGTTCGGGCTGGACGCCCGGGCGTTCTCCGGCGTCAAGATCGCCTGCGTCGGTGAGGCCACCGCCGAGAAGGTGCGCTCCTTCGGCATCAACCCCGAACTCGTGCCGTCGGGTGAGCAGAGCTCGCTCGGTCTCCTCGAGGACTTCCCGCCCTACGACGACGTCTTCGACCCGGTGAACCGAGTTCTGTTGCCGCGCGCCGACATCGCGACCGAGACACTGTCCGAGGGACTGCGCGACCGCGGCTGGGAGATCGACGACGTCACCGCGTACCGCACCGTGCGCGCCGCGCCGCCGCCCGCCGAGACCCGCGAGATGATCAAGACCGGTGGTTTCGACGCGGTCTGCTTCACCTCCAGCTCGACCGTGCGCAATCTCGTGGGCATCGCCGGAAAGCCGCACGCGCGCACCATCGTCGCGTGCATCGGGCCCAAGACCGCCGAGACCGCAACGGAATTCGGCCTCCGGGTGGATGTTCAGCCGGAGAACGCATCGGTGCTCGAACTCGTCGACGCGCTCGCCGAGCACGCCGCCCGACTTCGGGCCGAGGGCGCACTTCCGCCCCCGCGCAAGAAGTCTCGCCGCTCGCGTTCCTGAGCTGCTCCTGCTCCCTGAGGTGCGAGGAGCGAAAGCCGAGGCTCCTGCTCCCTGAGGTGCGAGGAGCGATAGCGACGAGCCTCGAAGGGCCCGTGAGACGAAGGAGACCCATGCCACCCGTGATCCGGCCCCGACGACTGCGCACCACCCCGGCCATGCGCCGGCTGGTCGCCGAGACCTCGCTGGAGCCGCGACATCTGGTGCTGCCGATGTTCGTCGCCGACGGCATCGACGACCCGGCTCCGATCTCGTCGATGCCGGGCGTCGTGCAGCACACGATGGATTCGCTGCGGACCGCCGCGGCCGAGGCCGTCGACGCCGGTGTCGGCGGGCTCATGCTGTTCGGGGTGCCGCGCGCCGAGGACAAGGACGCCACCGGGTCGGGTGCGGATGCCGACGACGGAATCCTCAACCGGGCTCTGCGCACCCTCGGTGACGATCTCGG
Source organism: Gordonia sp. SGD-V-85 (assembly GCF_001456905.1). Lineage (NCBI taxonomy): Bacteria > Bacillati > Actinomycetota > Actinomycetes > Mycobacteriales > Gordoniaceae > Gordonia > Gordonia sp. SGD-V-85. The sequence continues at coordinate 96,091 of NZ_LNQO01000014.1, forward strand.
GGACGCCACGGTCCTGATGGCCGACACATGCCTCGACGAGTTCACCGATCACGGGCACTGCGGCGTCGTCGACGGTCGGGGTCGCGTCGACAACGACGAGACCCTCGCACGCTACGTGTCGATGTCCCTGGCGCAGGCGCGGGCGGGTGCGCATCTGCTCGGGCCGAGCGGGATGATGGACGGCCAGGTCGCCACGATCCGGGCCGCCCTCGACGCGGCGGGCTTCACCGACACCGGGATCCTGGCCTACGCCGCGAAGTACGCCTCGGCGTTCTACGGCCCGTTCCGCGAGGCGGTCGGCTCGTCGTTGCAGGGCGACCGGCGCACGTACCAGCAGGACGCGGCCAACCGGGTCGAGGCGCTGCGCGAGGTCCGGCTCGACCTCGAGGAGGGCGCCGACATCGTGATGGTGAAGCCGGCGATGAGTTACCTCGACATCGTGCGCGACGTCGCCGACATGAGTGACGTGCCGGTCGCGGCCTACCAGATCAGCGGCGAGTACTCGATGATCTCCGCCGCCGCCGAACGCGGCTGGATCGACCGGGATGCCGCGATCCTGGAATCGCTGACCGCCATCCGACGGGCCGGTGCGTCGATTGTCCTGACCTACTGGGCGGCCGAGGTGGCGCAGCGCCTGTCCTGACCTGAGCGTGTAGGGCTCGTGGTGATGCCCGTTCACTAGGCTGGTCCCATGTCCGCACCGTACGACCCCGCGTCCGTCCCCGGCGCGCCGTCGCGACCGAAGATCCCCGACTCCATCTCCATCGCCGTCGAGCTCTGGGTGGTGGTGATCGTCGGGCAGATCGTGGCGATGTTCGCGCAGACCGGCACCTTCGTCGACATGATCCGCGATCAGGTGAGTTCCGCTCCGCAGGAAGGGGTCCCGCCCGAGCAGATCGACTTCATGACCTCGTCGGGGTTCGTGGTCGGTGTGCTGGTCGTGACGTCGCTGTTCCTCACCGCGATCACGGCACTGGTCGTCTGGTTCACCCGTAAGGGCTACAACTGGGCGCGGATCGTGCTGTCGGCGATGGGTGTCTACGTCGTGGTCAGCCTGCTCTTCTCGCTGTTCGGTGGCGACACGTCGCCGGCGTGGGCGATGGTCCCGCAGGTGATCAGCGGCGTCGCGGCGCTCGGTGCGACCGTGCTCCTCATGCGCGGGGACTCGGAAAAGTACTGCCGGGAGATGGCCGCAGCGCGGAAGCCGCAGCCGGTCCACCCGCCGTCACCCCCGTACCCGTACGGCCAGAACCCGTACGGCCAGAACCCGTACGGCCAGAACAGGCCGTATGGTGACAGCGATCATCGCGGCGCGCCCGGCCCGTACTCCGACGACGCCCGATCCGAGCCCGTTCACCTCGACAAGCCGCATCCGGAGAACCGGGGCACCGACAACCAGAACGAAGGACCGAAGAACCAGTGACAAGTCCTGATCCGGCGCTGCGTCCGAAACTCGTCGTCTGGGCCTACCGGTGCTGGCTGACCTCCGGCGCACTGCTGATCGCGCTCGGTGCACTGGTCATCGTCGTGTCGGCGGCCAGCGACACCGGGACCGTCACGTCCGGGGTGCTCGGCGCCATGGTCGCCGTCGTGGGTGTCGGGTACATCCTGCTGGGCAGCAAGGCCTACACCGGCGATGTGCGGTGGCGGTCGTCGCTGGCGGCACTGACCCTGGTCGTCGTGGCCATGCTGCTGTTCCTGAGCCTGGGGATGAACTTCTTCGCGTTCCCGTTGCTCGCGGGCCTCATCGGTTTGTTCGGGTCGTTGCTCGCCTACCGTCCGCCCGCCGAGACCTGGTACACCGGCAAGGAGCCGGAGCCCAAGACGCCGCGATCGCGCAAGTAGGGCACATGACCGACGACGATCCCGAAGGTCACGACCCCGTCGAGCCGGCGGGCGAGGTGCTGTTCGCCGAGTCCGGCGGCAGCTGGTGGGTGGTGCTGATCGGTCCGGTCCTGGTGGGCGCGGTCCTCGCGATGGAGATCGCCGGGCCCGGTCAGGTGCACTGGCCGGTGCTGGCGATCTTCTTCGTGCTGCTGCTGGGGTTCTCGCTCGTGCAGGTGTCGGCAGCCCGTCGGCATGTCAGCGTCGAGCTCACCGAGACCACGCTCCGCCAGGGTGCCGTCACGACGCCGCTGGCCGACATCGCGAAGATCTTCCCGCCCAATCACAGCCACACCCCCGAGGACTGGGAGAGTGCGTCCGCGTTGGGCGAGCTGCACGGTGTACCGCGCCGCCGCAAGGGAATCGGTGTGCAGCTGACCTCCGGGCGGATCGCCCAGGCGTGGGCCCGCGACGTCGAGCGGTTGCGCAGCGAGCTCACGCAGGCGCACGAGGCCGTCCGGCTGGGGCTACCGCCTCGGGGGACGTCGAGGACGGAACCGTCCTCGGAGGATCAGGACACCACGGAGTGACGCCCCGCCCGGCTGTCGCGGTAGGCGCGGCGTCGTAGATCCCCGAGCCACGACGGGGCGAACTCGACGCCCTCGGGCCGGTGCAGGATGGGGTCGAAATCGACGTCGAGTCCGGTGAGGACACGGTCGAGTTCGATCCGGACGACCGGCACGAACCGTCCGGCGCCGGCCTCCAGGACGATCACGATCGGTTGGTTGCGGCGGAGACGGCCGGCCAGGTCCTCGATCGACAGGCCCGAGGAGTCCGACGGTTCGAGGATGCGGGCCCGAATCCAGTAGAGGTCGCCGTCGTACCGGTACGGCGTCAGGCTCGACACCGCGGTGGCCCAGTGCGTCGTCGGCAGCGGGACGGGCAATCGGCCGTCGAGCGGCGCCGGGCCGGCGAGCAAAAGATCCCACGCGCCGGTGGCGTTGGTCGACGGCGACACCCCGCCGCCGCCAACGGCGCCGGGGTCGGTCGACGGGAAGCGGATGGCCAGGCCGACGATGTCTGGTAGGCCGCCGGGTGTGCCGATGCCCTTGGACACCCGCACCGACACCGGGCCGCTGTGGAAGGGGAGTGGGTGGTCAGCTGACAGCGCGGCCGCGCCCCCACACAGCAGACCGTCGGGGTGGAACACCCGGGCGTGTCTGAGGGCGGCCAGCCAGCGGAACGGGGTCGTGATGAGGTCGGGTAGTGCGTTCATGAGAACTCCGGGTTGTCGGTGCGTTCCTAGCCGGACGGGTCCGGATCGACGACGTCCTTGATCTTGCCCATGACACCCTTCTCGGTGCCGAACTGCGGCTTCTGCGGGTGCCCATCGCGCCGTCGTAGGTCTCGTAGAGCTTCGGGTCCGGCGGCGGCCCCGACTGCCGATCGCCCAGCGGCTGCGGGTCAGTATGCCCGTGGTGCGCGGGCCCAAACACCAATGCCGAAACGACAACGCGGCCACCGTCTGTTCGACGGTGGCCGCGATGGTCTCGAGAGCGGGGCTCAGCCGTTCTGGAGCATGGGTGCGCGCAGCAACTCTTCAGGGACGCCGAAGGCGTCGACGAGCGACCGGGCATGCGGTCGCAGTTCCTGGCAGAGCTCGTTCACGCCGCGGCGGATCGCCTTGGCGCGCTCCACCGAGATGTGCCGGTGCATCATGAACCAGGACAGGTCGTCCGCCAGTGCCGAGTAGACGAACAGGTCGCACACCTTGCCCAGAAGCTCGGCCGCCGAACGGGAATCGCAATTCTCGATCGCCTCGACAAAGGCCTCGAGCACCACGCGTTCGATGTGCGCGTGCCCGACCTTCAGCAGGTGGTCCTGCGCGTTGTTGAACACCTCGAAAGCGTCGTTGTCGTCGTCGAGCGCGCGGCGTAGACGTTGGGCGCACGTCCGGACGAGGTGGTCCTCACGGTTACGAAACAACCGGATCTGGGTGCTGCGGTCGGTGAGCGCCGACTTCTCGGTGTCCTCGTCGGAACCGTCGAGCAGGGTCTGCACGACCTGCCGGACCGCGGTCTTCTCGGCCACCACGTCGCGGGCCATGCCCGCGATGAAGCGCACCCAGCCGCCCGCCGAAAGGCCCTGGACGTCTTCGGAGTACGCGGACAGCAGTTCCTTGGCGATGAGCTGCGTCATGATCGTGTTGTCGCCCTCGAAGGTGGTGAAGACGTCGATGTCGCCGCGCATGATCGACAGCTGGTTCTCGTCGAGATAGCCTGCGCCGCCGCAGGCTTCACGGCTGACGTTGATCGCGTGGGAGGCGTGCCACGTGGCGTAGGCCTTGAGGCCGGCGGCCTGCCCCTCGAGCTGGCGCTGGCGTCCGGCGTCGGAGTCGTCGGGTGCGACCGACTGGACCTCGTGCAGTTCGTCGACGATCTCGTTCTGCGCGAATCCGATCGCGTACGACTTCGCGATGAGCGGCAACAGCTTTCGCTGGTGACCGAGGTAGTCCATCACGGTGATCTCGTCGGTGCCCTCGGGCGCCTCGAACTGCTTGCGGATCAATCCGTAGCGGGTCGAGAGTGCCAGCGCCTTGCGGCCGGCGGCACCCGCGGTCGCCGCCACGCTGACGCGGCCGCGGATGAGGGTGCCCAGCATGGTGAAGAAGCGGCGGTTGGTGTTCTCGATCGGCGAGCTGTAGCTGCCGTCATCGGCGACGTCGGCGTAGCGGTTGAGCAGGTTCTCCGCGGGGATGCGGACGTTGTCGAACATGATCCGGCCGTTGTCGACGCCGGCGAGTCCGCCCTTGTACCCGCAGTCGCTGGTGGTGACGCCGGGCAGGTCGGCGCCGTCCTCGTCCCGGATCGGCACCACGAAACAGTGCACGCCACGGCCTTCGGGCTCCTTGTCGGGCCCGCCGGTGACGAGCTGGGCGAACACCGCGGCATACCGGGCGTGCGCGGCGGCGCCGCCGATGTAGTCCTTGCGGGACGACGGGGTGGGGGAGTTGATCACGAACTCGCGGGCCTCGCGGTCGTAGGTCGCCGTGGTCTCGATGGCCTGCACATTCGAACCGTGCCCGGTCTCGGTCATCGCGAAGCACCCGAGGACACTCAGGTCGATGATGCCGGGCACGTACTTCTCGTGATGCCTTGCGGTACCGAGGTTTTCGACGGCGCCGCCGAAGAGGCCCCATTGCACGCCGGCCTTGACCATGAGGGACAGATCCGCGTAACCGAGCATCTCGATGGCGGTGATCGACGCGCCGATGTCACCGCTGCCGCCGTGGTCCTCGGCGAAACCGGCGGCCGCGAAACCCTGCGAGGCGAGCTCGCGCATCACCTCGAGGGTGTGGGCGCGCGCCTCGTCGAGCGTCCGGGACGGGTCGGGCAGGAGGTCGGCGCGGTTCGAGTTCTCCCGCACCGTCTCCCTCGTCGCCCGCCAGCGACCGTCGAGGACGAACCGCAGATTGTCGACGAGCAGTGCCCGCTCGTCCGCGGACAGTTCGTCGTCGGCGGAGACGTCGGTCGGGGCGACCGGGTCGTCGACGGTCGGTTCGGTCGCGATGGGTGTCGGACTCGTCGTCGACGGGGTCTTCTCCGTCGAGCTCTTCTCAGCCGGGGTCTTCTCGGTGGGAGCGGTGGGGGTTGCCATGGCTCCACCGTACGTAGTGACCACGCGTCGGACCCAGCTTTTGTGGCGGTCGCTACTGACGAGTAATGCGCACCGATCCGCTGCACGGGTCCGCGCCGAACTCCCGGTTCGGGACGGCCCGAGGGTCTCGTCGCCTCCATGTGGTGATACTTGACCCATGTCAGTCGCGGACACCGATCCGACCGCCTTCCGCACGCGTGTCGTCGCCGAGTCCATCCGCTTGTTCAGCGAACACGGATACGAGTCGACGACCGTCGAGCAGCTCGCGGCCGCCGCCGGGATGTCCCGTCGCACGTTCTTCCGGCAGTTCGGGTCCAAGGAAGATGTCATCTTCGCCGACCACGAGTCGCTGCTCGCGCAGGTCGGAGACCGGCTTGCGGCCTCCGACGACGATCCGTGGCTGGCGGTGTGTGCGGCGGCCGAACTGGTCTTCGCCCACTTCGTCCGGGATCGCGAACTCGCGGTTCGGCGCGCACAGGTGGTGCAGGAGGTGCCCGCGCTGCGCGATCGCGAGCTGGTGACGACGTACCGCTACCAGGGTGCGTTCGAGGACTTCCTGCGCGCACGGTTGCCCGGCGAGTCGCCGGTGCGTGTCGTCGCATACGTGGCGGCGGTCACGGGCACTCACAATTTCCTGCTGCGGCAGATGATCCGCGGCGACGCCGAGGCCACCCCCGAACGACTGCGGGACGAGCTGCGACGGGTGGCGATGGCACTCGGTGCCGGGGGCGCCGGCGGCGCGCCGGTCCCGGGGGGCGGGTCGGGCGGACAGGTCACCGTGGTCGCCTATCCGGCCGGGATGTCTCGGTCGGAAGTCGCACGTCGGGTGGCCGAAGAGCTGGGGGAGGACTGATCAGGTGGAGGGCTGCGGGACATCGGCGCCGGTTTCGAGGACAATCGGCGGGGACGGGGACCGCATCGATTGACATGGCACTCAGTGCCGTGCTGAACTGGTTGTCAACATCTGCCGGCACCCCGTGTGCCGGGAACGAACAGGCACTCGCTGTGCCGTGAGGAGTTGTCATGGGCTACGGAAATCCCGACTTCAACGTCTTCGAGCTCCCGGAAGAGCACATCGCGCTGCGCGAGGCGATCCGTGCGCTCTCGGAGAAGGAGATCGAGCCGCACGCCGCAGACGTCGACGAGAACTCGCGGTTCCCGCAGGAGGCGCTCGACGCCCTCGTCGCATCGGGTTTCAACGCCATCCACGTGCCCGAGGAATACGGCGGCCAGGGTGGCGACTCCATCGCCGCCTGCATCGTCATCGAAGAGGTCGCCCGCGTCGACGCATCGTCGTCGCTCATCCCCGCGGTCAACAAGCTCGGCACCATGGGCCTGATCCTCAACGGCTCCGAGGAACTCAAGCAGCAGGTGCTGCCCGGCATCGCCTCCGGTGAGGACATGGCGTCGTACGCCCTGAGCGAGCGCGAGGCCGGTTCGGATGCCGCGGGCATGAAGACCCGCGCCCGTAAGGACGGCAACAACTGGGTCCTCAACGGCTCCAAGTGCTGGATCACCAACGGCGGCAAGTCGAGCTGGTACACCGTGATGGCCGTGACCGACCCGGAGAAGAAGGCCAACGGCATCTCCGCGTTCATGGTCCACAAGGACGACCCCGGCTTCACCGTCGGACCGCTGGAGAAGAAGCTCGGCATCAAGGGTTCGCCGACCGCGGAGCTGTACTTCGAGGACTGCACCATCCCGCTCGACCGCATCATCGGCGACGAGGGCACCGGCTTCAAGACCGCCCTGCAGACCCTCGACCACACCCGCCCGACCATCGGCGCGCAGGCCGTCGGCATCGCGCAGGGCGCGCTCGACCAGGCCATCGCATATGTCAAGGACCGCAAGCAGTTCGGCAAGCCGATCAGCTCGTTCCAGGGCGTCGAGTTCATGATCGCCGACATGGCGATGAAGGTCGAGGCGGCTCGCCTCATGGTCTACACCTCGGCCGCTCGCGCCGAACGCGGCGAGAAGAACCTGGGCTTCATCTCCTCGGCGTCGAAGTGCTTCGCGTCCGACGTCGCGATGGAGGTCACCACCGACGCCGTGCAGCTGTTCGGCGGTGCCGGGTACACCCGCGACTTCCCGGTCGAGCGCATGATGCGCGACGCCAAGATCACCCAGATCTACGAGGGCACCAACCAGATCCAGCGCGTCGTCATGAGCCGCGCGCTCCTGCGCTGATCGCCCCTGAAGCACCACGATCTCGCCCCGTCGGCTTCGGCCGGCGGGGCGAGCTGCGTTCTCGCGGTGCCGTTTCCGTCCCGCTGATGGGATCGAATCAGCGGGACGGAATCGGCGACGCGAGAAGGGTATTCGCGAGGTGCTAGGCGTACGCGGACCGGAACTCGATGCGCGCGCCCTGTTGCCGGGCCGCGTCGCGGAAGTTCTTCATCGCGCGCTCCATGTGAAAGCCGTTGGTCACGATGATCGCGCCGTTGGCGCCCATGTGCTTCAGCATCCGCACCGTGTTCTGGGCGTTCTGCACCGTGGAGGTGGAGGCGCCCTCGTTGACCATCTGCCACATGGGAATTCCACGTCGGATGAGCCCGAGGTTCATGAACTGGGCCTCGGTGACGGGCAGCCAGTGGGTGTCGCCACCGGAGACGATCATGCGGTTGAACGGGTGCTTCTTGCCGAGGTTCGCCGCGACGTCGAGACGACGCTTGAGGACATCCGGAGTTTGCCCGAGAACGCCGAACCTGGCGCCGAGTACGACGATGTACCGGGTCCCCGGACTCTGCCAGAGGAAGTTGCTGTTCGGGGTACCGAGTTCGGAGCTGCCGAGGTCGACGCTGCCGAAATCGGTGCTGATCGCGGCATTCTCGACCTTCGCCACCGGTTCGGAGGGTGCGACGGCGACCGCCACCGAGGCGGCAGTTGCGATTGCGGCCGCGGCTGCCGCGGTCGTGAGGGTTCTACGACGCATGGTGACCGAGTGTAGGGATCAGTACGGTCGTACAGGTATCGGATCGATAACACCTGCATCACTAGTCACACACGTAACACGGTCAAGTGAGCGCGATGTACTTCACCGAGAGGTACTCGTCGATGCCCTCGCTGCCGCCCTCACGGCCGATCCCGGACTGCTTGATGCCACCGAACGGTGCTGCGGCGTCGGAGATCACCCCGCGATTGACCCCGACCATGCCGGAGTCCAGGGCACCCGCGACGCGCATGCAGCGCTCGAGGTCGCGGCTGTAGAAGTACGACGCCAGGCCGTACTCGGTCGAGTTGGCGGCCTCGATGCCCGCGGACTCGTCGTCGAAGGTGCTGATCACCGCGACGGGTCCGAAGATCTCCTCGCGCGTCACCGGCGCGTACGGATCGACGTTGTCGAGAACCGTTGCGGGATAGAAGAAACCCCGGCCTTCCGGACGTTCACCGCCCAGTCGCACACGGGCACCGTCGGCGACGGCCTGCTCGACCGCGTCGGCAACCTTGTCTCGCTGGTCGGCGTTCACCAGCGGCCCCAGGGTCACCCCGTCGTCGTACCCCGGTCCCATCCGGACCTCCGACATCTTCGCCCCCAGCTTCTCGGTGAATTCCTCGGCGACACCGGACTGCACCAGGAACCGATTCGCGGCGGTGCAGGCCTCGCCCCCGTTGCGCATCTTAGCGGCGAACGCGCCTTCGACCGCGGCGTCGACGTCGGCGTCGTCGAAGACCAGGAACGGAGCGTTGCCGCCGAGTTCCATCGACGTGCGCAGGACGCGATCGGCGGCCTGGCCGAGCAGGCTGCGACCCACCGGCGTCGACCCGGTGAAGCTGATCTTGCGGATGCGATCGTCGGTGATCAACGTCGACGACACGTCGCCGCTCGACGTGGTGGGCAGCACCGACAGCACGCCGGGCGGCAAACCGGCTTCGGCGAAGGCCTCGGCCAGAGCCAGCATCGTCAGCGGCGTCTCGCGGGCCGGCTTCACGAGCATCACGTTGCCCGCGGCGAGCGCGGGCCCGATCTTGCGCGTCCCCATTGCGAGCGGGAAGTTCCACGGGGTGATCGCCAGGCACGGCCCGACGGGCTGGTGGGCCACCAGGATGCGCCCGTTGCCGGCCGGCGCCGGACTGAACCGACCGCCGATCCGGACGGCCTCCTCGGCGAACCACCGCAAGAACTCGAGTCCGTACGTCGTCTCCGCCCGGCTGTCGGGGAGGGCGCGGCCCAGCTCGAGGGTCATCAGCATGGCGATGTCGTCGGCGCGATCGGTGAGCAACTGGAAGGTCCGGCGGAGGATCTCGCCGCGCTCCCGTGGTGCGGTGGCCGCCCAGTCCGCCGACGCGGCGACGGCGGAATCGAGAGCGCGGCGGGCATCGGCGACCCCCGCGTCGGCGACCGAGACGAGCGACTCCTCGGTCGCGGCGTCGTAGACCTCGAAGGTCCCGCCGTCGGCTGCGGGTGTGGACCGGCCGTCGATCCAGAGTCCGGTGGGCACGCCGTCGAGCACGGCCTGCGGGTCGAGAATCTCCTTGTCGCTCATGCGCATTCACATCCTCGTGACTCGGTTGCGGGACTCCGCGCGGAGCGGCGATCCCCTCGGCGAACCACGCTACCCGCGTGGGCGGGCGGCCGGCCGGTGGTTGCCGACGGGCTTCACCGGACGCAGGATGGCGGCATGACGGCACGCAGGTTCGACGATCGACGTCCACGGCGGCTCATCCGGTCCGGGCTCGTGCTGCTCGCGGCGGGAGCGGTCCTCGCCGGCTGTGCCCAGTCGACGCAGAACGACGCCCAGTCGACGGAAACACCTGCCCAGTCGACGCAAACGCCTGCCCAGTCGACGGAAAACGACACCCGGTCGACGGAGTACGTGAACCTCGGCGACAGCTTCAGCGCCGGGACCGGCGTGCGGCCACTGGAGGAGGACTCGCCGATCTACTGCCTGCGGTCGTCGAGGAACTACGCGAATGTCGTCGCGGCGGACGAGGACTTCGACCTCACCGACGTCAGCTGCGCGGGCGCCGACACCGACGACTTCCGCGAGTCGCAGCACCAGGGCGTGCCGCCCCAACTCGACGCCCTCGACGGCGACACCGACGTGGTCACGATGATGATCGGCGGCAACGACGAGGAGACCTACGGTCGCGCGATCCGGCTCTGCGGCGAACTGGCCGACTCCGACCGCACCGGCTCGCCGTGCACGGACCGTTACGGACGGGCGCTGATCGAGCCGGTCGCCACCGACATCTATCCCGCCGTGCGGCAGGCCCTGCGCGACGTCCGGGACCGCGCGCCGAACGCGCGCATCCTGCTCGTCGGCTATCCCTGGCTGGTCCCGCCGACGACCGGCTGCTATCCCGAGATGCGACTCGCCGCCGGGGACGTACCGATGATCCGCGAGCTCCAGACCGCGCTCAACACCTACGGGCGGCGCGCGGCGCAGGACGAGGGCGTCGAGTTCGTCGACATGTCACAGGTCTCCGAGGGCCACGACGCGTGTGCCGGCGAGCAGCGCTGGATCGAGCCGATGACCACTCCGGGACCCGGCGCGGTGCACCCCAACGAGGCGGGTCAGGCGGCGATCGCCGACCAGGTGCGCACCGCGCTCGCGAGCTGACCGGGTCCGGTTCGAGCCGGGTCGCACCCCCTCCGACCAGCGAGGATTTGGGTCACCCGGTGCCGTTTGGAACACTGTAGGCCGTGACCCCTTCCGCTGCTGCCACGCCCGCTCCCGGCACGGCCGCCTCCGCCGCGCTGTTCACCCGCGCGACCCAGGCCATCCCGGGCGGCGTCAACTCCCCGGTGCGCGCGTTCTCCGCGGTCGGCGGGACCCCTCGCTTCATCTCCTCGGCGTCCGGATGCCGGCTGACCGACGCCGACGGCAACGACTACGTCGACCTCGTGAGCTCCTGGGGTCCGATGATCCTGGGGCACGCGCACCCGGCCGTCGTCGAGGCGGTGCGTGAGGCGGCCACCGGCGGCCTGTCGTTCGGCGCCCCGACCGAGGCCGAGATCGAACTCGCCGAGGAGATCATCGGCCGCGTCGACCCTGTCGAGCGCGTCCGGCTGGTGAACTCCGGCACCGAGGCGACGATGTCGGCGATCCGGCTGGCCCGCGGCTTCACGGGCCGGTCCAAGATCATCAAGTTCGCCGGCTGCTACCACGGTCACGTCGACGCGCTGCTGGCCGCGGCCGGCTCCGGCGTCGCCACGCTCGGGCTGCCGACGAGCCCCGGCGTCACCGGTGCGTCGGCGCACGACACCCTCGTGCTGCCCTACAACGACCTCACCGCCGTCGCCGACGCCTTCGCCGAGTTCGGCGACGACATCGCGGCCGTCATCACCGAGGCGGCGGCCGGGAACATGGGCGCGGTCGCGCCGGTCGAGGGCTTCAACGCCGGACTCCGCGACCTGACGCGCCGCCACGGCGCGCTGCTGATCATGGACGAGGTCATGACCGGGTTCCGGGTGAGCCCGAGTGGCTGGTACGGACTCGAGGGCGTGGCCGGCGACCTCTACACCTTCGGCAAGGTCATGAGCGGGGGACTGCCCGCGGCGGCGTTCGGTGGCCGCGCGGACGTCATGGAACGTCTCGCGCCGACCGGGCCGGTGTACCAGGCGGGCACGCTGTCGGGGAATCCCGTCGCCGTCGCCGCCGGCCTCGCGACCCTGCGCAACGCCGACGTCGAGGTCTACCGCACGCTCGACGCCAACTCCGACCGCCTCGCGACCCTGCTGCACGAGGCCCTCTCCGCGGCGGGGGTGGCCCACCGCGTACAGAAGGCGGGCAGCCTGCTGAGTGTGTTCTTCACTACCGACCCGGAGATCCCGATCTTCGACTACGACGGCGTCGCCGCCACCGAGACCTGGCGGTTTGCGCCGTTCTTCCACGCCCTGCTCGAACGCGGCGTGTACGCGCCGCCGAGCGCCTACGAAGCCTGGTTTGTGTCCGCGGCGCTGGACGAGGATGCTTTCTCGCAGATCGCCGATGCGCTGCCCGCGGCAGCGCAGGCGGCCGCGACCGCAGCCACCCCGGGGGACAACGCCTGATGCACACGATCGTCCACATGATGCGCCACGGAGAGGTCGACAACCCCGACGGCATCCTCTACGGCCGTCTCCCCGGCTTCCGCCTCTCCGGCGACGGCCAGGCACAAGCCCGCAAGGTCGCCGACACCCTCGCCGACCACGACGTCAAGGCCGTGTTCGCCTCGCCGCTGCAGCGCGCGCAGGAGACCGCCACCCCGATCGCTGCCGCGCACGGCGTCCCGATCCTCACCAACGACGACCTCATCGAGGCCGACAACGTCTTCGAGGGTCTCAAGGTCTCCGTCGGCGACGGCGCGCTGAGCAAGCCCCGACACTGGCCCAAACTGCGCGACCCGTTCACCCCCTCCTGGGGCGAGCCCTACATCCAGCTCGCACACCGCATGCTGGCCGCCGCGAACAAGGCCCGCGACGCCGCCCGCGGTCACGAAGCCGTCTGCGTCAGCCACCAGCTGCCCGTATACACCCTGCGCCGGTTCCTCGAAGGTCAGCGACTCTGGCACGACCCGCGTCGCCGGCAGTGCTCGCTGGCCTCGCTGACCAGCCTCATCTACGACGACGACGCCCTCGTCGACATCATCTACTCCGAGCCGGCCGGGTCCTCGGACCCACTGGCCACCGGTGCGTGAAGAAAGCCTGACGTAGTGCGCAAGTTCCTCCTGCCGACGATGTTGTCGGCCCTGATCCTGCTGGTCGCCGGATGCAGCACCGGCGACGACGCGGTCGCGCAGGGGAACACCTTCCAGTTCGTTTCACCGGGCGGGCAGACCGTCATCACCTACGCGCCCGACGAGCGCAAGCCGATCGCCGAACTCGCCGGCGAGGACCTGGTCACCGAACAGCCGCTGTCGCTGTCCGATCCGCGATTCGCGGACAAGGTCGTCGTCGTCAACGTGTGGGGTTCGTGGTGCGGACCCTGCCGCGGTGAGGCCGACGACCTCGAGCGCGTCTACGAACGCAACCGAGCCGACGGGGTGGAATTCCTCGGTATCAACCTGCGCGACGACCGGGAGTCGGCCAAGGACTTCGTGCTCGACCGCAAGGTCGGGTTCCCGTCGATCTACGACTTCCCGGGGATGTCACTGGCCGCTCTGACCACGCCCACCTCGGTGGTGCCGACGACGATCGTCCTCGATCGGCAGCACCGGCCGGCGGCGGTGTTCCTCAAGGCGGTCTCCGACAACGAGCTCGACGAGGTCGTCAAGCGCGTCGCGGCCGAGCCGGCGGGGTCGATGTGATGGACCCGTTCACCCAGGCTTCGACCACCCTGGTGCTCGCCTCCTCGATCGGCGACACGTTCGCCGACACCGTCTCCAGCGGACCGCTGCTGCTCGCCTTCGCCGCCTGCCTGCTCGCCGGGCTCGTGTCCTTCGCCTCCCCGTGCGTCGTGCCCCTCGTCCCGGGCTACCTGTCCTACCTCGCGGGTCTCGTCGGGGCCGAGGCGCCCGCGGTGAAGGTGGGGGAGAGCGCCAAGAGCGGCCGGTCGCGGGTCGCGCTGGCCGCCGGCCTGTTCGTCCTCGGCTTCACCGTCGTCTTCGTCGCCGCCACCGCCACCGTCCTCGGCGTGACCAGCACCTTCGTCTTGAATCGCGAACTGCTGCAACGCATCGGCGGGGTCGTGACCATCGCCATGGGCCTGGTGTTCATCGGCCTCATCCCGGCGTTGCAGCGCGAGGTCCGCTTCGAACCGCGGCGGGTCTCCAACATCGTCGGGGCGCCGCTGCTCGGAGCGGTCTTCGCACTCGGCTGGACGCCGTGCCTCGGGCCGACGCTGGCCGCGGTGATCGCCACCGTCAGCGGGACCGAGGGGTCGACGGCGGCCAAGGGCGTGACCCTCATCGTCGCGTACTGCCTCGGCCTGGGCCTGCCCTTCGTGATCCTGGCCTTCTCCTCGGCCTGGGCCCTGCGCAGTCTCGGCTGGCTCCGCCGGAACGCCCGCACGATCCAGGTGATCGGGGGCGTCCTGCTGATCGGGGTCGGCGTCGCCCTCCTGACCGGCTGGTGGGACCAGTTCATCGTCTGGGTCCAGGTCCGCTTCGTCACCGACACCCAACTACCGATCTGAGTGCTGTCCTGATGACCGATGTGACCGACCGCCCGCAGGTGGACACCCCCGAGCCGGCCCCGAAGCCCCACTGGGCCCGCCGCCGGGTGCTGTGGCCACTACGCAACCTGTGGCGTTCGCTGACCTCGATGCGGACCGCGCTGATCCTGCTCTTCCTGCTCGCCCTCGCCGCGATCCCCGGTGCCCTGCTCCCGCAGCGCGAGCTCAACGAGCAGAAGACCCTGGAGTACATCGCCGCACGCGGTCAGCTCGGCGTGTGGATGGACCGCCTGCAGCTCTTCGACGTCTTCTCCAGCGCCTGGTTCACCGCGATCTACGTCCTGCTGTTCATCTCCCTCGTCGGCTGCCTGACGCCGCGCATGGTCGAGCACTTCCACAGCCTGCGCGCGAAACCCGTTGCCGCACCGCGCAACCTGTCGCGCTTGCCGCGGCACGTGACCCACACCGTCGACGGGGATCCGGAGACGGTCGCCCGACGGATCGACGCCCGGTTGCGCGGGTGGCGTCGCGAGGTCGTGGTCCGCGAGCCGAGCAAGGCGTATCCGGACGGGTGCGTCGAGGTCTCGGCGGAGAAGGGCTACCTGCGCGAGTTCGGCAACCTGGTGTTCCACTTCGCGCTGCTGGCGCTGCTGGTGTCGATCGCGTTGGGCAAGATGTACGGCTACGAGGGCACCCGCAGCCTCGTCGCCGACGGCGAACAGGGACTGTGCAACACCTCGACCGCCGTCTACGACTCGTTCCGCGCCGGCAACCTGGTCGACGGCACCGACCTGTCGCCGTTCTGCTTCCGCGTCGACGACTTCTCGGCGACCTTCCTGCCCAGCGGTCAGCCCGACATGTACGACGCCACCATCCGGTACGCCGCGGGCAGTGACGGCAGCGTGGGCAACCTCGGCGATCCCGCCGGCTGGGACACCGCGTCGGTGCGCGTCAACGAACCGCTTCGCGTCGCGGGCGACCGGGTCTACGTCCTCGGCAACGGTTTCGCGCCGACGTTCACGGTGACCTTTCCCAACGGGGAGAAGCGCACGCAGACCACCCCGTTCGTGCCGGACGAGCTCCAGACGATGCTCTCGTCGGGCGCGGCACGCTTCGACACCCCGGCGGGCCTGTACCCCGACGCCGACGACCGCCGGAAGAACCAGATCGCGCTGGAGGGCCTGTTCGCGCCCACCGCGTCGTTCCACGGCTCGCTGCTGACGTCGTCGTCGCCGACCCCCGACGACCCCTTCGTCGCGATCCGGATCTTCAAGGGCGACACCGGTCTGGACACCGGCAGACCGCAGAACGTCTACTCGCTCGACCAGGACCTCATCGAACAGGGCCGCCTCCAACGTCAGGCGCAGGTCAACCTCGCGGTCGGCCAGAGCCACACCCTCGCCGACGGCACGACGGTGACCTTCGACGGCTACGAGCGGTGGGTGTCGGTCCAGGTCTCGCACGACCCCGCCCAGATCTGGGTGCTGGTGAGCTCGATCGTCATGCTCGGCGGTCTGCTGGTGTCGCTGCTGATCCGCCGCCGCCGCATCTGGGCCCGACTGGTCCCGGTGCCGGCCGTGAGCGCTCGTGCCGACGGCGATGGCCAGGACACCGATGGCCCGCACACTGGGCAACGACGTACTGTAGTAGAAATCGCCGGGCTGGCGCGTACCGATCAGGCCGGTTGGGGTGAGGGCTTCGACGAGCAGGCGGCCGAGTTGGTGGCCGACGACGCCGACGGACCTGCCTCGCGGCGGACGACCCGGCGGCTCTAGCGGCCGGCGAAAGGAAGCACATGAACACCGACGCTCCGGCGATGCCGATCGACGAGACTCTCGCGCGGTACTCGGACCTGCTCTACGGCACGGCCATGACGGTCTACGTCGTCGCGGTCATTCTGTTCCTGGGCGCCCTCGCCGCGGTCCGCGGACGACGCCTCGAGCAGAAGCAGCTGGTCAACGCCGGGGTGAACGGAACCGACACGCGGGTGCCCGGGCGGGTCGACGAGTCGTCGCGCCGGACCCCGGGCGAGAAGCTCGGCAACATGGCGCTCCCGGTCGTCGTCGTCGGCCTCGCCGCGCACATCGGTTCGATCGTGCTCCGCGGCATCGCGACCGACCGTGCGCCCTGGGGCAACATGTACGAGTTCATCTCGATGACGTGTGCCGCGGGCGTGCTCGCCGCCCTGATCATCCTGCGCAAGCGCGAGCACCGCCCGCTGCTCTCGTTCGTGCTGTTGCCCGTCATCCTGCTGATGTTCATCGCCGGCCGCTGGCTCTACACCCAGGCCGCACCCGTCGTCCCGGCCCTGAAGTCCTACTGGCTGGCCGTGCACGTCTCGATCATCTCGGTGTCCTCGGGCATCCTGCTGGTGTCCGGTGTGGCGAGCATCCTCTATCTGGTCAAGATGCGCTGGGCTCCGACCTCGTCCGACGACTCCGCCACGGCCGCGACCCGTCCGGGTCTGGGCGGCGCGGTCCGTCGGGTCGTCGACCATCTGCCGTCCGTCGAGCAGCTCGACCGCCTGGCCTACAAGTGCGTCGTGATCGGCTTCCCGCTGTTCGGCCTCGGGGTGATCTGCGGTGCCATCTGGGCCGAGGCGGCCTGGGGCCGATTCTGGGGCTGGGACCCCAAGGAGACGGTGTCCTTCATCGCCTGGGTGATCTACGCGGCCTACCTGCACGCACGCGCGACGGCGGGCTGGCGCAGCAATGCCGCGGCCTGGATCAACGTCGCCGGATTCGTGGCGATGCTGTTCAACCTGTTCATCATCAACCTGGTCGTCTCGGGACTGCACTCGTACGCCGGTCTGTGAGGACCGCCCGGTCGTGAGGCGCGCCGGCGGAAACCGTCAGCCGGACGCCTCGCTCGGGGAGTTCTCCTCGGCCCGCTTGGCGATCGCCTGGGCCTTGACCAGTTTGAGCAGGTCGATGAGTGCGTCGATGGTGTCCGGGCACAGCGAACCCATGTCGATGCCGGACAGGTGACTCCCGGTGACCTGGAGCATCTCGACGTAATTCTGTTGCTGCCGAACGCGTTCGAGGTCTTCGTCGGGGTTGGACAGGAAGTAGGTGACGCTGACGTCGAAGGCGCGGGCGATGGCCTCGACGGTGCGGAATGACGGCGTGCGGGCCTTGCCGGTGCGTAGCTGGGAGATGTACGCGTCGGACAGCGAGTAGCCGAGACGGTTGGCCTTCTCGGCGATCTTCTTGCCGGTATATCGGATGCCGTTCTCGTCACGGCTGTGTTCGAAGAGGTATCCGATCTTCTCGGCGAAGCTCAGGTCGTCATCGGTCGACGCCCCTCGCGGAGATCGTCCCGGGTTCAACGGCGCCTTCTCTCGGTCCGGCCATCGGGGAGTCGATGGTGAAGTGGACAATACCCTACCCACGGGTATGTTCCGCAGAGACGTTCTGAACCTGGTCGCAGCTTTTCGGCCGCGCGTCACGCCTCAGATCTCATCACCGTCGGTGCCGTTGGTGCCGCGGGTGCGATTGTCCAGGTCGCGCAGGAAATCGGGGTCGTCGTCGGGGCCGAGCGGGCCGCGGGGACGGGATCGACGCGGGCCGGGCGAAGGGGTGTCGCCGGACTCGTCGGAGTGGGGTCCGAAGGCGCGCCACATGAGGAAACCGATGGCCAGCAGACCCAGAACGGCGAACAGATAGATCATGACAACCTCCCGACGACCAGCGTACGTGAGACGCCTGAGAGGTCAGGGCGAAAGCCGACCTGACCCGCACTTCTCCACTGATCGGATGAGGTCCGGCCGGGCGTCGGGTCGTCGGGAGAACCACAGGGCCGTCGGGTCAGTGGGCGCGGCGGTTGAGCAAGGCTACGACGTCCTCCTCGCGGAAGCGTCGGTGGCCGCCCGGGGTGCGGATCGAGCCGAGGATGCCGGAGCTCGCCCAGCGGGCGACCGTCTTGGGATTCACGTTGAACATCGCGGCGACCTGGCCGGGGGTCAACGTGTGCTGGCTGGCCAGTCCCGGCGTGATGTAGGTCGTGGGCGGTGCGGTCTCGATGCTGGTCATGATTCCCCCTGTGCGTGTTGGAGTGCTCGGTCGGTGCGCCGAGATGGCGAAGCGGCTCTGCACGGTGGTGGACGAGTTCCTTATGAATACACGCAAATCGCCCAGGTACTCGAACCGTCAGTGGGAGGTAAAGAGCATGCAAAGGCCCGCGACCTGCGGGAGCGCCGAGACCGCCCAGTACGCTGAGGGGGTGAGTGAAACGCCCGACCCCACCCCCGGCAAGAAGGCCACGCCCGACGCGGCCACCCGCGAGACCACGGCCGGCGACGCCACGCCGCAGGCGGGTGGTCGCCCGATGACCCTGGCGTTCGCCCTGTTCGCATACACGTTCGCGCGTCTGCTGCTCGTCACCGCGGTCGTGGTGATCATCATGGTCGGCGGCAACCTGGTCGGCGTCGAGGTGCCGTTCCTCGTGGCGGCGGTGTTCGGGGTGCTGATCGCGCTCCCGCTCGGCATGGTCCTCTTCAAGACCCTGCGTCTGAAGGTCAACAGCGAGATCGCGGCACTGGAGGCCGGTCGCCGTTCCAAGCACGACGACCTGCAGGCCCGGCTCCGCGGCGAGAAGTGAGTTCGGCGACCCGTGGAACCCACGCGAGTCGTCGACCGTCGCGCTGATCGGGCCTGGACCCGGAACGCCGTCCGCCTCATCGAGGCCGACGGCCGGCGCAGTGCCGACACCCATCTCCTCCGCGTCGCGCTGCCCGCATGGTCCCGTTGGACCGTCGCCGACGGCGACACGAGCCGCGAGGTCGGCGTGGACCTCTATGTCAAGGACGAGTCGACCCATCCGACGGGGTCGCTGAAGCACCGGCTCGCGCGCTCGCTGTTCCTCTATGCGCTGTGCAACGGGTGGGTCGTCGAGGGCACGCCGGTGATCGAGGCGTCGTCGGGGTCGACGGCGGTGAGCGAGGCCTACTTCGCCGAGCTGATCGGCGTCCCGTTCATCGCGGTGATGGCACGGAGCACGTCCCCGGCGAAGACGGCACTCATCGAACGCCACGGCGGGCGGTGTCATTTCGTCGAGCACCCCGGTGAGGTCTATGCCGAGGCGTTGCGTCTCGAGTCCGAACTCGGTGGCCACTTCATCGACCAGTTCACGATGGCCGAACGGGCCACCGATTGGCGCGGCAACAACAACATCGCCGAGTCGATCTTCGCCCAGCTGGCCGAGGAGGAACACCCGATCCCCACCTGGATCGTCGTGGGGGCGGGTACCGGCGGTACATCGGCGACCCTCGGACGGTATGTGCGCTACCGGCGCCACGACACCTGGCTGGCCGTCGTCGACCCGGAGAACTCGGTGTTCCTGCCGGCCTACGCGTCGGCGGACGGCACGCTGACCGCCCAGACCGGCTCGCGCATCGAGGGCATCGGCCGGCCGCGGGTCGAGCCGTCGTTCATCTCGCAGGTCATCGACCGCATGATCGGGGTGCCCGATGCGGCGTCGATCGCGACCGCGCGGCGCGTGAGCGACCTCCTGGGTCGTCGGGTCGGTGGCTCCACCGGCACCAACATGTGGGGGGCCTTCTCGCTCGTCGCCGAGATGGTCGCCGCGCGCACGCCCGGCAGCATCGTCACCCTGTTGTGTGACTCGGGTGACCGGTACGCGACGACCTACTTCGACGACGACTGGCTCGCCGCCGGTTCGTTCGACCTCGGCCCCGCCGAGACGGTGCTCGACCAGTTCCTCGCCACCGGTCGCTGGACCGCCTGAGACCCGGGCCGGTCGCCGCGGGTGGGTTACGATCCGGGAGTGTCGATGGAACCCGGGCGGACGCCCGGCACCGGAAGTGCCCTGGTGGAAGCGGTCGATCTGGTGCGCGAGTACCAGATGGGCGAGGAACGGGTTCGCGCCCTCGACGGTCTGAACCTGTCCATCGACGGCGGTCAGTTCGTCTCGGTGGTCGGCCCGTCGGGAGCGGGCAAGAGCACCCTGCTGCACGTACTCGGAGCTCTCGACACCCCGACGTCGGGCCGGATCAGCATCGACGGTGTCGACCTCGGGGCACTCGACGACACCGCCGCCTCCGAGTTCCGGCGCAACCGCGTCGGGTTCATCTTCCAGTTCTTCAACCTCGTGCCGACGATGTCGGCGTGGGAGAACGTCGCGCTGCCGCGACTGCTCGACAACCAGTCGCTCCGCAAGGCGAAACCCCGTGCCGTGGAACTGCTTGCGCGGGTCGGACTCGGCGACCGGGTCGACCATCGGCCCTCGGAGCTGTCCGGCGGCCAGATGCAGCGCGTCGCGATCGCCCGCTCGCTCATCATGGACCCGACGATCCTGCTCGCCGACGAACCGACCGGCAACCTGGACTCCAAGACGGGTGAGGCGGTACTCGAACTGCTCTCCGAGGTCGCCCACGACACCCCCGATCGGCTGGTGGTGATGGTGACCCACGACCCGAAGGCCGCCGCGGTCGCCGACACCACCATCACGGTCCGCGACGGGAAGATCGCCTAGTGGCGCGACGGGGTTCTCGGGCCGCCGCCCTAGCCGCCGGTCTGACCCGCATCCGCCTGCTGAACCTGCGCGAGATCCGTACCCACCGGCTGCGCCTGCTCACCTCGCTGGCGGTGGTGGTCGTGTCGTCGGCGTTGCTGATCGCGGTGCTCGGGACCTACGGGTCGGCGTCGGAGTCGGTGCGGGACTTCAACAATGCGGTGTCGGGGGTCGCCGACATCGAGGTCGCCGGCATCACCGACACCGGCGTCGACGAGTCGCTGGCCGGCGAGATCCGTCGCGACGTCGACGCGGCGGCGGCCGTCGTGCCGATGATCCGCGGGTCGGTCGTCGTCGACGGTTCGGCCGTGCCGCTGCTCGGCTCCGATCAACGCGTCACCCAGCTCTCGGGCAGTCTGCGCGGCGCCCTGCAGCAGGGGCAGGCCGGGACCGGTCCGGGGACCGTCGACCTGGACCGACTGCGCACCGGCGTGTTCGTCGGCCCGGGACTCGGGCTCGACCGCGGAGACCGATTGACCGTCAACGGGATCGAGGTCGAGGTCCTCGAGGTCGTCGGCAACGAGCAGGCCGCCGGTCTCAACAACGGCCGCTTTCTCTTCGCCTACGTCGACCTCGCGCAGCGGCTCGTCGGACTCGAGGGCCGGCTCGACTCGATCCTCATCGTGACCGAGCCCGGCGCCGATCTGTCCGCCGTGCGCTCGCAGGTGCAGGGCATCGTGGACGGCCGCGCGGTGGTGGTCGATCCGGACTTCCGCGCCAAGCAGGCCGAGGTCGCGAGTTCGGTGACCCGCGATGCGACCCTGCTGGTCTCGCTCGTGTCGCTGGTGATCGCCGCCTTCCTGGTGTTCAACACGATGAACATGGCGGTGGCGTCGCGGCGGAGGTCGCTGGCGATGATCCGGGCGTTGGGCGCCAAGCGGTCTCACCTCGTCGGGGACATGCTCGGCGAGGCCGCGCTGATGGGTTTCGTCGGCGGCGTACTCGGCATCCCCCTCGGAATCCTGGCCGGGCGGGCGGTGATCAGCAGCCTGCCCGAACCCCCGGCCGATTCCGTCGGCACCGTCATCAACTACCACCTGCCCGGGTACGCGCCCGCGGCGGCGGTGATCGCCTGCGTGGTCGCGTGTGTCGCGGCGACGACGCTGGCCGCGCGGGCGGTGTTCGCGGTCTCGCCGGTGGAGGCGATGGCTCCGGTCGAGGTGTCGGACTCCGCCGCGCGGCGTGGTCCCGCGGTGGTGATCGCCGCGGTGCTCGGGGTCGCCGGCCTGATCGCGTCGTGGGTGGTCGTGGCAACCGTGCCGGGCCGCCCGGCCATCGTGGCCGGCGTCTTCTATCTGGTCGGCGCGCTGCTGCTGTGCTTCGCGCTGTCGAAACCGCTGGCCTGGGCGGTGGTTCGGGTGGCGCGCTGGTTCGGTGGCCCCGGACAGCTCGCCTCGGTGAACAGCGAGCGCGCCCCGCGGCGCGCGTGGGCGACGCTGATGACGGTCGCGGTGGCCATCGCGGTCGGCATGGGGACGTCGGGAGCACTGGACAACCTCGTCTCGTCGATGTCGAAATCGCTCGACGGACTGGGGGATCCGGACTTCTACGTGTCGTCGACGTCGGCCGCGAGCCTGCCCCTGGGTCCGATCCTGCCGCCCTCGGTGGCCGAACGCGTTGCGGCGGTTCCCGGGGTCACCGAGGTCGTCGGTGGTCAGTGGGCCGCGGTCAACATCGGCGAGAGCAAAGCGAATGTGCAAGGGCTCGAGCCGGGTTCGCGCGCACCGTTCATGCGCAAGGCGTCGCCGGAAGCGGTGGCGAGCGTCCTCGCCGGCGACGGCATCCTGATGTCGAACGTGCTGGCCCGCGCATTGGGCGTGGGCACGGGCGACACGGTGGAACTCGCGACCCCCAACGGTCCGCGGCAGACGGTCGTGCGCGACACCGTCGACTATGTCTCCCTCGACTCCGGTGTGGCGGCCATGTCGCAGGAGTTGCTGGGGGAGTGGTTCGATCGCGACGGCGACACCTACCTGCAGGTGATCACCTCGCCCGATGCCGACCCGGAGCAGGTCCGCCGGGACCTCGAGGCGCTCGTCGACGGCGTCCCGACGACGGGCAACAAGCCCATCAGTGTCTACAGCGGTGCCGAGGCCCTCGCGGCCACCCAGGCCACTGTCGAGCAGGCGGGCGCGTTCGCGGTCGCCATCCAGTGGATCGTCGCCGGTGCGGCCGCGATCGCACTGCTCAACACGCTGCTGCTGTCGGTCCTCGAACGACGCCGCGAACTGGGCGTCCTGCGGGCGATGGGGGCCTCCCGCCGGTTCGTCTCGCGGACGGTGCTCGCCGAGGCGGGAGCGGTCGCCCTGGTCGGGTCGGTCCTCGGCGTCGCCCTCGGTGCCGCCATGCATCTGCTCAGCAACCAGATCCTGACCATCACGACGTCCCTGACGGTGCTGTACTCGCCACGGCCGTCGGCCCTGCTCTTCGTGACCATCGCCGTGGCTCTCTGCCTGATCGGTGCGTTCGTCCCCGCGGTCCGGGCCGGGCGGATGAACATCAGCGAGTCGATCCAGAACGAGTAGTCCGCTCGCGGCGGCGCGATCGAATCAGATGTGCCATGCCCCGCTTGTCAATAATTCTTGACATAGCGGAGATGTCAACATAACCTGACATCATGCACGACGACCACAGCACCGACACCGCACCCGACGCATCGAGCGCCGAGCTGGCCGGAGACGCCGCGAGCGGCGATCCGGCGAGGGGCCTGGCCGCGGTACGCGCCCTGCGCACCCTGGCCGACCGGCTCGAGGACGTGCAGGTGGCCAACGCCCGTGCCCACGGGTGGAGCTGGCAGGCGATCGCAGAAGTGCTGCAGATCAGCCGACAGGCCGTGCATCAGAAGCACTCACAACGTGAGGCCCGCGCGAGTGGGCCAGAAGGAGACACAGATGTTCGAGCGAATCAGTCGCGATGACAAGATGCTGCTGGCTTTCGCCACGCAGGAGGCCGGCGACCTGGGTCACCGGCAACTCGGCAATGACCACCTGATCCTGGGCATGCTCTGCAACGCCCGCAGCCCGTTGTTCGCGCTGCTGGCCGATCAGGGGTTGACGCTGACGTCGGCCCGGGAGGTGGTCCGGAAGTACCACGGCGAGCACGCGGAACGGTCCGACACCGCGGAGACCGCCGACGACGAGTCGGCCCGCGAACGCTACGAGGAGGATCGAAAAGCCCTGCGCAGCATCGGAATCGACCTCGACAAGGTCCGGGAAGCGGTGCGCGGTCGCTTCGGTGAGGACCTGTCCGATGGCTGGGGCGAGCGTGCCGAGCGCGGCCCCCGAGGACGTGGTCACGGGCGTCGGGGGCACCGGCACCATGGTCGCGGTCGCGGACCCCGGCCGGATTGCGGCCCACAGGGTCTCGGGCCAGAGGGTTTCGGACCAGAGGGTTTCGGACCGGAGGGTTTCGGCCCAGGTGGTTTCGGGCCAGGAGGTTTCGGGCTGGGTGGTTTCGGACCGGGCGGACCGTTCGGCGGCGAGGGGCCCTGGGAGCCGGGTCGCGGCCGGCGCGGACCGCGGGGCCGGGGCGCCCGTCCGCGTTTCGCGAACGACACCCGGACGGTGTTCGGCCGGGCCATGGAGATCGCGCGGGAACGGGGTGACCGGCGCCTCCGCGCGGAGTACCTGTTGCTGGGCATCATCGACACCGCCGACGACGCGTCGCGGGCGCTGATCGAATCCGCCACCACGGCCGACGAACTCCGCGCCGCGGTCGTGGCGAGCCTGCCCGACGTCGAGGCGCAGGTCTGATCGTCGGCGCAGGTCTGGCGTCGAGGTCCGTCAGGTGAGCGCGAGCGCGACCGCCGTGACGACCGCCCAGGCGAGCATCGCCTTCCCGGTCGTCCCGATCGACGGGATCAGTCCCGGTCCGGCCGCCCCGGTCCGGACCGGGGCGTAGGCCTGCCACAGCAGCGGGAACGTCACCAGTCCGAGCAGCGCCCAGGGGGTCGCGAAGGCCAGGACCACGCTGATCGCGAGCGGGGTCAGGAGAAGCACGGCGAACAGAAACCGGGTCCGGGCGTCACCGAGTCGCACGGCGAGGGTGATCTTGCCGGATTCGGTGTCGCTGGGGATGTCTCGGAGGTTGTTGACGACCAGCACGCTGCTCGAGATCGCACCGATCCCGATCGCGCCGGCCAGTCCGACCCAATCGATGCGACCGGCGGAGACGAACTGGGTGCCGAGGACGGCCACGAGCCCGAAGAAGGTGAACACCGCGACCTCGCCCCAGCCGGCGTAGCCGTATGGGCGTTTGCCGCCGGTGTAGAACCAGGCGCCGGCGATGCAGATCGCGCCGACCAGCACGAGCCACCACGCCGTCGCGATGGCGAGGACGAGCCCGCAGACCGCGCCGATCCCGAAGCACAGGAACGCGGCGGTCTTCACGGCCTTCGGCGAGGCGGCGCCCGACCCGACCAGGCGCATCGGACCGACCCGGTCGTCGTCGGTCCCCCGCACGCCGTCGGAGTAGTCGTTGGCGAAGTTCACGCCGATGATGAACGCGACGGCCACCGCCAGCGCGAGTACGGACTTCCACCATGTGACGTCGCCGGAGTGCAGCGCCGCGCCGACACCGACCACGACCGGCGCGATCGCGTTGGGGAGCGTGCGCGGACGAGCGCCCTGGATCCACTGCGAGGGGGTAGCCACGGGGTTCATCGTGTCACGGCCGCGCGCGCGAGTCGGCGGCTGCCCGGCAGGTGTGAAACTTCGTAGCGCCTGGCGCGACGACACACTACATCTGCGGCGACCGTCGAGCGATGGAACCGGTTGCGGCGCAGGTGCGTCTGAAGGTCATGCATCTTCCGCCGGACTTTCGGGCGCTCGCCCTCGAGCAGGACGGCGTGTTCACCGCTGCCGATGCCCGCGAACACGGCATCAACCGGTCGGCGGTGCACCGTCGGGTGCGGGCCGGCGAGTGGGTATCGGTGCATCCTCGTGTCTATCGGCTCGCCGACCACCCCGAGACCGACCGCACGCGAATCCGGACCGCGACGCTGGCCGTCGGCACTCACGGGGTCCTCTCGGGACTCGCTGCCGCATGGTGGCATGGGATCGTCGAAGCCCCACCCGCCTTGCCCACGGTCACCGCTCTCCGCGGCCGCCACGGTCATCCGGTGACGGGAGTCCGGATTCTCAACCGCGCTCTCGCCGACGCCGACGTGCTGACCCGGGACGGGCTACCGGTCACCGGGGTCGCGTTGTCGGTTTTGGAGGGTGCGGTAGAGGGCGGCATCGAGGTCATCGATTCCGCGCTGCAGCAGCGGCGCACCACGGTCGAGCGTCTCGTCGAGGCCTACGAGCGGCGACGCCGTTGCGTCGGCGCGGCGGACATGGGTCCGATGGTCGAGCTGCTGGAATCGGGTGCGCGGTCGGCCGCCGAGCGGCTCGCTGTCACGATCCTCCGGACCGCGGGTATCGAAGGGTGGGTGGCGAACCATCCGGCCTGCGGGTACGAGATCGACTTCGCCTTCCTCGACCGGATGGTGGCGGTGGAGATCGACGGGTTCGCTTTCCACCGCGACGCGGAGACGTTTCAGCGCGACCGTACCCGACGCAATGCGCTCATCGCGGCGGGTTGGACGGTGCTGAACTACACCTGGGGTGACCTCCGCGACCGAGCGGACTACGTCGCTACGTCGATCTCCCAGGCACTTGCGACCGCCGCCTGAACTGCAGCTGTCGCACATCGTTGCGCCAGGCGCGACGACACACTACATCTGCGCACCGAAGCGGGCCCGCAACGCGCGTCGGTCGTACTTGCCGGGTCCGCGGAGGGGGAGGGCGTCGAGTTCGACG
The DNA here is from genome assembly GCF_001456905.1 of Gordonia sp. SGD-V-85. Taxonomy (NCBI): domain Bacteria; kingdom Bacillati; phylum Actinomycetota; class Actinomycetes; order Mycobacteriales; family Gordoniaceae; genus Gordonia; species Gordonia sp. SGD-V-85. The sequence continues at coordinate 122,939 of NZ_LNQO01000014.1, forward strand.
ACCCGCCGGGGGGCCGCGTACTTGTCGAGCCGCTCGGTGACCGAACCGCGAATCCGGTTGACGTCGACGCGTTCTCCGGGACGGACGACGACGAACGCGGTGACCGCCTCGCCGAGCCGGTCGTCGGGGAGTCCGACGACGACGCATTCGGCAACCGCCGGGTCGTCGGCGATCACGGCCTCGACGACCTGCGGTACGACGGTCAGCCCGCCGGTCGAGATGGCCTCGTCGGCGCGGCCGACGATCGAGAGCAGCCCGGCGTCGTCGACGCGGCCGAGGTCGTCGGTGCGGAACCAGCCCGGCTCGGCGAAGGCCGGATGGTCGGGCAGATTGCGATAGCCGGAGGCGACGACCGGACCGCCGAGCAGTACGCGCCCCACCCCGTCGGGTGCCGGATCGGCGATGCGGGCCGCGACGCCGTCGAGGGGTCGCCCGTCGTAGACGCACCCTCCGGCGGTCTCGCTCATCCCGTATGTCGCGACGACCGGCAGACCCTCGTCGACCGCTCTGTCCCACAACGGTTTCGGGGTCGCCGCACCGCCGACGAGGATGGCGTCGAGCTCCCGCGAGGCGGCGGTCGCGGCGGGCTGGTCGAGAACCTTGACGAGCTGGGTGGGCACCAGCGAGGTGTATCGCCGCGGACCCTCGAAGTCGCGTACGGCGCGGGCGTAGACCTCGGGATCGAAACCGGCCCGCATGTCCAGGACAACCGGCGTCTGCCCGGCGGTCAGCGCGCGGAGCAGGACCTGCAGGCCGGCGATGTGGTGCGGTGCCAGCGCCAGCAGCCAATTGCCCGGCCCGCCCAGATGGTCGGCGGTGGCCCGCGACGACGCGGCGAGGGCCGCCGGAGAGTGTTGCGCGCCCTTGGGGGTGCCCGTCGACCCCGACGTCGAGACGACGAGGGACACGGGGTCGTCGATCGGTGCGTCGACCTGCAGCGCCGAGGCGAGTTCGGCTGCGGCGCGGGCGTCGTCGGGCACGGGCAGGAAGGCCGAGGAACCGTCGAGGATCGCCCGGAGGTCGTCGACGTGGTCGAGCACGGCGGCGGTCGACGGCAGCGGCAGGGTTCGCAGGGTCCTCAGGGCAGGTCCCCATCGGTCGGACCGTCCCCATCGGGATCGGGCTCGTCGCTGAACGGCCATCCGCGGGCGACGAGGTGTGCGCGTACCCGCGCGATGTCGTCCTCGTGCGGCAGTTCATGGGTGTAGTGGGTGATCTTCACCGCCGCGTCGATCCGCGATATCGGTTCGGGTGGCGGCGGGGACTCGCGGGCCAGCTCCGCCGACACCTGGCTCACCTCGTCGTCGGTAAGCTGCCGGCGCAGCAACGCCACGAGCGGTATGTAGTCGTTGTGCGGGACGCCGTCGGGGTAGCCGGCGCGCAACCACTCCACGACCTTCTGCAGAAGTGTCGGGCGGTCCACGGGGTGTCTCCGATCAGAAGCGGGGACGATCACTTGTAGCCGAACGGGAAGATCTTGACGCCGGTGTAGTAGAAGATCGTCTGCCGGGTGATCCAGAGGATCCCGACGACGATCACCAGGATGACGACGCCGAAGATGAGATACGCCACGGGCTTCAGCGCGGGATGCGGATCGGAGGTCGTTTCGTCGGCGGCAACGGAACCGTCGGCGAGGGACCGCAGACGCAACCCGACTGCGAACAGCGCGGGCAGTCCCGCTCCCAGGACCAGTCCGACGATGAGGACTTTGCCGATGGCCTCGAACGTCTCCATTCTCAGGCGCTCCTCTCCGGGTCGTGCTGCACGATGATCTCGGCCGGGATGACCGGTGGCAGCGGGAGGGTCGTGTCGTCCGTCTCGGTGGCGACCGCTTCCTCCCACTCCTCGCCCGCGAGGGCCTCGCCCTCCCAGGCGTCGTTGACGTTCTCGTGGTCGACCTTGTTCTCCTGCGCGCGCCAGTACATGTAGCCCGACGCGACGACCAGGATCGCGAAGATGATGAGGGCCCCGGTGACGTCTTCGAACAGGTGCGCGAGGAAGTAGCAGGCGGCACCGACCGCGCCGGCGGCGGGCAGGGTCGTCACCCAGGCGACGGCCATCCGGCCGGCGACCGACCAGCGGACCTGGGCGCCTTTGCGGCCGACCCCCGAACCCAGGATGGAGCCGGTCGCGACCTGGGTGGTCGAGAGCGCCATGCCCGCGGCACTCGAGGTGAGGATGATGGCGGCCGACGACGCCTCGGCGGCCATGCCCTGCGGCGAGGTGATCTCGACGAGTCCCTTGCCGAGGGTGCGGATGATCCGCCAGCCGCCCAGGTAGGTGCCGATCGCGATGGCGGCGGCGCAGCTGAACACCACCCAGAAGGGGAGTCCGTGGCTGACGCTCGACGCCTCGAGGTGTCCGGTGGCGATGAGGGCCATCGCGATGACACCCATCGTCTTCTGGGCGTCTCCGGTGCCGTGGGCCAGCGAGACCAGCGATGCGGTGGCGACCTGCCCGTAGCGGAAGCCGTCCTCCTTCTGCCGGTCGGCGATCCGGCGGGTGATCGCGAAGACCAGCCAGGTTCCGCACGCCGCGACCAGACAGGCGATGACCGGTGCGGCCAGCGCGGGGATGAGGATCTTGGAGGTGATCCCGGACCAGTTGATCCCGCTGACACCGATCGCGGCCAGACCCGAACCGATCAGCCCGCCGAACAGGGCGTGGGACGAACTCGAGGGCAGCCCGAAAAGCCAGGTGAAGAGATTCCACAGGATGCCGCCGATCAGGCCCGCGAAGATGATGAGCAGCGCCGTCGTCGCCGACAGTCCGGCCACCAGCTCCCCGGCGTCGGGTCCCGAGGTCTGCTGGATGTTCAGCACGTCCTTGGTGATGGTCGCCGCGACCTCCACGGACAGGAAGGCGCCGACCAGGTTGAGCACCGCCGACAGCCCGACCGCGACCTTCGGCTTCAGGGCGCCGGTGGCGATCGACGTCGCCATCGCGTTGCCGGTGTCGTGGAAGCCGTTGGTGAAGTCGAAGCCGAGGGCTGTGACCACCAACAGCACCAGGATCAGCATCTCGCCGCTCATGGTGACGATTGTGGGACCTACCGCCCTCATTTACCTAAACATCGGGCACAGTTCCGGTGCGCGGGGTCCCCGGCCGGGGCCGACCTATCGAACGTTCAACAGACCCTCGGAAACCGGTCGCCGCTGTGGAAGAATCCGTCGGCATGACATCGATGAAGCTGGGCATGCCGATCAACTACGCGGGCGACTTCCGCGAGACCATCAACAACCTCGCGGACTTCGAAGCCGCGGGCGTGCAGCGCATCGCGGTTCCGGAGGCCTACAGCTTCGACGCCGTCTCGCAGCTGGGGTACATCGCGGCCAAGACCGAGACGATGGAACTGCAGACCGCGATCCTGCCGATGTACTCGCGGACGCCCACCAACCTGGCGATGACCGCGGCCGGCCTCGACTACATCAGCGGCGGTCGCGCGGTGCTCGGTATCGGCGCATCCGGTCCGCAGGTGATCGAGGGATTCCACGGCGTCAAGTACGACTACCCGCTGGGACGCGCCCGCGAGCACGCCGAGATCTGCCGGATGGTCTGGCGCCGCGAGAAACTGAACTACCAGGGCAAGCACTACACGTTGCCGCTCGACGAGGAGCATGGCGGCTCGGGACTGGGCAAGTCCCTGAAGATCATCAATCACCCCGTACGCGACAACATCCCGTTGCTCCTCGCCGCCATCGGCCCGAAGAAAATCGAGTTGGCCGCGGAGATGTTCGACGAGCTGCAGCCGATCCTGTTCCACCCCGAGCAGATCGACGCGGCCTTCGGTGAGTCGCTGGCGGCGGGCAAGGCCAAGCGCGATCCGTCGCTGGGGGATCTGGGCATCGTCGTCCAGGCCACCGCCCGCATCTCCGACGACGCCGAGCAGATCGACAACGCCAAGCAGCTCGTGCGCCATCATGCCGCCCTGTACATCGGCGGGATGGGCGCCCGTGGGAAGAACTTCTACAACCAGCTCGCCATCCGCTACGGCTACACCGACGAGGCGAAGCTGATCCAGGACCTCTACCTCGACGGCAAGAAGATGGAGGCCGCCGCCGCGGTCCCCGAGGACCTCGTCACGTCGATGTCGCTGATCGGTTCCAAGGCCCAGGTGGCCGAGCGGGTCGCGGCGTTCCGGGAGGCCGGTGTCACGTGCATCCTGGCCTCGCCCACCGCGCCGACCCACGCCGAGCGCGTCACCGAGGTCGAGCACCTGCGCGACATCTTCGGGGGCTGATCGCGCGATCGGCGATTGTTGTCCGGAAAACGACGGCCCGTGTACGCACGGCCGTCGTTTTCCTTTCTCGGTCATTTGCTCCTCGGGTGCAATTCCGAGACATTTCACTACACTTCGACGATGTTCTGCCGACCGTGAATTCGGGTGTGCATTCACGGTGTTTCCGAATCCCGTCGCAGGTCGCGCGAAATACCATTCCGTTCACATCGATTAGCGTCAGTAACGGCGTTCCCCCCGAGTTGTGAGGCGACAACCCGTCCCATAGGCTCTTGTCATCCGCTCGGCCCGCATCGGTTTCACGCCGAGCGGCCGTCGCGATGACAGTGTCGGGAAATGGCCGTTCGCCCCGGTGACGCGTCGATGATGAGAATCACCACGCGACCGGCGGCAACGGATCGGCGTGACAAGAGGACGGCACATGGTGGGTGGTGAGGCAAGGCGTTGAATTCGACGACGCCCGTGTTTCGATCTCGCGGCCGACGCATGCCTTTTTCATGCACGGCTGGGTGTGGCATGGCATTTCTGGGACCGGGGGGATCAGACGGTCGGCCCGCCCCGTGAGCCCCGTTCTCCCCGGCCGCACGCGTAGAGGCCGGGTCGTCGTATGAGCGATTCGTCCAAGCGCGAGTTCGTGGCCCCGTCGGGTCCCTCCGACCCCGACGCCCCGCGTCGTTTCACCCTCAGCGCGGCCCAGCGATCGCTGTGGTTCACCCAGCAGGCGGCGCTCGATGTGCCGATCAACGTCGCCCAGTACGTCGAGATCGACGGTCCCATCGACGCCGAGCTCTTCGTGCGGGCGACCAGCACGGTGGTGCAGCGCGCGCAGTTCACCCAGCTCCGGTTCGTCGACACCGAGGACGGGCTGGTCGGCGTGTACGACCCCGCCCTGCACTACTGGGCCGACATCATCGATCTCCGTGACCGGCCGGACCCGCGCGCCGTCGCCGAGGAGATGATGGCGCAGGACTATTCGCGACCCCTCGACCCCCGGGTGGACCGGACCGCACGCGGGTGCCTGTTCCGGCTGTCCGACGACAAGGCGCTGGTCTACAACCGCGGTCATCACCTGCTCTCGGACGGGATGGGCGGCAAGGACCGGATGGTCGAGGCCCTCGCGGCCTATCACGCGGCGGTCACCGGCGAGCCCGCGCCGCCCCAGAAGCCGGTCGACCTGGACCTTCCGGCCCGCGCCGACGCCGAGTACCGCCAGTCGAAGCGCTTCGCCACCGACCGCGCGTACTGGCGGGAGAACATGGCGGGCGTGGGGATCGCCGCGACCCTGGCGCACCGCCCGGGACGTCCCGCAGCCGTTGCCAGACGCGTCGCCGCCGCGGTGCCCGCCGACACGATGGCGCGGTTACGTGCTGCCGCACAACGCGGTTCGACGATCCTGCCCAACGTTCTCGTCGCCGCCTTCGCGGCCTATCTGGGCCGCGCGGCCGCGCAGGGCGACGAGGTGATCTTCCAGTTCCCGGTCGCCGCGCGGACGACCGCCGCGCTGCGTGCCACCCCGCTCCCGGTCGCCAACATCGTGCCGCTGCGCACCGGGGTCACCGGATCGGGCAGCGTCGCCGACGCGCTCGCGTCCACCCAGGCCGCGCTCATGGGCGCGCTGCGGCACCAGCGCTACCGCGGCGAGGACATCTGGGCCGACCTCGCCGCCGACGAATCCTCCGGGGCGACACCGCGCACGGCGGCTCAGGAACGCTCCGGTCCGATGCTCAACCTGATGCTGTTCGACCGCGAATTCCCCTGCGGCGAAGCACGAGCCACGTTTCACATCCTGACCGTCGGCCCAGCCGACGACCTGACGATCAACATCTACCCGGTACCCGGTGAGGATCAGGATTCCTCGCTGATGATCGGCGTCGAGGCGAACCCCAACCGATACGACGACGCGGAGGTCGCCGAACACCACGGGCAGTTCCTGTCGATGCTCGACACGTTCGCCGATGCGCTCCTCCGGGCGCCGGACACCCGCGTCGACGACCTGCCGCTGCGTTTCGCCGACACCTCGGCCGGAGAGGCGCGTGAGCTGCCGGCGAACGAGGCGCCGGACGCGGGCACCGTCTGGACGGCCCTCACCGACGTCGCGCTGCGGCACCGGCGTGATCCCGCCGTCGAGATCTCTGGAACATCTTCGGACGCAACGCTGCTGACCTTCGAACAGCTGCACGCGCGGGCTCGCGATCTCGGCGCCCGGTTGCGCACGCTCGGAGCGCGACCCGGCTCGGCGGTCGGCGTCTTGGTCGGGTCGGACGCGGACCGGGTGCTGTCGTGGTGGGCCGTCGCGGCGACGGGGGCCGCCGTGATCCTGCTCGATCCCGCAGCACCGCACTCGGTGTCGCCGGATGTCCCGGGGGTGTCCGGCGTGCTGGTGATCGCCGACGACGATGCGGACGTGCCGGCCGGTGTCCGCGCGGAGGACGTGCACACGCTGGCCGGACTGACCGGGGTCGCGCCGTCGGCGGAGCCCGCGTCGCCCCGTCTGGAGGACACCGCCTGCTTCGCCGTCGGCGCCGAGGGTGTGGTCGCACTCCCGCAGCGGGCCGTGGCCGCGCTCATCGTTGACGGCCTGTTCGCGCCGGAATCATTCGGCCACAACACATCCGATGCGGGACACGGACAGCTCGCGGTCACGGCGCCGATGGCCTCCTGGGCGGCCCACCTCGAGATCGTCGCCGGTGCCGCCCACGGGTTGCGGCTCGTCGAGCCCGACGCCGCCGGAGTGACGCACCGGATCGTGCCCTCCGGGTTACTTGCCGACGACACGGGGCGCGGCGCCGCGACGACGGTGCTGATCGTCGACGCCGGCGCAGCGCCGGCGCCGGCCGTCCGATACGCCGCCGGCCGGGATGTGCGGACCGCCTACAGCCCTCGGGGCGTGCTGGGCCCCTACACCGCTGCGAACCGTGTCCGTCCCGACCAGCCGATCGGCCGGCCACTCCCGAGCGGACACCCGCGCGACGGCGTCGGCATCGCGATCCTCGACCGCCGTCTACGACCCCTGCCGCCCGGCATCACGGGCGACGTGTACGTCGTGGGAAGCGTTGTGCCACAGCACTTCGCTGGGGAAGGCTCGCGTACGTCGCCGACACTCGTCGCCTGTCCGTGGCATCCCGGCCGGCGCATGCTGGTCACCGGCGACCGCGGGCATCTCGAACCGGGGACGGGACTTCTCGTCATCGATCACCGCGCCGGTGAGATCGTCGAGATCGACGGCATCCGAGTCGATCTCGCACTGCTCGAACGTGCCGCCACGGAGGTCCCCGGGGTCGTGGCAGCGACTGCGACCGTACTCGGCGACGGTGACGGGCTCGCGCTCGGACTCGTGCCGGCCCGTTCCTCGTCGGAGGCGACCGAACCATCGGATCCGCAACGGATTCGGGCGGCGGTTCGACGCCGGGTCAATGCGGAACTCCCGGCGGTGCTGTGGCTGCGCCGGGTCGCGATCCTGGATGCGGTGCCGCTCGACGGGTTCGGCGGCGTCGACCGGTCTGCCGCCGCCGGGTTGATCGCCGCGGCGCCCGAAACGCGGGCCGCGCGCCGCCGTCCGTCGACGCCGGTCGAACGCGCCGTTGCCGACGCGGTGACGTCCGTCCTCGGCGTGCCCGAGCCGTCCCTGGACGACGAACTGGTCCAGCTCGGCGCCACGTCACTGGGATTCATGCAACTGGCCACGCACCTCGGTGACACCTTGCAGGTCGTCGTCAGCGTGCGCGATCTCGGTGATGTCACGACCCTCGCCGAACTCGCCGCCGTCCTCGAGGCCTCCGCGCCGCGCCGCGCCGCGCCGGGTGATCCCGCGGGCACCGTCCGCTACCGGCCGACCCGCGCGCAGCAGGAGATCTGGCTGCTCAATCGCGCCGACCGGCAGGCGACCGTTTATCACCTGCCGGTGCATGTCGTTCTCGCCGAGGGCATCTCGGCCGAAGTCGTCCGCGCCGCACTCATCGACGTCGCGGCGCGGCACGAGGCACTGCGGACCGTGTACCCCGACAACGGCGGGGAGCCGGTCGCGGTCGTCCGCGGAGTCGACGAGGCAAAGGTTGCCGCGCCGGTGACCGCGGCCACCCTCGACGCGACCGGCATCGACCTCGCCGTCGCGGCCCCCTTCGACCTGACGGTGGACCTGCCGTGGCGTGCGGTCGTCGACGAGACCCGCGGACGGACCGAGCTCGTTCTCGTCGCCCACCACATCGCGATCGACGAGTGGTCGCTGCACATCGTCGTCGACGACTTCGCGCATGCACTGCGTGCTCGTCTCGACGGTGCGACTCCGGTGTGGACGGAGGACGCGGTGGCCTTCAGTGCCGCGCTGTCCGCGCGGCCGGCCGCGGCGGATGCGGCGGCCGAGGTCCACTGGGCGAAGACGTTGCGGGAGGCTCCTTCTCGCATCGTGCTGCCGGAGCCGGCGCAACCGGTGCCGGCGGGACTCACCTCCGGCCCGGCGACCGTCCTGCGTCGTGACGTCGACCGTGGGGCCCGGGACCGTGCCGCTGCTCGTGCACGCGAGTCCGGGACGACGCTCAACACGATGCTGTGCGTGGCGCTCTCGGCCGTACTGGCCGAGTACTCGGATTCCGACGACTTCGTGCTGTCGGTGCCGGTCTCAGGGCGATTCACCACCGAGGAACTACGCCCGGTCGGCATGTTCGTCGAGACGGTGCCGGTGCGGATCACCGGGGTACGGAGCAATAGCGTTGCGGAGGCCCTCGCCCGCGTGGGCGCGGGCCTGACGGCGGCGATCACCCACGCCGACGCGGCACCGACGGGGCTCGCCGATGTCATCTTCGCCTATCACGCCTCCCGGCCCGACGTCGCCGACCCGGCGGTGTTCGCCGAGGTCCAGACCTTGTCCGCCGGCCAGGCGCGAACCGCGTTGGAAGTAACCGTCTTCGACGAACCGGACGGGTTGTCGGTCGCGCTGACCGTCGCCGAACGCCGGGTCGACCCGATGGCTGCCGGCCACCTGCTCGACCGATTCGTCGAGACGGTCGCCGCGCTCGGTGTCGCGACGCCCGACTCGGTCGTCGCGGCGTGCATCCCGGTTCCCGCCGACCGGGCGCTCTCCGCCCGCAGCCGCCGGACCGCTCCCGTCGACCCGATCGATGCCCTGCGACGCCGTGCGCAGGCGAAGCCGGGCGCCGCCGCCGTCATCGCCGACGACGCGATTCTGACCTACCGGGATCTGCTCGGTCGCGCCGAGGCCCTCGCGAACACGTTGCGGGAGAACGGGGTACAACCGGGCGACCGAGTCGCGCTGTCGCTGCCCCGGAGCGTCGAGACCGTGATCGCGATCGTCGCGGTGCTCTTGGCCGATGCCGTGTACGTGCCGATCGAACCCGACGATCCGCCGTCGAGGACGGAGCTGATCGTCGACGCGACCGCACCCGTCGCGGTGATCGAAGCCGGGCCGGCGGTGCGCGCCGTCGCGACAAGCGAACGTGCACAACCGGTTCCGGGTGGCGCCTATGTGATCCACACCTCCGGCTCCACCGGCGTCCCGAAAGCCGTGTTGGTGACCCGCGCGAATCTGGCGGCCATGCTCGGCGCCGCGCTGGACACGATCGCCGCGTCCGACGACGACGTGTGGAGCTGGGTGCACTCCTACGCGTTCGACTTCTCCGTCTGGGAGATCCTGGGGCCGTTGGCCTCCGGTGGTGCCGTCGTCGTGCTGGAGCGCGCCACCGTGCTCGACCCGCGCTTGCTGGCGGCGGCGATCGACCGGTACGGGGTCACCGTCTGTTCGCAGACCCCGACGGCGTTCGGCAACCTCGTCGACCCGACGGTGGCCGCTGCCCCCCCGGACGCCGGATCACTCGCGTTGCGGGCCGTCGTCTTCGGTGGCGAACCGTTGTCGCCGGGGCTGTTACGGGAGTGGTCGGCCGCGCATCCGGACGTCCGGTTGGTCAACATGTACGGCATCACCGAGACGACCGTGCACCTCACGGCGGTCGACGTCGATGTCGACGACGCCCGCAGCGACATCGGTGTCCCGCTGGACGGCGTCTCGACGGCGATCCTGGGCCGCGACCTACGCCCGGTCCCGGTGGGCGCCATCGGCGAACTGTACGTGAGCGGCGATCAGGTCACGCTCGGCTATCACAACGCCCCGGCCACGACCGCCGCGCGGTTCGTCGCCGACCCGCGCGGCACCGGCCGCCGGATGTACCGTACCGGCGACCGCGTACGCGAGATCGCCGGCGGCCGCATGGTCTATCTCGGCCGCAGCGACGACCAGGTCCAGATCCGCGGGCACCGCATCGAACTCGGTGAGATCACGTCGGTGCTGCGCGAGCACCCCGGCGTCGGCGACGCGCGGGTGCTCCTCGACCCGGGCAGCCGCCGCGGCGAGGAACGGCTGCTCGCATTCGTCACCGAGGACGGCCTCGCCGACTTCGATGTGCTGGACGCCCTCTCCGCCGAGCAGATCCTCGTGTTCTGTGCGACCAGGCTCCCGGCGCACATGATCCCGGCGCGACTCGCGATCGTCGACGGCTGGCCGATGACCCCGACCGGCAAACTCGACCGCCACCGGCTCACGGATCTGCTGCCCGAGGTGCCGACGGGATCGACCCGAGCACTGACACCGGCCGAGCAGACCGTCGCCGACGCCATGCGCGCGGTGACCGGCACGGATGCCGTGGTCGCCGCGGACACCAACTTCTTCGCGACCGGAGGAACATCACTGTCGGCAGCGCGACTCGCGGCCACACTGACGGGTGTCGGCGACCAAGTCTCCGTCGCCGATGTGTTCGCCCATCCGACGGTGGCCGCGCTCGCCGCGCACATCGAGTCCGCGGCGAGTTCGGGGCGCACGATCGCCGACGGCTCCCGGACCGGTCTCGCCGACTTCGCAACCGCTGACGGGGTGGATCTGCCGCTGACCCCCGAGCAGATGGATCTATGGCTCCGATGGCGCACCGAGCCGGACTTCACCGGGTATCTGATGCCGCTCGCCCTCCCCGTCGACGCCGGCCCCGACGAGCTGCGCCGTGCCCTGCTCGAGATCGTGACGCGGCACGACGCGTTGTGCACCGTGTTCCCCTCGGGTCCCGACGGCCCGGTGCAGCGTCGCCGACCCGACTCCCATGTCGCGGGTGAACTGAGAGCGCAACTGGCGCAGACGGTCTCGGTCGCAGACATCGAGTCGGTCGACGCCGCTCTGCGTACGCTGCACACGCCGATCGACCTGGCCGCCGAACTGCCCTGGCGGGTACGGATCTGCGCGGTGGACGGGCAGACCTGGCTTCTCGTCGTCGCGCACCACATCGCGGTCGACGGCGAGTCGTTCGGCATCCTGTCCGCAGAGCTGCGATCCGCCCTGTCCGGGACCCTCCCGGCGCCCGCCGACGTCGACTACCAGGAGTACTCGGCGTGGCGAGCCGGGTCGCTGGCCGCCCGGCGGACCGAGCTCGTCGCGCACTGGGTCTCGGCGTTCGATCGGGCCGTCGAACCACTGCGCCTGCCCGAACTGAACCCGGCGGCCCCGCATCCGTCCGCGCCGGGACGAGCGGTGGTGCACCGTGCGCACCGGTCGCTCGACCGCACCGAGACCGGAGCACTCGACGATCTGGCGGTGGCCAGACACAGCACTCCGTTCATCGTCGTGCACACCGCGCTCGCGGCGGTGCTGACAAGGCAGTCCGACGCCGAGGTGGTCACGATCGGCACCGCTCTGTCCGGGCGGATCGACCCGCGCCTGGTCTCCGTGCCGGGGCTGTTCGCCCGTGCCGTACCCCTGCACACCCCGATCGACGTCGACCTGCCGTTCGTCGACCTCCTGGCCTCGGTCACCGCGGTCGACCTCGGCGCGTTCGCGCACGCCGACCTCCCGCTCACCGAGATCACCGAGATCGCCGATCCCGGTCGTGTCAAGGCGGGCACCCCGCTGTTCGAGGTCTCCCTCGGCGCCGTCCCGGACGAGCTGGTGGCGGCGAGTCCGGCTGCGGCAGCGAGCGTCCCGTCGGACGCGAGTGCCTTCGGGGGAGTGCCGCTGTTCGGTGTGGACGTGTCGATGTACCGCCGGGACGGTGCGCTGCATCTGATGATGACGTGCACGGATGCGGTGGCGAGTGCCGCGAGACTGGACGCTCTGTGCGACCTCGTCGTCGAGACGATCCGGCGCGGGGTGCGCGAACCGAACCGGACGGTCGCGGCGCTGCTCGCCCCGTCGGACCCGACGTCGGTCCCGGAAATCGCGCCGCAGAATCGGATTCGCGAGTTCGACACGCTCGACGAGCTGCTGACCGGTGGGCTCGCTGACGATCCGGATGCGATCGCGGTCGTCGACCGGCGCCATCCGGTGCCCGGGTCGGGTGTCTCGCTCACCAATTCCGACCTCGACCGGCTCGCGACGTTCACGGCTCGCTCGCTCATCGAGGCGGGAATCGGTCCGGGGGACGTGGTGGTCGCCCTGCTGCCGCGCTCGGTCTTCGGCGTGCTCGCCACGGTCGCGGTCGCCCGCGCGGGCGCAGCGTTCGTGAACGTCGATCCGGCCGACCCAGCGGGGCGCCGGCAGATGATCATCGAGCGGTGCCGACCGCGTGCCGTTGTCACCCTCGCGGCGACCGCGGAATCCGTGACCGGCGGCATCCCGGTGCTCGCCCTTGACGAGTTGCTCGCCCGACATACCGATTCCGGTGCGAATGCGGCGGATTCGCTGCCGTTCGCCGCCGCCGAGCGGGTGCGCCCGCTGTCGGTGGACGACGTCGCCTACATCACCTTCACCTCGGGGACGACCGGACTGCCCAAGGGTGTGCAGGTGACCCATCGGGGCCTCACGGACTGGGCGCGCGACACCGTGGCCCGACTGCGGCTCGACTCGTCGGACGCGGTGTTGCACACGTATGCAACCGGATTCGACGCACACCTGATGGGGCTCGTGCCCCCGCGGGTCGCCGGCGCCACGATCGTCGTGTGCCCGCCCGATGTCATCGCCGCGGACGAGCTCGCCGAGTTCGTCGGCGCCGAACGGGTCAGCGTCCTGCTGACCACCCCGTCGGTGCTCGCGACCCTGCGGCCCGACGAAGTCCCCGGTGTTCGTCACGTGGCGGTCGGCGGTGAACCCCTCGGCGCCGGGCTGGTCCGGGAGTGGACGGCCGGCCACACGCTGAGCAACGAGTACGGCCCGACCGAGGCCACCGTCGCGGTCAGCAGTGCGCGGTACACCGCAACTCCGGGCGGGCCGGTTCACATCGGCGCTCCGCTGCCGGGTGTGGGGATGTATGTGCTCGACGGTGCCCTGCGGCCGGTGCCCGACCACACCGTCGGCGAACTGTACCTCTCCGGGAACTGCCTTGCCCGAGGGTATCTCGACGACCCGGCGACGACGGCCGGGGCGTTCGTCCCCGATCCGTTCAGCACCGACCCGTTCATCGCCGGCGGGCGGATGTACCGGACCGGTGACCTCGTCCACCGGCGTCCCGACGGCACGTTCGTGATCCACGGTCGCACCGACGACCAGGTGAAGATCCGCGGCGTGCGTCTGGAGCCGGGTGAGGTCGATGCGGCGCTGTCGGGGCTGCCCGGCGTGGCGACCTCGGTGACCGCGACGCGGACCACCCCGGCGGGCGAGAAGATCCTCGTGTCGTGGGTCGTGGTCGACGGAGACGATGCGGAAGTGGCCGACCTGCCTCGTCAGCTCGCGCACCTGTTGCCGCGCAGCATGATCCCGAGTGCGATCGTCGGTGTCCCGGCGTTGCCGTTCGGACGCAACGGGAAGATCGACGTGGCGGCGCTGCCCGATCCCGATTTCGCCGGTGCGGCAGCGGGTTCGGATGTCCGCCCCGGACGGCCGCCGTCGGGGGCCACCGAGGAACTGGTGACCGCGGTGTGGGCGGAGGTCCTCGACCGTCCCGTCCAGTCGCTGGACGCCGATTCCGATTTCTTCACCGAGGGCGGTACCTCGCTGTCGGCCACGCAGGTGACGTCGAGACTGACGGCGGCGACCGGTGCGGACATCGGGGTCCGCGAGATCTTCGAAGCACGCACGGTCGCGGGAGTCGCGCGACGTGTCGACGAACTGCTGGCCGGGCCGGGTGATACCGGCGCCGGAAGCGGAGTGGAGTCCGGCGCGGCACCCACCCGACTCCCGGTGCCGGAGTTCCTGCCGCTCGCATATCCGCAGCGCCGCATGTGGATTCACCATCAGTTCGATCCGCGTTCGACGGCCTACCATGTTCCGCTCGTGTTGCGGATGAGTGGCCGTGTCGACCTCGCCCGCCTGCGGAAGGCGGTCGACGAGGTGGTCGCGGCTCATGCCGTCCTCCGGACGGTCCACCCGGATTCGCCGTCGGGTCCACGGCAGCGCCGGATCGAGCATCGGAGTCCGGTGCTACGGCATCGCCTCGTCGACGCCGCGACGGGTCCCGAGGGTCTCCGTCGTGACATCGACGACTTCCTGCGCCGGCCGTTCGATCTGGAGTCCGAGACCGGGTTCCGGGCCGCGGTCTTCGAGCTCGACTCGGCGGAGGATCCGCACACCCATCTGGCGGTGGTCCTGCATCACGTCGCGATCGACGGGTGGTCGATCCGGGTGCTGCTCACGGACCTGCTCCGTGCCTACGACGGCCAGCGGCTCTCGGTCCCCGCCGACGAGGCGTTCACCTATGCCGACTTCACGCAGTGGCAGATCGCCCGCCTCGGCGACCCGTCCGATCCGCGCAGCAGATACGCACGGCAACTGCGTTTCTGGACGTCGACGCTCGCCGATGCCCCCGGCCCGCTCCGGTTGCCGGGAATCGCGGACACCGGCGGGCGGCCGCGCGACGCTGCCGCCGGGCGGTTGTCGGCGTCGATCGTCGGCACGGATTCACTGCACCAGACCGCGAAAGCGATGTCGGCGAGCGTCTTCCAGGTCGCACACGCCGCGCTCGCGACGGTGCTGGGCCGGTGGACCGGTGAGTGGGACCTGCTGATCGGCGTACCGGTGCACGGCCGGCACGCGCCGGAGTGGGAGTCGGTGGTTGGCATGTTCGTCAACACCGTCGCCCTGCGGACGCAACTGCATCCGGAGCTCCCGATCCGCGACGCCGTCGTGCGGGCTCGCGATGCCGCCCTGGCCGCCCAACCGCACAGCGAGGTCCCCTACGAGGACGTCGCCCGCACGGTCCGTCCCGACGGCCGGGAGGCCGGGGACCCGCTGATCTCGATACTGCTGGTCAACCAGGACGTCGTGCCCCAGTCCTCCGGCGAGATCGTGCTCGGCGGAGCGTCGGCGGGTGGCCCGGGTCCCGAGGCGGATTCCGTCGTCGCCACGCTGGTCCCGGAGTACACGGACACCGTCGACGCCAAGTTCGACGTCGAGGTCGTGCTCGCCGAACGCGACGACGAATTGCACATCACGGTGGTGCACTCCGCCGCCGTCCCGACCGTGGTCGCGCAGGCGCTTCTCGACGACTTCCGCAGATCGGTCGTCGCGGCGGCAACCGATGCCGATCAGCCGTTCCCGGAGGTCGACGGACCGGACGTCGACGTCATTGCGGCCGAACGGGTATCGGGCACCGCGGTGGCGCCGGCTGGTGCCGGGGCGTCGTCGCCTCCGGCGCCCTCGGCTCCGCTCGTCGCCGCGGTCACCGATGTGATGGCCGAGGTGCTGGAGGTCGCACCGGGATCGGTGGGGGACACCGACGACTTCTTCACGATGGGCGGGACCTCACTGTCGGCCACCAGGGTGACCTCCGCCCTGGGGCGCCGTCTGGGCGTCCGCGTGCCCACCCGGGTGCTCTTCGAGAACCCCACCCCGATCGCGCTCGCACGCGCGGTGACCGAACTCCCCGCGGAGGGGACGGACGCGGGAGGCGGTGCGCCGACCGGCACGTCGGAGGCCGACCTCGGCGACCTCCCACTCGCCCCCACGCAGCGCCGGATGTGGGTGGGCGCGCAGGTGCTCGGCGCGGTGCCGATCTACGCCGTGCCCGCGGTGGTACCCGTGCCACCCGGTACCGACGAGTCCGCGGTAGTCGGCGCGGTCGAGGCGCTCGTCGACCGCCATCCCGCGCTCCGTACCCGGTATCTCGCGACGCCAGACGGTCCCCGGCAGCGTGTCCTCGACGCCTGGCGCCCGGCCCTGCGGCGGGTGGGTGCGGCTGAGCTCACGACCCCCGCGGGGATCGGAATGCTCGGCGAGGCCTTCGATCTCGCCGGCGAGCCCCCGGTTCGGGTGTGGCTGGTCATCGGCGACGATGAGGTGACCCCGGCGGCGGTCGTGGTGGTCGCGCACCACATCGCGATGGACGGTGAATCCGCCGGCATCGTGCAGCGTGAGCTGGCGGCGCTGCTGGCGGGTCTCGACCTGGGCCCGGCGCCCACGGGTTTCGCGGTGGTCGCCCGCCGGCTGGCTGCCGATGAGGAGCGGTCCCGGGCCGTGCTGGTGGACTTCTGGCGGCGTGCGCTCGAGGGGCACAGCGGCGAGCTCGATCTCGCGCAGCGCCGTCCCGCCGTCCGGGACCTGCGGACCTCGACGACTGAGTATCTGCTGGAAGATGGGGTCGGCCAGGCGATTCCGGCAGCCGCGCGCCGGGCGTCGGCGAGCGAGTTCCACATCCTGCACGCGGCCCTGGTGCTGGCCCTCGCGGTGCAGTCGGGGGCCGATGACATCGCGCTGGCCACGCCCGCCTCGATGCGCCGCGACTCCGACACCGCCGGCACGGTCGGCATGCTCATCTCCACGGTCGTGTTGCGCACCCGGATTCGCCCCGGCATGACCGTCGGCGATCTGATCACGGCGGTCCGCGACGACGACCTGGCGGCGCTCGATCATGCCGCGATCGCCTTCGACGATGTGGTCGCCCTGATCGATCCGCCGCGCGTCCCCGGGCGGCATCCGCTGGTACAGGTGGCGTTCTCGATGGCCGATCCGGAGATGCCCGGGCCCGACCCGGCAGACACCGGCGCGCCGACGTGGATGTCGCCGCGCAGCGAGTTCGACATCCACGTCGAGGCGGTGCCCGACGCCGGCGGCTGGCGGTTGCGCGTCCACCACGGCCGGGAACTGTTCGACGAGGGCACGATCCGCGCCCTCGGCGAGCGAGTGGTCGCCGCGGTCGCCGCCGTCGTGGGGGAGCCGTCACGTCGCCTCGCGGCCATCGAGCCGCTGACCGGCGCCGAACGACGCTTCGTCGCCGACCGGGCGCGGGCATCCTCGACGACGGGGGCCGAACCGCTGCTGGCCGAGCTGTTCACGACGGCTGTCGCGGCGTACGGCGACCGTCCCGGCATCGCCGACGAGCACCGGTCCCTCACCTACCGCGAATTCGACGGGTGGGTTTCGGTGACCGCCCGCGCGATGCGACGTCGAGGGCTCGGTGCCGGTGACGCGGTGGCCGTCGTGGTGCCGCGGTCGATCGAGTCGGTCGTCGCCATCTGGGCGGTCAGCCGGATCGGCGCGGTGTGCGTACCGGTCGACGTCACCTACCCGACGGCCCGGATCGACCACGTGGTCGCCGGCGCGTCGGCGAGTGTGATCACGCCCGCCGACATCCCCGCCCAACCGACGGAACCGGTTGTGTCCGAACCCGTCACGCCGGTGTCGCGCGACGCGCTGGCCTACGTCATCACCACGTCGGGTACCACCGGGACCCCGAACATCGTCGGGGTCACCCATCGCGGTGTACACCGCGTGGCCTCGCTCGGCGACGTCGAACCAGACGACCGCGTCGGGATGGCCATCAGTCCGGGATTCGACGCCACGTTCCACGACATGCTGTTGCCACTCGCCGCCGGCGCGACCCTGGTGGTGGTCCCGGCCGGGATCACCGGCGGGGACGACCTCACCCGGTTCCTCGACCGCACCGGGGTCAGCGTCTTCACGGCGACGCCTTCGGTCGTCCGCACACTGCGACCGGCGGCGATCGGTGCGCTGCGCCTGGTGTACATCGGCGGCGAGGCACTCTCGGCCGATCTGGCCGCGATGTGGTCGGAGCACGCCCAGGTCCTCAACATCTACGGCCCCACCGAGACGACGGTGACCGTGTCCACCAGTGCGTTCCGGCGCGGCGAACCGATCCGGCTGGGGCATCCGCGACCGGGCATCGGCGCCGAGGTGCTCGACGCCCAGCTGCGCCACGTCCCGCCGGGTGTCGTCGGCGAGTTGTACATCGGCGGAACCGGGGTCGCCCGTGGCTATCTCGGTGATCCGGCGCTCACCGCTGCGACGTTCGTCGCCGGCGCCGACGGCGTGCGCCGCTACCGCACCGGGGACCTGATGCGGTGGGATCGCGACACCGGCGAGCTGGTCTACGTCGGCCGGGCGGACCGTCAGGTCAAGATCCGGGGTCAGCGAGTGGAACCCGCCGAGATCGACGCGGTGATCGTGCGGGCGGGCGCCGAGCGCTCGGTGACCGTCCTGCGGCCGGGTCCGGTCGGACCAGCGCTCGTGTCCTATGTGGTGGCACCGTCGGTGCCGGCCACCGAGCTCCGGGCCGCGTGCCGATCGTCGCTGCCGCGGCACATGGTGCCGAGCCGGATCGTCGTACTCGACGACCTGCCGCTCAGCGGCGCGGGCAAGATCGACGTACGCCGACTGCCCGAACCGGCCTGGTCGGAGTCCGTGCGCGAACCGGGAACCGCCACCGAGGCAGCGGTTCTCGACGCCTTCCGGGCCGTGCTGGGCGACGCGGCGGCCGGTCCGCACGCGGGCGCAGACGGTGCCGGGACACCCATCGGCATGGACGACGACTTCTTCGCCGCCGGTGGGCATTCGCTCGCCCTGCTGCAGTTGCGGGACGAACTGGCCCGCCGGACGGGCCGGGTCGTCGACGCGGCGGAACTCTTCGGTCATCGCACCCCGGCCGAGATCGCCCGGCTGCTCGACGACCCGGAAGGCGGCGTTAGCGGCCGACGCGTCGTGCCGCTGTCGCCCGGCACCGGCCGACGACCCGAGGTCTGGTGTGTGCACACCGCGACCGGGATCGTCGAACCGTTCCGGGCGCTGGGCGAGTCCCTGCCGTCGGCGTCGGTGTTCGGCCTGCAACTGCCCGAACTCGTACTCGCCGAACGGGATCTGCCGACGACGATCGAGGGCATCGCGGCACTGCACGTCGAGGCCATCCGGGCGACCCAGCCGCAGGGACCGTACCGGGTCGTCGGCTGGTCCGTCGGCGGCATCGTCGCCCATGAGATCGCGCGCCGGCTCGTCGAACTCGGCGAAGAGGTCGCGCTGCTGGTGCTGCTCGACGCGCGGACGCCGGCCGAACTGGCCACTGTGGACGACGCGGAGCTGCGAGCCGCCGATCACCCCCTGCGTGCCCTGGCCGAGCAGCACGACCCCGACGCACTGCGGCGGTTCGAGGACCGGACGAGGGGCCTGGCCGCGGCGGCGCGCTCCTACGACCTGCGTCCGGTGGCCGCCGGTAAGGTGCTCTACGTTGCGGCGCAGGACAACCCGGACCCGGACGCCTGGAGGCGTGCGGTCGATCCGGACGGACGGGTCGTCGTCGACGTGCTGCACGCCGGCACGACGCACGCAGAGCTGGGGCAGCCGGACGTATTGGCGCGGGTGGCCCGCAGAATCGAGGAGGAATGGTGACCGGATCCGAAGCGGCGACGCCGCAGATGTCGATCCTGTTCGTGTGCACGGGCAACATCTGTCGTTCACCGATCGGCGAACGCGTGCTGACCGGCCTCGCCGGCCGGGCGGGTGTCCCCGTGACGTCGTCGAGCGCCGGGGTCGGAGCGCTCAACGGGCAGCCCATCCATCCGCACGCCTCCGCCGTCCTGGTCGAGAACGGTTACGACGCATCGGGGTTCGAGTCCCGGTATCTGCGTCCGCCGATGCTCACCGAGGCCGACCTCGTGCTGTGCATGAGCCGCGAACACCGTGCCGCCGCGCAGCAGATGGCCCCGGCACGCTGGAAGCGGGTCTTCACGCTGACCGAGTTCGCCGCGCTCTGCGACCTCGGCGCGCTGCCGGAGATCATCGCCGGGCGTGGACGCCTCGATCCGAACTCGGACCTGCTCGACATCGTCGACCCGATGGGCCGCCCGCGCGAGGACTTCGACCGGGTTTTCGCCGAGGTCGAACCGAAGGTCGAGGCGTTGGTCACGTGGCTGGCGGCGCCGGGAGCGAAGCGAGCGGGCCAATCGTCCGCCGAGCAGGCCTCCGCCACTCGACCGGGCCGGCACGCGACGGGGGAGAGCCGATGATCCGGCGGCTGGCGGGTAACCGCGTCGTCCAGGTCGTCGCGGTGGTGCTGCTGCTCGTCGCCGCCGCGCTGATCTGGCTGGCGTACTCGGCATTCCAGGTCCGCGACGACCTGGAATCGGTGCGCGCGGATGCGAGCAGGGCCCGGGCGTTGATGCTCGACGGCGATCAGGCCGGCGCCCGTCAGGCGGCCGAGGCGGCGTCGGTGCGGGCCGAGGACGCCCAGGACCGTGCGAACGGTTTCCTGTGGTCGGCGGCTGCGGCGGTGCCGGTCGTCGGATCGCCGCTGAAATCGGTGCAGCAGATGAGCGATGCCGTTGCGGCGCTGTCGGCCGACGTGCTGGTGCCGGCTGCCGACCTCGCCACCGTGCTCGACCCGAATCGCCTGCGCACCGGCAACACCGTGAACCTGGCACTGCTGCGGGATGCGCAGCCGGCGCTGAAGTCGGTCGCGGAGGAGTCGGCGGCGGTGGCCGCCCAGGTCTCGGCGATCGAACCGAGTTGGCTGGGCGTCGTGGCTGATGCCCGGGCTCAGCTCGCCGAGCAGGTCGAGGCTGCCGACTCGACGGTGCAGGCGACGAGCATCGCGGCCGAACTCGTCCCGTCGATGCTCGGCGCCGACGGTCCGCGCAACTACTTCATGGCGTTCCAGACACCGTCCGAGGCTCGTGGAACCGGCGGCCTCGTCGGTGGTTTCGCGGTACTGAACGCGACCGGGGGCCGGGTGACCATCCCCGAGCTCGGTGCGAATTCGGAGTTCCGCGACCCGGCCACCCCGCAGATCAACCTCGGCCCCGAGTACGACGCGATCTACTCCTACTACCGCCCCTACACCGACTTCCGGAACGGCAACCTCAGCGCCCACTTCCCCGACGCCGCGCAGATCTGGCTGGCGAACTGGCGCGCCCAGACCGGCCGCCAGCTCGACGGGGCGATCGCGCTGGATCCGATCGCGCTGAAGTATGTCCTCGAGGTCGTCGGCCCGGTGTCGGTGGGACGGGAGAAGATCACCGCCGACAACGTCGTCCCGATCACGCTGTCGACGGCGTATCAGCGCTTCGCCGACGACAACGCCGCGCGAAAGGACTACTTGCAGGCCATCTCCCAGGCCGTTGTGAACAAACTCGTCACCTCCGGCGGAAGCACGCGGGATCTGCTCGAGGCGCTCGGCCGTGGCGTGCACGAGCGGCGGATCATGGTGTACAGCACCGATGCCGAGGATCAGAAGATCCTCGAGTCGACGAAGCTGGGTCACCAGATCTCCGACACGTCGTCGCCCTATCTGCAGGTGGCCATCGGCAATGCGTCCGGAACGAAGCTGGACTATTTCCTGCGGCGCGAGATCAGCTACACCTCAGGCGGGTGCGAGGGTGACACCAGGGAGTCGACGATCACGGTGAAGCTCACCAACACCCTCGACACCACGGACACCACCGACTACGTCGCCGGCAACCTCGGGACCGAACTGTCGGTGAAGAAGGGAACCAACCTCGCCAACGTCGAGTTCCTGGCGACGAAGGGCGCGGTCCTCAAGGAGATGACCCTCGGCGAGGGCGGGGCCTTCTACGTCGAGCAGGCCCTGCACGGTCGGCCGTACTACTCGACCCGCGTGGGCATCGCACCGGGCGAGACCGCCACCATCGTGCTGAAGATCGACGAGCCGACCTCGGCACACGGGGACGCCGAGGTCCCGATCCAGCCGCTCGTCGACGACCCGACCGTCACCGTCGACGTCCCGGCGTGTGGGCCGGAGAACTGAGCACCCGGAGCTTGCGGAGGGCGCGGCCAGCCCCTGCTCCCTGAGGAAGCCGGCGCTTGCGGAGGGCGCGTCACCCCGCTCCCTAATCCGAAGAACCACAAAACCGCTGTTCTAGGGGGTGCAAGCGATGGCCCCTTCTGCTCCCTGAGGTGCGAGGAGCGTTAGCCGCCGGGCCGAGCGAGCGACGAAGGAGCGCGTCGAGGTCGACGAGCCTCGAAGGGTTGGCGACGCAACTCGCCAGGCCCCTTCGTGACGGCCTCCGCAAGCTCCGGCCTCCTCAGGGAGCAGTAGTGGGGCTCGCCCCGTGCACAACGGGTTTCTTCGTAGTCCCCGACGGGGCCCGTCCCCGGCCGACGATCTGACCGGGAACGGAGCCGACTGGGGCGTCACTGTGGAGTTGTCAAGGGACAGATGCGATCCCGGGCGATGGCCGGGTGCGAAAAGGTGCTGCGCGAAAGTGTGTGTCGGAGGGCCGGTCAGGCGGCGTCGTCGAGGCGCATGGTGCGTCGGTTGTATGCGGGTAGCGGTCGGCGTTGCGGATCGATCGACACGGGCGGTACGAGCCAGGGGTGGCGGTCGAAACCCATCACGATGTCCCAGCCGTGGTGGTGGACCTGTGTGTGGCAGCGCTGACACAGCAAACAGCCGTTGTCGAGGTCGGTGGGACCTCCGTCGGCCCACGGCCTGATGTGATGCACCTGCGTATGGGACGGCGGTGCACCACATTTGATGCAGCACGCGTCGCGGACGATGATCGCTTTGCGTAAGTGTGACGGATACAACCGACGGGTGTGACCCATCTGCAGCGGTACGCCCTCACTATCGAGGATGATCTCCGTGAGCGAGCCGTCGCACGACACCTGTTTCGCGGTGGCATGGCTGACCGATCCGGTCCACGGCAGCGTTGCGAGTTCTCCGGTCGCGGGGATGGTCAGCATCAATTGAGTGCGCGGGGAACCAACGGTATCGAGGGTAGCGCCGATCGCGGCTTGGTCGAGGATCAACTCGAAAGCGTCGGCACGGCGCTGCTCGGCGGTGCGACGATCTTCAGCGCCGTCGGGTTCGGACCGTGGACACGATCGTTCGTCGATCATGGCCTGGAACTTCTCGCCCACGATCTGGGTGAGGTCGGCCCGGATTTCGACGCGGCCGTCGTCGGTGGTGTGGGCGTTGACCGCGTTCAGCGATGGGTCGTCGGCGGCCGGTAC
>NZ_LNQO01000015.1:0-122739 GCF_001456905.1 Gordonia sp. SGD-V-85
CCTTCGTGGCTCGTCGCTGATATGTAGTGCTGCTCTGTCAAGTCCCATGGCGAAATTGCCTCCTTCTCAGGGGCTGTTGTGGGGTTGGCCACCCGCCGCGGTGTGTGGTGGTCGTTACTCGCGACGGTGTTGTCGGACTGATATACGCGGGTTGGTTACCGCTCAACGGTGTTCGACAGGAGATGAAAACGCTGGCCGACGGGTCTATGTAAACGTGCGTACCGTGCACCCAAAAGTGCTGGCGCACATAGCGACGCCGTGGATTCGTTCCCTGTTCACCACAGCGGGAGTCCCGCGACGGGTGGCCAAGATTGTGTGTCAGTGCTGGTTAGTCGTCGAGCACCGCCAGCGACCAGCACCAGCCGGCGAGCTCACGAGCGATCGCGGTGTTGGCCACGCAGGGATGTTTGCTGCGGCGGTCGAATTGTTGCCAGCGCTTGTGTAGCCGACGATTGCCGGCATGGCCACGGGCGCGGGCAGCCGGTGAGGCCGCCTCCCACCGGCGGCGCATGGTCTGTCCGGGTGTGGCGTAGGGGCGTCGGTGTTGCCAGGCCGCCTCGACCAGTAGCCGCCGCACGTGGGCGTTACCGGCCTTGGTGATCGATCCCTGACTGCGGGTCCCGCCGGTCGAGTATTCCGAGGGCACCAATCCTGCGTAGGAGCCGATCGTGGCGCCGCTAAACCGTGACCAGTCGCCGATCTCGACCGCCAGAGCGAACGCGGTCAGCGTCGACACACCCCGCAAACACGACAGCCGGGTGACCACCGCCTGCCACGGATCGGTGGCCGCGGTCTGTTCGATCAGCTCATCGAGGCGGTCACGGCGGGCGGTCACGCTCAACACCGCGTCCAGGTCGTTGTCGAAGGCGGCTTGCAGCAGCGGCAGCTCGAAACGTTGACGCTGCAGCCACCGCTGATGAACACCGGTCCAGGGTTTCCCGCCGGAGTAGACGATCCCCTGTCGCAGAAGCAGTTTGGACAATCGATGCCGAGCGCGCATCAGGTCGCTGCGGGCGTCCTCGCGGGCGCGGACCAGATCCCGTGCGGCTTCGGTGCCCACCTCAGGAACACTGACCGCCACCACTTCGCCCAGGCGCAGCAACTTCGCCAAGTGTGCAGCGTCTCGGGCATCGGTCTTGACGCGGTCCCCGGCTGGCCGCTGCAGCTTCGAGGGCGCGGCAACCACACACCCCATCCCGGCCGCCGTGATCGCCCGCGCCAATCCGAAGCCGGTCGGACCGGCCTCATAGGCCACCCGCACCGGCGGGGCCAGGCCTTGTAGCCAGCTGACGATGGTCGCCGCATCGGGGACCAAGGTCTGCCGAATCACCTGCCCGGTGTCTTCATCGATGGCATGAGCGACCACCGAGCGTGCGTGAACATCCAATCCGACACTTGTACCCTGAACAATCACCGGAGGCCTCCTGATCTGCAATGTGGTGCTACCGCAGAGTGTGAACTCAGCAGCAGCAACCCACGATGTGTTTGCAGCTTGAGGCCTTCGGCCCCAAGGCCCTCATACCGTCTATCGCTCCTCGCACCTCAGGCAGCGACGGAGCGGTGTGCCCTACTTCAGCTCGAGCAGCACCGTGCCCTGGGTGACGGCAGCACCGGCCTCGATGGTGAGGCCGGTGACGACGCCGTCCTTGTGGGCGGTGACCGGGTTCTCCATCTTCATGGCCTCGAGGACGACGACCAGATCACCGGCGGCGACCTCCTGGCCCTCCTCCACGGCGACCTTGACGACGGTGCCCTGCATCGGAGCGGCCACGGCGTCGCCGGAAACGGCTGCGCCGCCGCCCTTCTTGCGTGAACGTTCCTTCGGCTTCTTGCGGACGACGCCGTTGGCCGAGCCGCCACCGCCACCGAGGGCGAGATCGCCGGGCAGCGACACCTCGACGCGACGGCCGCCGACCTCGACGACGACGTTCTGCCGCGGGGCGGCTTCGTCCTCTTCGATGGGCTCGCCGCCGGTGTACGGCTCGATCGGGTTGTCCCAATCGGTCTCGATCCACTTGGTGTAGACGTCGAACTTCTCGCCGTCGCCGATGAAGGCGGGATTGGAGACGATGTGCCGGTGGAACGGGATGACCGTCGCCAGGCCCTCGACCTCGAACTCGGCCAGTGCACGACGCGAACGCTCCAGCGCCTGCTCGCGGGTCTCGCCGGTGACGATCAGCTTGGCCAGCATCGAGTCGAACTGGCCGCCGATGACGTCGCCCTCGACGACGCCGGAGTCGACGCGGACGCCGGGGCCGGTCGGCTCCTTGTAGACCGAGATCGGCCCCGGGGCGGGCAGGAAGTTGCGGCCGGCGTCCTCACCGTTGATGCGGAACTCGAAGGCGTGGCCGCGCGGGGTCGGGTCCTCGGTGATCTCCAGCTTCTCGCCGTTGGCGATGCGGAACTGCTGACGCACGAGGTCGATGCCCGCGGTCTCCTCGGTGACCGGGTGCTCCACCTGCAGGCGGGTGTTGACCTCGAGGAACGAGACCAGCCCGTCGCTGCCGACCAGGAACTCGACCGTGCCGGCGCCGTAGTAGCCGGCCTCGCGGCAGATGGCCTTGGCGGACTCGTGGATCTTGGTGCGCTGCTCGTCGGTCAGGAACGGGGCCGGGGCCTCCTCGACCAGCTTCTGGAATCGACGCTGCAGCGAGCAGTCGCGGGTGCCGGCGACGATGACGTTGCCGTGCTGGTCGGCGATGACCTGGGCCTCGACGTGGCGGGCCTTGTCGAGGTAGCGCTCGACGAAGCACTCGCCGCGACCGAACGCCGCGACGGCCTCGCGGGTGGCCGACTCGAACAGATGCGGGATCTCCTCGATCGTGTACGCGACCTTCATGCCACGTCCACCGCCGCCGAATGCCGCCTTGATGGCGACCGGCACGCCGTGCTCCTGGGCGAAGGCGACGACCTCGTCGGCGTCCTTCACCGGATCCTTGGTGCCGGGGGCCATCGGTGCGTCGGCCTTGAGCGCGATGTGGCGCGCGGTCACCTTGTCGCCGAGGTCGCGGATCGACTGCGGGGACGGACCGATCCAGATCAGCCCGGCGTCGATGACGGCCTGCGCGAAGTCGCCGTTCTCCGACAGGAAGCCGTAACCCGGGTGGATCGCGTCGGCGCCGGACTTCTTGGCCGCGTCGAGGATCTTGTCGAAGACCAGGTACGACTCCGCCGATGTCTGCCCGCCCAGTGCGAAAGCCTCGTCGGCGAGTTTGACGAACAGTGCGTTCGCGTCGGGCTCGGCGTACACCGCGACGCTCGCGATGCCTGCATCCCGGGCGGCGCGGATCACGCGGACAGCGATTTCGCCACGGTTGGCGATGAGGACCTTGCTGATTGCGGACGGAGTGTTCGCAGAGGTACTGGGCACTTGTTCTCCTGGGCCTTACTCGTACTCAGGTGCACGACGCGGTAGCGCACGCGACACGTTGGGCGGACGTCGGTCAAGTCTGGCGGCCCGCCGTCACCGGCCGGGATGCGGACGGCGAGGGCGATGCGACACCTTCGCGGTGCAGGTGTCGCGACCTTCCGGGCAATACCCTAGCCCACCGAGCAATCGTTCGGTGGAGCCCTGGGTCACAACGCCGGGGAGAATGTGCTCGCATCACCGAGGCGTCGGACCAGTTCGGCGAAAGCACGCAGGTAGGCGTGGACGGGACCACCTGTCGGGTCGATTGCCCAACCGTCTTCGGAACGGGCCTCGGCGGCGGGAAATGTGACGTTTCCCTCATGTTGTGCACCCGGGGTGTTCGCCGAGGCGGCGACGCCGAGCTCACGCAGTGGCGACTCGCGCGGGAACCGGGCGGAGTACCGCAGCCCCGACGGGGTGCGGTTGATCCAGATGTACACCTCGTCGGGCGAGTAGCTGTGACTGCGGAGGACCTTCGCACGCCCCGCGTCGGCGGCCCCGGCGCCCGGCGCATAGCGCGTGTCGATGAACGAGATGACGAACCGCGGGCCACCCTCGTGCCCGATCAGGTCGGCCACCCGCAGGAACGGCAGCGAAGCGCCCTGACGCCCGTGCTTGAGCGCGGCGGTGGATCGGACGACGGCCTGGTCGAACGTCGGGGAGTCGGACATGTCCAGACAGAAGGGAGCGACCCCGACGAACCAGCCGAGGGAGGTCAGCCAGCGGGCGTCGTCGCGCGTGTGCCGCGGCAGCACACACCGGAACTGCCGATCGCCGGTCAGTTCGTGGTGCACGACGGCGAAGGCCGCCAGCACCCCGGCGGTCAGCGTGCCGCCGGCCTCCGAGCAGATCGCGGTGAACCTGTTGGCCGTCGCGTCGTCGGCGACGACACCCCACAGCGACTCCTGGGGGAGTGCCGCGTCCGTGTCGACATCGTCGGGGGCGACATCGTCGGGGGTGCGGTGGCCGGTGGCCGGATCGGCCGTGTGCAGGCCGGGCATGTCACCGTTGCCGGCGGCCAGGAACTCCGACCACAAGCCGACGGCCGGATGATCGCGCCCGGTCTGGTCGGCGAGCCGGCGTTCCGCGGCGCTGAAGTCGACATAACTGCCGACCTCGGGCAGATTCGCGCCGCGATGCTCCCGCGCCGCCCGGTACATCGACACCAACTCCTGCTGGGCCATGATCAGCGAGTACCCGTCGACCAGCGAGTGATCGGCGGCGAAGAGGAGCGTGAACGAGCGTTCGCGTCCGACCGTCGCGAACCGGTAGGCCGGCCAGTGCAGCGGTGCGGTGGCTCGATCGAACGAGCCCGCCAGTTGCTCCACGAGCGGACCCGACTCGGCGTACCAGCCGACCCGGCCCATCTTGAGTTTCACGGTCCCCGGCGCGGTGGTCAGCCGCTGCAGGCCGGAGCCCTTGATCACGACGTGACTACGCAGCACCTCGTGCCGGTCGATCCACTGGGTCAGCACCGACCGGATGGCCGGAATCGACAGCGGCTCGTCGAACTCGATGCTCAACCCGAGCCAGGCCTCACGTCCGCCCTCGCGACGCGTGCGGACCCGGTACTCGAACGCCGCCCGCAGATGTTGCTCGTGATTGTGCGAGGTCAGACGCGAGTCGTAGTCCCAATTACCCAGTCCGCCCGGCACATACGGCGTCCACTCGACGAGACCGCCGGGCGCGATGGGTTCGTCGCGGATCTGGATGAACTTCATGCCCCGGGGGTGTCGGGCACCTGGGCGCGAACCTGCGCCTTGATGCGGCCCAGCATGCCCGCCATACCCCGCAGGCGCAGCGGACTCACGGCGCTGCCGAGTCCCAGGTCGTAATAGAAATCCGATGGCACGTCGAGGATTTCGCGCGCCGACGCGGTGTCGAGCCCCTGATGCAGGATGGCGGCGAAACCGCGGGTCGTCGGCGCCTCGCGCGGAGCGCTGAAATACAGCCGCACCGACGACGGGTCGGCGGCGTCGACGGACAGGAAGACCGGCGACTGGCACTCGGGTACCGGTTCCATCGCATCCTGCTCGAGATGCGCCGGTATGTCCGGCAATTCGCCGGCGAACTCGAGCAGGAGGGTGACCTTGTCGGAGTCGCCGAGTGCGCCGAAGTCGTCGACGATCTCGGCCAGGGCTGGAGGCAGACTCATCGTGCGGTCGGGTTCACTCGGTGCCGGGAACGGCGCCCGGCTCCTCGCCGACGGCGATCGGCACGCGCACCGCGTTGCCCCACTCGGTCCACGATCCGTCGTAGTTGCGGACCGCGGTGTGCCCCAGCAGATGTGTCAGCACGAACCAGGTGTGGCTCGACCGCTCACCGATGCGGCAGTAGGCGATCGTGGGCGTCTTCGGGTCGAGCCCGGCGTAGATCTCGTCGAGTTCGGCGCGGCTGCGGAAACGGCCGTCGGGGGCGGCGGACTTCGCCCACGGGATCGAGATGGCGGTCGGGATGTGCCCGCCGCGCAGCGCGCCCTCCTCCGGGTAGTCCGGCATGTGCGTGCGCTCGCCGGTGTACTCCTGCGGGGAACGGACGTCGACGAGGGGCTCGGTGCCCAGGGCCTCCAGGACCTGCGGCGCGAACGCGCGGATCTTGGCGTCGTCGCGCTCGACCACCGGGTAGTCCGACCGCGGGTAATCGGGGACGTCGAAGGAGGTGTCACGGTCCTCCGCCATCCAGGCGTCGCGGCCACCGTCGAGCAGGCGGACGTCCTCGTGGCCGAACAAGGTGAAGACCCACAGCGCGTAGGCGGCCCACCAGTTGCTCTTGTCGCCGTAGATCACGACAGTGTCGTCGCGTTCGATTCCCTTGCTGCGCATCAGTTCCGCGAACTGCTCGCCGTTGATGTAGTCGCGCGTGACCGGGTCGTTGAGATGCAGGTGCCAGTCGATCTTCTGAGCGGTCGGGATGTGGCCGATGTCGTAGAGCAGCACATCCTCGTCGGACTCGATGATCTTGAGTCCTTTGGCGCCGAGATGCGCCGACAGCCACTGGGTCGTCACCAGCCGCTCGGGGTGGGCGTAGTCGGCGAAGGCCGGATTCGGGTCGGTGTCAACGCTCACGGTGCTCTCCAGCTCGCTGTTCGGACGTTCCGCGTGGATCACGCGCGGACCATCTGCGGTCCCGCTGATAAAGCGTAGGGCATCGGCCGGACCGTGCTTCGATCAGACGACAAACCCCAGGTGAAGCAGGTCCCGCCTGCTACGTTCGCCGAATGATCGATCGACGCGGGCCCCTCGCGATGCGGTGGGCGGTCGCTCTGGCCGCCGTGGTGACACTGACTGTCGGAAGCGGATGCGCACTCATCCCGTCCGAGGATTCCGGGGAGCCCCGTCCGTCGTCCGCGTCGACGAGCAGCGCACCGAGTCCGACGCCGTCGCGCTCACCGGACCCGACCGGCGACGCCGACGCGGCGCAGTGCCGGCCCGACGACTGCCCGAAGTTGCCGACGCCGACCGCGGAACTCATGACCAGCGGGGTCACTCCGGCCAACGTGGACACCGCGGTGCCCGACTACCTCACCACGCTCCTCGACGACCTCGACCAGACATGGGGTGGGTGGTTCGACGAACTGGGCTGGGGCGACCCGGCACCGGGACGGGTGCTGATCGAGTCCGGCACCTCCTTCGCCACGGAGTGCATTGCCGGCGACGAGGATTCGAACCCGGTACCGATCCCGTCCGACGAGGCCAACGCGTTCTTCTGTGGAGTGGACACCGAACCGAACGGAGAGGGCACCCCGACCGAGGGCAGCATCGTGCTCCCGGTCGACACCTTCGCGGCCATCTGGGACGGCAACGTCTTCGGGGTGCCGTCGCCGATCGTCGGCGACTTCACGGCGGCGATCGTGGTCGCGCACGAATACGGCCACAACGTCGTGTTCCGGATGGCCGAGGCGTTCGACATCCCCGACAGCCGTCTCCCGGCCGGCAAGAACAGCGAGCTCATCGCCGACTGCCTGGCCGCGAACTGGGGTGCGACCGCCTACCAGCGTGATGCGCTCGGCGCGCGGGAGATCCTTCAGGTCGCGACGCTGCTGCCGATCATCGGCGACACCGGCGGCGCCTCCGGACACGGCTCGGCGCGCGAACGTGCGGTGGCGTTGACGGTCGGACTGACCGGCCCGCAGTTCAACCGGCAGGGTCAGCCGGTCGACTGCATCGAGCGGTACTGGCCGGAATTCTTCGAGGTGGAGTGACCCTTCGTGACGCGCCCTCCGCAAGCTCCGGGCGCTCCTCAGGGAGCGGAGGGGGTTGATGCGCTCACCGCAAGGAGCCGGGCCGGGCGGTCGCGCCTCAGGGAGCGGGTCGTCGTCAGTGGCGCCAGAAGTCGGTCACCGAGAGCCGGACGTCCGCCA
Organism: Gordonia sp. SGD-V-85; assembly: GCF_001456905.1. Taxonomy (NCBI): domain Bacteria; kingdom Bacillati; phylum Actinomycetota; class Actinomycetes; order Mycobacteriales; family Gordoniaceae; genus Gordonia; species Gordonia sp. SGD-V-85. The sequence continues at coordinate 7,770 of NZ_LNQO01000015.1, forward strand.
GGAGGGTGCGGACTAGCGGCAGGCCGATACCGATGACCGACGACGGGTCGCCCTCGATGCGCTCGACCAGCCAGCCACCCAGACCGTCGAGGGTGAATGCGCCGGCCACCTGCAGGGGTTCACCGCTGGCGACATACCGCTCGATGACGTGGTCGCCGGCGGCGGCGAAATGGATCGTGGTGGAGCTCGTCCCGCCGGCGGTCGCGGGCCGGTCGAGGCGGATCAGGTGATGGCCGGTCAGTAGGTCCGCGCTACGACCGCGCATCTCCGACCACTGCGCGACGGCGCGTTCGGGGGTGTGCGGTTTGCCGAGCAGCCGGCCGCCTAGATGGAGCATCGAGTCGCAGCCGATGACGGCCACGGGGCTGCCGGACCCGGCGAGTTCTGCGATCTCCGGAAGTGCTGCAACGGCTTCCGCCTTCGCGCGGGCGAGTTCGGCGACCACCACACCGGCCGGTGTGGAATCGGGGAGCGCGGCGAGGAGCGCATCCTCGTCGACATCCGACACCCGCACGACCGGCTCGACGCCTGCCGCCCGAAGGATGCGGAGCCGGGCAGGGGAGGCCGAACCGAGTACGAAGATCGGGCCGGGAGTACCCGGCCCGATCTCGGATTCGGACGTCATCGTCAGTAACGCAGGTTGGTGAAGCTTCCCGGGCCGCCCCACTGCGGACGCAGCCGGTCGATCGGGTGGCCCCAGTCGTTCCGGGTCTCGGGCTCGGCGGCGCCGCCACCCGAACCGGCACCGGCGAGGACGGTCACCAGCACGGCGAGGTCCTCGTCGGTCGGATTGCCGCCGACGACCGTCAGGAACGGACGCTCGGACTTCGTGGAGTCTTCGCTCACGGGATTCTCGCTCTCGGAACTGACCGCTGGTGTCACAGGGGGATGTTGCCGTGCTTCTTCGGCGGCAGGTTGACCATCTTGCGCTCGAGCAGCTTGAGCGCGGTGGCGATCTGACCGCGGGTGTGGCTCGGCGGGATCACCGCGTCCACGTATCCGCGGGCGGCCGCGACATACGGGTTGACGAGGGTGTCCTCGTACTCCTCCTGCAGCTGCAGACGCAGTGCGTCGACGTCCTCGCCCTTGGCGGCCGCGTCCTTGAGCTGGCTGCGATACACGAACCCGACCGCACCCGAGGCGCCCATGACGGCGATCTGGGCGGTGGGCCACGCCAGGTTCACGTCGGCACCCATGTGCTTGGAGCCCATGACGTCGTACGCGCCGCCGTAGGCCTTCCGGGTGATGACGGTGATCTTGCCGACCGTCGCCTCGCCGTAGGCGTAGAGCAGCTTCGCGCCGCGACGGATGATGCCGCGGTACTCCTGATCGGTGCCGGGAAGGAAGCCCGGGACGTCGACCAGGGTGACGATGGGGATGTTGAAGGCGTCGCAGGTGCGCACGAACCGGGCGGCCTTCTCCGAGGCGTCGATGTCGAGGCAGCCGGCGAACTGCGTCGGCTGGTTGGCGACGATGCCGACGCTGCGACCGTCCACCCGGCCGTAGCCGACGATGATGTTGGTCGCGTACTCGGCCTGCACCTCGAGGAACTCGTCGTCGTCGAGGATGCGACGGATGACCTCGTGCATGTCGTAGGGCTGGTTCGGCGAATCCGGGATCAGCGTGTCGAGCTCGAGGTCCTCTTCGGTGAGGGTGTCCTCGATGGAACCGGCGGCCGGCTGCGCGACGGGCAGACGCGGGGCATCGGCGCGGTTGTTGCTCGGCAGGTAGCTCAGGAGTTCCTTGACGTACTCCAGGGCGTCCTCTTCGTCGGAGGCGACGTAGTGCGCGGTGCCCGACTTCGACATGTGCGTGTGCGCACCGCCGAGCTCCTCCATCGTCACCTCTTCACCGGTGACCGTCTTGATGACGTCCGGACCGGTGATGAACATCTGGCTGGTCTGGTCGACCATGACCACGAAGTCGGTGAGCGCGGGGGAGTACACGTGACCGCCGGCCGCGGCGCCCATGATCAGCGAGATCTGCGGGATGACGCCGGAAGCACGCACGTTGCGGTGGAAGATCTCGCCGTAGAGGCCGAGCGAGACCACGCCCTCCTGGATGCGGGCGCCGGCGCCGTCGTTGATGCCGATCAGGGGGCGACCGGTCTTGATCGCGAGGTCCATGACCTTGACGATCTTCTCGCCGTAGACCTCGCCGAGGCTGCCGCCGAAGACGGTCGAATCCTGCGAGAAGACGCAGACCTCGCGACCGTCGATGGTGCCGTAACCCGAGACGACGCCGTCACCGAGCGGGCGGCGCTCGGCGAGTCCGAAGTTGGTGCTGCGGTGCCGGGCGAGGGCGTCGAGTTCGACGAAGGAACCCTCGTCGAGCAGGTGGGTGATCCGTTCCCGCGCGGTGAGCTTGCCCTTGGCGTGGGTCTTCTCGACGGCGGCCTCACCCACCGGATGCTTGGTCTCCTCGAGACGATTGCGCAGATCGGCGAGCTTTCCCGCCGTCGTGTGGATGTCGGGAGCGGCGGCGTCGTCGCGCGAAGCAGTGGTCATGACTGACGATGCTAACTACCCGAGTGTGAGCCACGTCAACCGGATCAACGTGAGATATCCCTCAGGTTTCCGAGCGATCGGTCGGTGGGCCGGCGGGTCGACCGTGTAACCGGTGGTATCCGTTCGTGCGGAGGCGGCGGCCAGTAGTTTCGTCAGGTATGAGTCTCGACGCCGATCTGCTCCGCACCCGTCTCACCGGCACCCGCTGGCACCGGATCGAGGTGGTCGAGGCGACCGGTTCGACCAACGCTGATCTCGTGTCGCGCGCGGCCGGCGAATCCGTCGAGGGCATCGTGCGGATCACCACCGACCAGACCGCCGGACGTGGCCGCCACGCCCGCACCTGGACCGCGCCGGCCGGCACGCAGCTGGCCATGTCGGCCGCGCTCGACGTCGCCGACCACACCGAGGACCTGGGCTGGCTGTCGCTGCTGGCCGGACTCGCCGCCGTGCAGGGTGTCGACGACGCGATGGGGATCCGTCCGACGCTCAAATGGCCGAACGACGTGCTCATCGACGGCAAGAAGGTCGCGGGCATCCTCTCGGAATACACCCGCAGCGAGCATGCCGCAGGGGGCCCGGGAGGCGTGGCGGTGATCGGCACCGGGCTCAACACCACGATGGCGGAGGAGCAGCTGCCGGTCCCGACCGCCACCTCGCTCCGGCTCGCCACCGGCCGCGACGTCCCGCTGACCGAGCTCGCCGCGTCGTACCTGCGGGCGCTCTCCGAGCTGCTCGACCTGTGGCCGCACGACCTGGACGGGCTCGCGGCGCGGTACCGCGACGACAGCGACACCATCGGCCGTCGCGTACGGCTGGTCCTGCCCGGCGATCGTGAGGTCGTCGGCACCGCGACCGGTGTCGACTCCTCCGGCCGGATCGTCGTCGACGCCGACGGTGAGCAGGTGGTGGCCGCCGCGGGGGACGTCACCCACCTGCGGCCGGAGTGACTACTAGCGCTGGACGCTCTTGCCGGCCATCGCCGGGATGATCGTCAGCGAGGGCAGACCGATCACCAGATGCACGATCGCGGTCTCGATGCCCACCGAGATCTGGTTGTAGGTCAGGATCGGGATCAGCACGGCCGCCACCAGCAGCAGGCCGACGATCCACCGGTAGAACTGATCGGGTGACGGCGTGACCAGGTGCAGCACGTACCAGAGCGCACCCGCGGCGAGCGCGCACAGGAAGCCGACGACGCCGAACCAGAGCTCGCTGGCGGCGACCGGGTTCCACACGCCGAACTTGCCCGACTCGTTCACCTTCTCCACGAATGCGGAGATGATCCACGCGACGAGCCATGCCGCGAGACCGGTCACCACGCCGGTCATGACCACACCGCCGGCGAACGTGACGGGATTGATGTCCGGGCCACGACGGGGCTTGGCGGGCTGGCCGGGCCGGCCGTAGGTGCCCTGGCCCCCGTACGGATCCCCCGCATAGGGATCGGCCGCGTATGGATCGCGCGCATACGGGTCGTTCTGGCTGCTGTAGGCACGCGACTCGGGTGTGTAACCGGACTCGTAGCGCGCGGTCCGCGGGTCGCGGGGATCCTGGTAGCTCATGGCGTTCTCCTCCCCGACCGGTCGTGGGAGCCGATGGTCGGATCTGGTGTCGGTCGGATCTGGTGTCAGGGCCCTGGCATGCTCACGGCACGAGGACGGCGGTCGGCGTGATTGGCAGTCTACTGCGGCACCCGGCCGTTTATGCTGAGCCGCATGGCCTATCCGCGGGAGAACCTGGCGTCGGGGGAACGCGTCGTCCTCCATCGGCACCCGCACTGGAAATGCCTGCTCGGGCCGTTCCTGTTGTTCGGGCTCCTCACCGCCGCCGCCGGCGTACTCCTCGGCGTCATCACGTCGTCGGGGTTGCGGTCGACACCGCAGACCGTGCTGCTCATCGCGGTCGCGGCGGTCTGGGCCATCGGCTTCTGCTGGTACTTCGTCCGCCCGCTGATGTCCTGGAAGACAACGCATTTCGTGCTCACCGACCGGCGGGTGATGTTCCGCAACGGAATCATCACCCGGTCGGGCATCGACATCCCGATCCGCCGGATCAACACCGTCGAGTTCCGGCACGGCCTCGTCGACCGGATGCTGCGCACCGGCACGCTGGTCATCGAGTCGGCCTCCGACGAACCGCTGTCCTTCGACGACATCCCGCAGGTGGAGAGGGTGCACGCGCTGCTGTACCACGAGGTGCTCGACGTCCACGACGACGAAGATCATCCGTGGGACGGACACCGGCGCGATTCCTACGACCAGACAGCGGACGGTCCCGTGCACCCCGGTGACCGGGCGGAGAACCGGGGGGTCCGCGACCGATGACGACAGTGCTGCTCGCCGAGGACGACGCCGCGATCGCCGAACCGCTCGCGCGGGCGCTGTCGCGTGAGGGTTACGGCTGCGAGGTGGTCTCGACCGGGGCGGATGCCCTGGAGAAAGCCCTCGACACCCGCTATGAACTACTCATCCTCGACCTCGGGCTACCGGTGCTCGACGGTCTGGAGGTGTGCCGGCGGGTACGTGCCCAGCGACCCGCGCTCGCGGTGCTGATGCTGACCGCACGCACCGACGAGGTGGATTTCGTGGTCGGCCTCGACGCCGGCGCCGACGACTACGTCGGCAAGCCGTTCCGCCTGGCCGAGCTGCTGGCGCGGGTGCGTGCCCTCCTGCGGCGTCGCCAGCCCGGCGACGTCGTCCTCGAGGGCGGTGCCCTGCGCCTGGACGCGCGGGCACGCCGCGTCCTGGTGAACGGACACGACCTCACCCTGGCCAACCGCGAGTTCGACCTGCTGCGCTTCCTCATGGAACGCGCGGGCGAGGTGGTGACGCGCGAGGAGATCCTCACCGAGGTGTGGGGTTCGGCCGACCTGCGGTCGTCGAAGACCCTGGACATGCACATCTCGTGGCTGCGCCGGAAGATCGGCGACGACCGCCACGACCGTCCCCGCCACATCGTGACCGTGCGCGGCGTCGGCTTCCGGTTCGACCCCTAGTCGTCTCATGCGCCGTCGCCTGCTCACGACAATGATCGCCGTCCTGCTGGCGGTCGGTGGGCTGCTGGGCATCCCGCTGAGTGTCGTCGCGTGGTGGTGGGTCGCCGACAACGCGCACCAGGACCTCGACAACCGGCTGAAGGTCATCGCAGACCAGCTGATCCGGCAGGAGGGGGCCGACGGCCGGATCCCGCCGGAGTCCCTCGACCGTGAGGCGTTCCAGCTGCTGCTGCCGCCGAACGGCAGCCTGATCGTCACCTTCCCCGACCCCACCGGCACCCTGCAGCGCACGGTGGTCGGGGCGGACATCAGCGAGCCCCGGCTCTCGGAGTCCATCTCGCTCGGCGCAGCCGGGACGCTGACCCTGTCCATCCCGCGCGACGAGGTCCGCAACGACCAGTTCACCGCCGCGTCGATCGTGGCCGTCATCGTCGTCGCGTCCGTCATCGGCGGCACGCTGGTCGCCGCGGTCACCGCGGGTCGGATCGTCGATCCGCTGACCGATCTCGCCGATCGGGCCGCGACCATGGGCCGGGGCGACTTCCGGACCCAGTGGAAGATGTACGGCATCGCCGAACTCGATCGGGTGTCGCGTGCACTGGCCGACGCGAACGCCGAACTCGCCCTGCGCCTCGAGCGCGAGCGAGAGGTCGCCGGTGACGCCTCCCATCAGCTGCGCAGCCGCCTCACCGCGATCCAGCTACGCCTGGAGGAACTCTCCCTGCACGATGACCCCGCGGTCGTCACCGAGGCCGAGGCCGCCCTCGATCAGATCGAGCGGCTCGCCGCCGAACTCGACGAGCTGGTCGAGGCGTCCCGGGCCGACGAACCCGCGCCCGAGTTCGTCGACGTGTCGGACATGCTGACGACGCTGGTCGGGGATTTCCGGCACGCCTTCGAGGCGAGGGGCCGCGAACTGCTGGCGACCTTCGACGGCGTCCCGCACGCGCTGACCGCGAACCCGGGTCGTCTCCGGGAGGCGGTCAGTGTGCTGGTCGACAATGCCCTGCAGCACGGCCGCGGGACCTGCCGGATCCACGTCGGCACCCTGCCCGCGGGGGACCTGGTGCGCATCACCGTCGCCGACGAGGGTGACGGGGTCGCCGACGAGATCGCCGCACACATCTTCCGTCGGGGTTTCTCGGCCGGCCGACGGCCCGGCGCGGGCCGGAGCGGGGTCGGCCTGTCACTCGCGCGGGCACTGATCGAATCCGACGGTGGCCGACTCGAACTGACCGTCCGGCGACCGCCGGTGTTCGCGATCGTCGTGCCCGCGCGGCTGGTCACCGGACGCGATCAGCTCGGCACCGACCGGGGCGACTCCGAACTCGCCGACGAGATCGACGAGAACTCTGGTCGGCCCCCGCGATCGGGCGTCAGGCGTGACCGAGTTCCTCATCGTTGAGCTCGGCGAGCGAGGGGTGCAGGTCGGTCGATCCGGCGTCCCCGCCGCGCAACTGTTCTTCGGGGAAGGCGAACTTGCGCAGTGCCCAGAACCGGAACGCCATCTGCATGAGGTTGCCGATGATGTAGCCGAGCACGAAGTCGATGACCACGATCTCGGACACGCTCAGGTTGGAGCGCATGTCGAAGATGTTGTTGGCGACGAACAGTGGAGCGGCCTGGAGGATGACGCCGATACCGCTGATGGCGAAGAACAGCATCGCCTCGTGGTGACGTTCGCGGCCGCCGCGGTTCTTGAACGCCCACTCGCGATTGAGGATGTAGCTCAGGATGGTGGCCAGGACGCCGCCGATGACCTTGGCGATGACCGGCTTGGTCTCCAGGACCGTGAGGCTCAGGCTGTAGAAGATGGCGAGGTCGAAGACGAAGGTGGTCCCGCCGACCATCGCGAACTTGATCAGTTCGTGGTGCCGCATCACGAGCCGACGGACCGGCGCTGGGAGGCGGGCGATCATCTCGTCGATCAATGGCACAAGATCCGAGTGTACGAAACGAAACCGCCGGGACACGTGCCGGGCGGTTGTGCGAATGATGCCGCATACATGCCACGATGGTGCGCGTGAATTCACGCGAGCAGGTCGGCGGGGCCGTGTCCCCGTCGTCGCAGGTGCCGCCGGTCCCTGAATCGGGGCGCCCGGGCGGCCGGGCGTCGGGGATGCCGACCGTGACGATGATCGGCGGTGGGCAGCTCGCTCGGATGACCCACCAGGCCGCCATCGCCCTGGGCCAGTGCCTGCGAGTGCTCGCCGCGTCCGAATCGGACCCGGCCGCCCAGGTCAGCGCCGACATCGTCCTGGGGTCGCACGACGACCTCGACGATCTGCGGCGCGCCGCGTCCGGGTCGGTCGCGGTGACCTTCGACCACGAGGGCGTCCCGCTGGCGCACCTGCAGGCACTCGAAGCCGACGGGGTCGCGGTGCTGCCGCCGTCGAAGGCGCTGCATTTCGCGCAGGACAAGCTCGCCATGCGGTTCCGGCTGGCCGAGCTCGGCCTGCCCGTGCCCGACTTCGCCGACCTGTCCGGGGACCGGGCCGCGGCCCGGTCTCGTCTGATCGAGTTCGGCGAGGCCAACGACTGGGCCATCGTCGTCAAGGCGGTCCGCGGCGGTTACGACGGCCGCGGGGTGTGGCTCGTCGACGGCGCGGACGACGCTCTCGCGGTCTTCGACGAGTACCCCGACGACGCACCGGCGCTGCTCGCCGAACAGAAGGTGCCGATGCGACGAGAGTTGTCGGCGATGATCGCGCGGTCGCCGTTCGGTCAGGGTGGGGCGTGGCCGGTGGTCGAGACCATCCAGCGCCACGGGCAGTGCGCGGTCGTCCTGGCACCGGCTCCCGGGCTCGACGACGAGGTTGCCGCGCACGCACAGCAGATGGCCTTGCGGCTCGCCGACGAGCTCGGCGTGGTCGGTGTGATGGCGATGGAAATCTTCGAGACCGTCGACGGCGAGCTGGTCGTCAACGAACTGGCGATGCGTCCGCACAACAGCGGGCACTGGACGATGGACGGTGCGGTGACCTCGCAGTTCGAGCAGCACCTGCGCGCCGTCCTCGACTATCCGCTGGGCAGCACGGCACCGAGTGCGCCGGTGACGGTGATGGCCAACATCCTCGGTGCGGCGGACGCACCGGCGATGTCGATGGACGAGCGGCTGCACCACCTCATGGCCCGGATGCCCGAGGCCAAGGTGCATCTCTACGGCAAGGGCGAGCGACCCGATCGCAAGATCGGGCATGTGAACATCGTCGGGCGCGAAGGGGATCGGCCGGAGTCGGTACGGGAGCGTGCCGAACGCGCGGCCCAGTGGATGTCGCGGGCGACGTGGACCGACGGATGGGATGAACATTCATGAGTGAGACGCACGGCCCGCGGGTGGGCCTGATCATGGGCAGTGATTCGGACTGGCCGACGATGAAGGCGGCCGCCGAGGCCCTCGCCGAGTTCGACGTGCCGTTCCAGGTGGGTGTCGTCTCGGCTCACCGCACGCCGCAGCGCATGCTCGACTATGCGGCCGGCGCGGCAGGCCACGGCATCGAGGTGATCATCGCGGGCGCCGGTGGCGCCGCGCATCTTCCGGGCATGGTCGCGTCGGCGACCCCGCTGCCGGTGATCGGGGTACCGGTCCCGCTGCGGCATCTCGACGGACTGGATTCGCTGCTGTCGATCGTGCAGATGCCCGCCGGGGTCCCGGTGGCCACGGTGTCGGTCGGGGGTGCGCGCAACGCCGGGCTGCTCGCGGTCCGGATCCTCGCCGCGGCCGACGCCGACCTGCGCGCCCGAATGGTCGAATTCCAGCAGGGGCTCGAACAGATGGTTCTCGACAAGGACGCGGCACTCCAGCAGGAACTGTTGGGGGAGTAGCACTTCCGCCGATCAGATCGTCGGCTGCAGGCCGAGCTTCGCGGTGAAGAAGTCGATGACCCGATCGTAGGCCTCGCGGGTCGGCTGCCCTGGCTCGTCGAGGAGGTCCTCGGTGAGCACCGAATGTGGCCGCGGCAGCATCGAATCCGGGTTCGCGGACTCGTCGGGTAGCTCGATGCCGATGAAGGCGTCGCCGAGGATCTCCCGGAGATACGCGAATCGGGCTCCCGGCACCAGACGGTCGCCCTGGAAACGCAGACCCATCACCTCGAGGCCGCGTGCGCACCGCGCCTGCACCAGAGCGAGATCCGACTCGCTCACGTCGATGGCCCGCGCGCGTCCCGGCAACACCGCGAACGGCAGTGAGGGCTGGGACAGCACCGGGGCGAGCATCCGCTCGTCGGTGGCCATCGCGAGTGCGAACCCGCCGGTGAAACACATCCCGACGGCACCGACCCCGGGGCCGCCGCACCGGTCGTGTTCGCGGGCGGCCAACGCCCGCAGCCACGACGCGACCGGTGACGTCTTGCCGGTGGCCAGGATCGTGAACTCGCGGGTGATGCATGCCCGGGCGATGGTGCCGAGCATGTTCGTCGCCGAGCCGACCGCGCCGAGGTTGTCCGGGCGAGGATCACGGCCGTCGACGCCGAACAACGACGGCAGCACCGCGGTGGCGCCCGCCCCGGCCACCCGGCGCGCGACGTCGGCGACCTTGGGGCTGATCCCCGGCATCTCGGCGATGACGATGACGGCGGGACCACTGCCGAGGCGATGCACCCGGCGGGTGGTCCCGTACAGGGTCACGTCCTCGGCGTCGAAGTCGTCGAGCGGGTCGTCGGCCATCAGATCACGCCGCGTGCAGTGTGCCGAGGAGTGCGGAGTCGAAAAGTCGCGCCGGGATGCGGGCACCCCGGGCGATGTCCGGCGAGTCCGACGGCACCACCCGCGGACCGGTCACCCGGTAGTGCCGGTTCTTGCGGATCAAGCCGAAGGTCCCGGCGGCCTGCACGTTGCGGACCCAATCGGTGTGCCGCCCGTACGTGAGGATGATGGTGAGCCGATTGCCGTCGACCCACGCCATCACCGGGATGGAGTAGTGCTTGCCGGACTTACGTCCGACGTGCTCGACCATCGCGAACGGAGCCAGTCTGGGCGCCCATTGTCGCTGGATGGGGTTGGTCACTCGCTTGTTCAGCCGGGCCACCGCGCGGGGGATTCGCATGTCCCCACTGTGCCCGATCGGCGGCGTGCCCGCGGGGTTCACGACAGGATCAGGGTGGCCTTTTCCATCTCAGCGATGGCCGCGAGCCGTTCCGGTGAGGCCGCGGAGACGTGGACGAGGCTGCCGCCCGCCAGCAGAGGTGCCAGGAGGTGAGCGTTCACCCGGTCGCCGGAGTACCACGGCCGGGTGGACACCACGCGGGCGCCCGGTCCGATTCCCTCGCGCTCAGCCGTCGCCCGGGCGTCGTCGAGCACCTCGCCGATGGGGGCGCCCTCCAGGGTGGCCGATGCAGGGTACCGAGACGAGAACTGATCGCCGTGGACGCGGACCACGCTGCCGTAGTCGCCGACGCCGGGCGGCAGGTCGCGCAGCGGCAGCGCGAACGGATCGAGCGAGGCGACCACGACCTCGTCGACGTCGGGATGGCTGCCCAGGCGATCACGGCTGGTGAACACGATCATCGGGACTTCGGTGGAGTCGAAGTGCACCTCGGCGCCCGCCCAGAGCGCGCCCAGCAGGATGCCGGCCGTCTGCCAGTGCTCCGGGAGATCGACCGCGACGACATCGCCTTCGGCGACCCCGATCTCGTCGCGTAGGTAGTTCGCGGTCTTGGCCGCCCAGTTGCCGAGGGTCGCCGCCGAGAGCTCGGTGCGCTCACCGGTCGCGTCGTCGTAGTAGGTCAGCAGCGGACGCGAATGATCGGCGACCGCGGCGAAGATCGCGTCGGTGAGAGTGTTCGGAGTCAGTTCACGCACATGGGCCCCTCGTTGCCCGCGGTGATCGGCGGGCGCTTGTTGCCGACACGCTCGCTCGCCGGGGTGTTGTCGGTCTGGTCGCCGGTGTCGCTGATCGAGCCCGGACCGGCGTAGGTGTTGGTCAGCACCACCTTCAGCTGGTCGTCGGCGAGAGCGGGATCGGCGACGGCCTGGGCGCCGCCGAGATCCTTGGCGAGGAGCCGAGCGGCGTCGCTCTCCTCCTTGGCGTACACGATCGAGTCCTTCGTGTCGGCCTTGCCGCTGGAGGTGGCTCCGACCCGGAAACCCTTGTTGGTCAGGATGTTCGCGACATTCGAGGCGAGCCCGTCGATGGTTCCTGCGTTGACCACGTCGACCGTGTAGTCGCCGCGCTGGATGCCCTGCGTCTGCTTCGGTGCCAGCAGGTCACCGGTGAAGGCCTGGACCTCGCGCGGGTCCACCTGGACGACGCTCTGCTGACCGTCCTCGCTCCAGCCCTGCTCCGTCACGATCGGGATGGTCGCGAACTTCACCCGGCCGCCGCTGAGATCCTTGAGCTGTTCGGCGAACCGGATGATGTCCCAGTCGTCGTCGATGACCACCGACCGCGACACCGCGTCCTGCAGCTCCGACAGCTTACCCGGATCGGTCAGGGTGTTCGCCGAGATGATCTTCTGCGTCAGCGACGCCATGAACGCCTGCTGGCGGGTGATGCGGTCGAGATCGCCGCGGGGGAGGCCGTGACGCTGGCGCACGAAGCTGAGCGCCTTGGGCCCGTCGAGAGTCTGACGGCCGGCGCGGAACCGCGCGCCCGTAAAGGGATCCCGGACCGCGTCGTTCAGGCAGACGTCGATGCCGCCGGCCGCGTTCGTCAGCAGCACGAAACCAAGCAGGCCCACCTCCGCGTAGTGGTCGACCTGCACGCCGGTCAGGTTGGCGACGGTGTCCACCAACGCCTTCCGGCCCGCCAGGGTGCCCTCGGACTCGGCCTCGCTCTCGGACTTGCCATCGGTGACCGCTTGCGCGCGAACGGTTTCGCGCGTCGTGCCGTAGGCGGCGTTGATCTTGCTCATCCCGACACCGGGTACGTCGACATACGAGTCGCGGGGGATCGAGATCGCGGTCGCCGACGAGCCGTCGTCGGGGATGCGGATCAGCAGGATGGTGTCGGTGTTGGTCGCGACCTCGTCGCCCGACCGCAGGAGTCGGAGTTCCTCCGGCGACAGCGGATTGCCCTTGGCGTCGGTCCGCGAATCGGTGCCCACGAGGAGGATGTCGACGGCCCCGTCTTCGGCGCCACCGCCGAGATCGAGTCCGCCGAGCTGGGTGATGCGGGTCTGCAGGTCCGACATGGTGTTCCAGGCGTATCCGGTGCACAACAGCACCGCCACCGAGGCGACCGCGATGAGCGCACGACCCCAGCCGGCCCCCGGGGTGCGGGCACCTTTGCGTCGGCTGTCGGCCGGCGGCTTCGACGGTGGTTCGGGTGCCGACGACGTCGCCGCCGTGCGCCGGTCGCCGGACTTCGGTCCGGCCGATTTCGGTCCGGTCTGTTTCGGTCCGGTCGGCTTCGGGTCGGTGGACTGACGTGCGGTCGGCTTCCGCGGGCTCGTCTTGGGGTCGCCTGGCTTCTGCTCGGACGTCCGCTTCGCGGCCGGGGCCGGGCGGGTGTGGATCTCGCCGGAGGTGCGTCGGACGGGCCGCGGCTCGCCGGGGCGGCGCTGCCGGGTCGGGGTGGGTTCCACGGCTTCTGGCGTGGCTCGTCGATCGCCGGGGTCGCGACGTTCGGAGTTACGGGGGTCGGCGGCCGGCCGACGCCGGGGGTCGCGGGGTTCGCGTGGATCGGCAGCGCGACGTCGCGGGTCCGGCGGGGGCTGGCGTCGCGCTCGGGGTGGGGGATTGCCCGGTTCACCGGGGAGCGGTGCCGCGCGGCGCGGGGATTCGCGCCCATCTGGTCCACCGTCGTACGGGGGCCGGGCCGGGCGCCTGCGCGCGCCGGGCTCCGGGGCGCGCCGATCGCCGGACATCGGCTGACGCCCGTCCGGACCCGGCCGTGCCGGACGGCGCGGCTGCGCGCGCCGACGCGGGCCGTCGGATGGTGAATCCACTGGTGAGCGGTCCCTTTCGAGGTCGGCACATCGGGTCCGGGGTCGACGCGGCGAGCGTTACGCCTGAGGATGTCGATGCTGATGTGCAAGGCGGGTCGGCTGTTGTGTGCTGTCGCCAGGCTACTGAAGTGATTCGCGAATTCGAGAACGCAACGCCGGTCGTGTGAGTAGCCGTCGTCACGTGTGCCGGCGAGCGCGTCGCCGCGTGGGTACCGCCGGACTCCGGCACGATGGTGCTCATGCGTGTGACGCCGAGCAACCCCACCGTGTACATCGTCGGCGCCGGCGGGCAGCTGGGAACTGCCCTGCAAGCACGGTCGACCGAGGTTCCCGACGTCGTCGTGCGGCCGCTCACCTCAGCCGACGTCGACATCGCCGACCCGACCTCGGTGGCCGCCGCGCTGGGCGACCTCGGCCCCGACGACATCGTGGTGAACTGCGCGGCCTACACCGACGTCGACGGAGCCGAGGCCGACTCGGAAGGCTCGCGGCGGGTCAACACCACCGGGCCCGAAGTGCTCGCGCGCCGGACCGCCGACGCCGGCGCGTGGTTCGTGCACGTGTCGACCGACTACGTGTTCCCCGGGGCCGCCGCGGAGGGTTCCCGGCCGGTCGAGCGGAACGGATACGAACCCGACGACGTGAGCGGAACGCCCGCGACCGTGTACGGCCGCACCAAGCTCGACGGCGAACGCGCCGCGCTGTCGGCGGACCCGCGGGCCACCGTCGTGCGGACGGCATGGGTCTACACCGGCGGACCCGACAGCCGCGACTTCGTCGGCACGATGCGGCGGCTCGAACAGTCACGGGAGACGGTGTCGGTCGTCGACGACCAACTCGGGTCCCCGACCTACTCGTACGACCTCGCCGACGGGCTCTGGGAACTCGTCGTCGCGGGCCCGCGCGAAGACGTGTGTGGCGCGGTTCTGCATGCGACGAACTCGGGCACCGCCACCTGGTTCGACGTCGCCCGCGGGGTCTTCGAAGAGGTCGGGGCGCAGCCCGACCGGGTCCTGCCCACGACGACCGCCGACTTCCCGCGCCCGGCCCCGCGGCCGGCGTTCTCGGTGCTCTCCGGCCACTCCTGGGAGGCCGCCGGCCTCACCCCGCTCCGGCCGTGGCGACCCGCGCTGCACGCGGCGATCGCCGCGTCGGACGCCGACCCCGGTTCGTTACCCTGAGCGGCGTGCCAGTTCAGCCAGCCGTGGTGACGGTGACCTATTTCTCCGGCGATCACCTCGTGACCTTCCTGCGCAGCCTCGACGCCGTCACCGACGTCATGCCGCAGGTCATCATCGCCGACAACGGGTCCGACGACGGCGCGCCCGAGCGGGCCGAGCAGGAGTACGACACGGTCACGCTGGTCCGCACCGGCGGCAACATCGGCTACGGCGGTGCGATGAACCGCGGTGTCGCCGAGCTCGACCCGGATGTCGAGTTCGTGCTCATCTCCAATCCGGATGTCGAATGGAAGCCCGGTGCCATCGACGAGCTGATGGCCGCCGCGCAGCGCTGGCCGCGAGCGGGTTCGCTCGGGCCGCTCATCCGCGAACCCGACGGCTCGATCTACCCCTCGGCGCGGCGCGTTCCCGACCTCGTGTCGGGCACCGGACACGCGATCCTCGGCACGGTGTGGAAGTCCAATCCGTGGACCGCGGCCTACCGCGCGGACGACGAGACACCGTCGGAACGTCCGGTGGGGTGGCTGTCGGGCTCCTGCCTGCTCGTGCGGCGCGAGGCCTTCGACGCCATCGGCGGCTTCGACGCCCGCTACTTCATGTACATGGAGGACGTCGATCTCGGCGACCGCCTCGGCAAGGCCGGGTGGCAGAACGTCTATGTGCCGAGCGCGGAGGTCGTGCACACCAAGGGGCACAGCGCCGGTCGGCATCCGGAGAGGATGCTGCCCGCCCACCACCGCAGTGCCTACCGGTTCCAGGCCGACCGCAATCCGGGACCGTGGCGGGCGCCGCTGCGCCTGGCGTTGCGCATCGGCCTGGAGGTCCGATCCCGGCTCGCCGTGCGCGCGGCGCGACGCGCGTCGGCGAGCGAGAACTCCCGATGAATGCTGAAGTGAACACCAGTCACCTCGAGGAAGGACCCGATCCAGTGGACAACTACACCGTGCGT
Organism: Gordonia sp. SGD-V-85; assembly: GCF_001456905.1. NCBI lineage: Bacteria > Bacillati > Actinomycetota > Actinomycetes > Mycobacteriales > Gordoniaceae > Gordonia > Gordonia sp. SGD-V-85. The sequence goes on from NZ_LNQO01000015.1 coordinate 23,294, forward strand.
GAGTCGGTGGAAAGACCGTCCGTGGGGGGATCGGACAACATCAGGGAGGACGTCGAGGCCGTCGTCCTCGTCGGCGGGAAGGGAACCCGCCTGCGCCCACTCACCCTGTCGGCGCCGAAACCGATGCTGCCCACCGCCGGGCTGCCGTTCCTGACCCATCTGCTGTCCCGCATCCGGGCGGCCGGTATCCGCGACATCGTGCTCAGCACCTCGTTCAAGGCCGAGGTCTTCAGCGAGTACTACGGCGACGGTTCGAAGCTGGGCCTGCGCATGCGCTACGTCACCGAAGACGAGCCGCTGGGCACCGGCGGCGGTATCCGCAACGTCCTCGACGAACTGACCGCGAGCACGATCGTGGTGTTCAACGGCGACGTCCTCGGTGGCACCGATGTCGGCGACGTCATCGACAGTCACCGCGCCGCCGACGCCGACGTCACCATCCACCTCGTGCGGGTCAGCGACCCCCGCGCGTTCGGCTGCGTCCCGACCGACGCCGACGGCCGGGTCACCGCGTTCCTGGAGAAGACCCAGGACCCGCCGACCGACCAGATCAATGCCGGCACCTATGTGTTCAAGCGCGAGGTCATCGAATCCATCCCGGCCGGCCTGCCGGTGTCGGTCGAGCGTGAGGTGTTCCCCCGGCTGCTCGTCGAGGGCAGTCACGTCCACGCACACGTCGATCACGCGTACTGGCGGGACATGGGTACGCCCGAGGACTTCGTCCGCGGCTCGGCCGACCTCGTCCGCGGGATCGCGCCGTCGCCCGCCCTGGGGGACCGTCGCGGCGAGTCCCTCGTGCACGAAGGCGCGGGAGTGGGCCCGGGTGCCCTTCTGATCGGCGGCACGGTGGTCGGCCGTGGCGCCGAGGTCGGCCCGCGCGCCCGTCTCGACGGCGCGGTCGTCTTCGACGGCGCCGTGATCGAGGCCGGCGCGGTCGTGGAACGGTCGATCATCGGCTTCGGTGCCCGCATCGGGCCGCGTGCGCTGGTCCGGGACACGGTCATCGGCGACGGTGCTGACATCGGCGCCCGTTGCGAGTTGCTGCGCGGCGCCCGGGTGTGGCCGGGAATCGAGATCCCCGACAACGGGATTCGATTCTCGACGGACGTCTAGTCCAGCAGGAGCGCGGCCGACTAGCGGATCTTCGCGGCGGCGAGCACGCCGGGCCCGAGCGGGATGACCACGGGAAGCAGCTGCTCGTCGTCGGCGATCAGCAGGGCCGCCTCGCGGGCCGCCGCCGTCGGCGGTTCGGTGCGGGCCGGGTCGCCGACCGTTCCGTGCGCGGTCGCGTTGTGGACGACCACGACACCTCCCGGTCGCAACATCCGGACGGCCTCACGCACGAACCGGGGCAGGTCCAGCAGTGGTCCGTCCACGAAGACCAGGTCATAGGACGCGTCGGACAACCGCGGCAGCACCTCGACCGGCGTGCCGTTGATCAGCCGGGTGCGGCCCGGGGCGATGTCGGCGCCGGCGAACGACGCCCGTGCGGCCCGGTGATGTTCGGGCTCGGGATCGATCGTGGTCAGCACGCCGTCGGCCGACATGCCGTTGAGCAGCCAGAGGCCGCTCACCCCGGTGCCGGTCCCGATCTCCACGACGGCCCGCGCATCGGCCGCGCGGGCCAGCAGAGCCAGTAGCGCGCCGACCGCCGGGCTGACCGGTGTCGCGCCGAGCTCCTCGGCGCGAGCGCGGGCGGCGATGACGGCGTCGTCCTCGACGATGGCCGACTCGGCGTAGGCGATCAGGTCGGGGCGTGTGGACGGCGTTGACTCGGTCACGCGTCGAGGTTAGTCCGGCCCCGCGGCGGAACCCGATCCGGCACGCCAGACCTGGGCGAATCCGCTCACGGCGAGACCGCCGACGCATCCTCAGGCAACACTCAGGCGCCTCATACGGCGGCCACACTCCGATAGGAGAGGGTGAGAGCTGTTCCGGTTGGGACAGGTCCCGGGAGGTCGGTGTGAACTCCCTGGCAGCTCGGGAATACCCAGCCGGAATCATCCGTTCGTCTTCGGTGAGTGCTTGGGTCACCGGGTGCGTGTTTCACGAGAGAGGAACCGACCACCGACCATGACCGATCCCCGCGATCCCGCCGACGCCGTGCCCGCCGTTCCGGCGGGCACCGCAGGTTTCGACGCCACCGGCGACGAACTGCTCATGCCGTCCTGGGACGACCTGGTCCGCGAACACGCTGACCGCGTCTACCGTCTGGCCTACCGTCTGTCGGGGAATCAGCACGACGCCGAGGACCTCACGCAGGAGACCTTCATCCGGGTCTTCCGCTCGTTGTCGAACTACCGTCCCGGCACCTTCGAGGGCTGGTTGCACCGCATCACCACCAACCTGTTCCTCGACATGGTCCGTCGCCGCAGCAAGATCCGGATGGAAGCCCTGCCCGAGGAGTACGACCGGGTGCCGGCCGACACCCCGGATCCGCAGCAGGTCTTCGACGCGACGAACCTCGACCCCGACCTGCAGCGCGCCCTGGACTCGCTGGCTCCCGACTTCCGCGCGGCCGTGGTGCTGTGTGACATCGAGGGCCTGTCCTACGAGGAGATCTCCGCCACCCTCGGTGTCAAGCTGGGTACCGTCCGCAGCCGCATCCATCGCGGTCGGCAGAGCATCCGCGACGCACTCGCGGCCCAAGGACACACCAGTAGCCGTTCGGTCGCGCTCGGCTCGCACGCCTGAGGTCGCTGCCGGGAACCCTGCTCCGCCGAGCATCGTTGAGAGTCTCGGATACGCTGAGACGTTGCCTGTGTCACGGGACACGATGCGATCGGAGGCCGCAGCCCGCGGACGCCCGCGCGTTCGGGGGACGGCATCGGATGCCGCCGGTCGGTACCGTGGCAGACAGCAGCAGAGCCCAGTGGCAACACAGGATTCATCGTGCGGCGGTTTCGTCGTGGAGAGGGGTGAACGACGATGATGGACGGCGATCGCGGGCGTCCGACCGGAAGTGGCGGTGTCGAACCGCCGACTCCCAACCTTCGTCGCCGGCGGTCCTCCTGGACCCCAGCCAGGTGGAATACGAACACCTGGAGTCCGGCTCCCTCGTCGTTCCTGCCCAACCGCGGCTACCGCGCGCCGGGTACGGCCGGCGGACGCGGCTTCGCACCCACCGAGCACCTGGCCCCCGAGGCGGTCGCCGCCTTCGTCGACGGCGAGCTCGGGATGTCCGCGCATGCGCGGGCCGCTCATCATCTGGCGCTGTGCCCCGAGTGCGTCACCGCGGTCGAGGCGCAGTCGTTGGCCCGCACCCGACTCCGCGAGTCCGGCCGCGTGTCGATCCCGGACTCCCTCCTCGGTCAGCTCTCCCAGATCCCCACGCGTGAGATCGATCTGAGCTCCGAGCCACCCCGCCCGGCAGGGTTCGGGCCGACCGTGTCGCCCGATGCGCCGACCGACGGCATCCCCGCGGCCCGCGGCCGCGCCTTCCGTCGCCGGGGCCGGTGACCGTGGCCCCCGACGCCGATTCTCCCGATACCGGTGACGCACAGTTCGCGCGGCGCGCCGAACCGCCCGAGTCGCAACGTCTGACGCCGTCGCGGACCCGGCACTCGCCCGTGTCGCCGTCCACCGCGCAGGTGTTCGGCCGCCCGTCGGGTGTGCGCGGCTCGTTCGCCACCTCAGACGGCGACAAGCGGCCGCCCGAGCCGCAGATCGCACCCCCGGACCCGGTGCTCGCCGAGGCCTTCAGCCGGCCGGCCGGATCGAGCGACACCCTGCAGCGGGATCCGCTCGCGACCTACGGCCACACCGAGCAGCCGCAGGCGCCGGACGACCCGTGGCGCGACCCGGAGAGCCCGGCGCGGCTGGACGCACCCGCGCTGGCGTCCGCATCGTCGGACATCCCGACCGAGACCGGCCCCAAGCTCGGTGTCCGCGACATCCTGCTCGGCAATCGCCTGAGCTGGGTCGCCCTGGCCACGCTCGCGGTGATCGCGTTGCTGATCGGGCTCGTCGGCGGGCTGATGGGCCGGTACACCGCCGAGGTGGCCGCGCCGCTCACCAGTGACACGGTCGAGTTGTCCACTGAGGACACCGGCGGCGACGCCGGACCGCGGTCGTCCGTGGCCGAGGTGGCCCGGGCGGTGGAGAAGTCGGTCGTCGCCATCGACGTCCGCGCGGCGGGCGCCTACGCCACCGGGTCGGGATTCGTCATCGACAAAGAGGGTTACATCCTCACCAACAACCACGTCATCTCGATGGCCGCGAACGACAAGAGCGCCAAACTGGAGGTCGTGTTCTTCGACCGTCAGCGGGTCCCGGCGCGCATCGTCGGTCGCGATCCCAAGACCGATCTCGCCGTGTTGAAGGTCAACAATGTCGAGAACCCGACGGTCTCGGTGCTCGGTAGCTCGGGCGACCTGCAGATCGGCGAAGAGGTGGTCGCCTTCGGATCTCCATTGGGGCTCAACCGAACCGTGACAAGCGGCATCGTCAGCGCGACCGACCGTGCCGTGGCGCTGACGCCCGACGCGGAGTCCGACACCGACGCGGTGATCGACGCGATCCAGACCGATGCCGCGATCAACCCGGGCAACTCGGGCGGTCCGCTGGTCAACGGCGAAGCCCAGGTGGTCGGCATCAACACCGCCGGGCGCCTCGGCGCCGGGGGCGGCAACATCGGGCTCGGATTCGCGATCCCCATCGACGAGGCCAAGCCCATCGCGGAGGCGCTGATCCGCGACGGCCGCGTGAACCACCCGCAGATCGGCGTCAACGCCAGTTCGGTGCGCAACGAGCGCGTGCTGGGCGCACAGGTCCGCAACGTCGTCGCCGGCAGCCCCGCCGAACGCGCGGGCATCCGGGAGAACGACGTGATCACCTCGTTCAACAATCGCCCGATCGAGAGCGCCGACGAGCTGAACGTCGCGATCCGAACCGCCAGCATCGGCGAGTCGGTCCCGTTCCAGTACTGGCGGGCGGGTCGCACGTTCAGCGGTACCATCACTCCGGCGAGCGACTAACCACACCACCGCACAGGTCAGGACGAGGCACATGTTCAGCAGCATCGGATGGGGCGAGATAGCGATCCTGGTGGTCGCGGCACTCGTCATCCTCGGCCCCGAACGTCTCCCCGGTGCCGTCTCCTGGACGATGCAGTCGGCCAAGAAGGTCCGTGATTACGCGACCGGTGCGAGCAATCAGCTGAAGGACGAGCTGGGTCCCGAATTCGACGACCTGCGCAAGCCGCTCGCCGACCTCAACGAACTGCGGGGTATGACGCCGCGGTCGATCGTCACGAAACACCTTCTCGACGGCGATGATTCACTGTTCCGGCTGAACGAGAGCGCCACCACGGTCGACCGGAAGACCACCCCGGCGGCGCCAGAGATCAAGCCCGTGTCGGCGCCCCTGTCGTTCGAGAAGCAGGAGAGCGGGAATCAGGACTCCGCCGGCCCGGCGGGATCCGCGGCGTCGGACCGCCGGTCGCGGTCGGGGTCGCGTCCCGCCGCGGCCGACTGGGACGCGACCTGACCGGTCAGGAATTCCGGATGGTGTCGAGTCCCAGACTCATACCCGCCAGGCCGCGCTTACGCGCCGCGAGCTTGCCCGCGATGGCGCGCAGGGCGGAACCGGACGCCGATTCGGGTGCCGACAGCACCACCGGGACACCGGCGTCGCCGCCTTCGCGTAAGGCCGTCTCGAGCGGTACCTGACCCAGCAGGTCGACCTGGGCGCCCACCGCGCGCGTGAGGCGTTGCGCCACCTGCTCGCCGCCGCCGGACCCGAACGGTTCCATGCGGCTGCCGTCGGGCAGTTCCAGCCACGACATGTTCTCGACGACGCCGAGGATCTTCTGCCGCGTCTGCAGCGCGATGGCCCCGGCGCGCTCGGCGACCTCGGCCGCGGCCTGCTGGGGTGTCGTCACCACCAGGATCTCCGCGCCCGGGATGAGCTGCGCGATCGAAATCGCGACGTCACCGGTGCCCGGCGGCAGGTCGAGGAGCAAGACGTCGAGATCGCCCCAGTAGACGTCCGCGAGGAACTGCTGCAGGGCTCGGTGCAGCATGGGACCGCGCCAGGTCACCGGCGTGTTGCCGTCGGTGAACTGTCCGATCGAGATGAAGCGGACGCCGTGGTTGCTGGGCGGCATGATCATGCGTTCGACCTGCGTGGGTTTGGCGTCGCTCCCGAGCATGCGGGGGACCGAGTGGCCGTAGATGTCGGCGTCGAGAACGCCGACGGTGAGCCCGCGTTCGGCGAGCGCCGTGGCGAGGTTGACGGTCACGCTCGACTTGCCGACGCCGCCCTTACCCGACGCGACGGCGTAGACACGGGTCAGTGAGCCGGGCTGGGCGAACGGGATGACCGGCTCGGCCTTGTCCCCGCGGAGCTTCTTGCGCAGCTCGGTGCGCTGCTCGTCGTCCATGACGTCGAGTTCGACGCGGATCGCGCCGACGCCCGGGACGTCGGCGACTGCTGTTTCCACGCGCTGCGAGATCTCGGTGCGCATCGGGCACCCCGATGTCGTGAGGTACACCCCGACGTCGACGCTCGCGTCGTCGTTGATCGTGACCGACTTGACCATCCCGATGTCGGTGATGGGCTTGCCGATCTCGGGATCCTTGACCTTGCCCAGAGCGGCGCGAACTGCCGATTCCGTGGGCGCGACTCCTGTTGTCATCTGGCCCAGACTACCGGCGGCGCCGACGGTTCCGGGCGCAGGTCCTCCGGTGGCGCCGTCAGCGGACGGGAACCGGGGTGCTCGCCCCTCCGGGCCTCTTCGGACCGGCGTTCCCCGCCGGTCCCTGTTGTACCGCCGGGGCCTCCCTCTTGGTGGGCGGGGGAGCGGGCTGGCCCGGGAACAGCGGCGGGATCGACGGCAGGCAGACGATGATGCACGGCGGCGGCGGAGGGCTCGGCCGCCGCGTGGTGGAGGACGACGACGACGACGAGGACGACCCGGACTCCGGCTGCCTGGGCTTGCTGGACGAGCTCGAGCTGCTCGACGGCTTGCGCTTCATCTCCGGGATGGGGTCGGTCGGCATCACGCCCGTCGCGTAGGCCCCGGCCCAGCCGAGGACGTTGGCGACATACTCCATCGAGCGGTTGTACCGCAGCACCGCCGACACGCGAGTGCGCTCGTTCATGATGTCGGTGACGCCGGCGCAGAGATACCGGCCGGCCGAGTACGTGGCGTCGAAGATGTTGTTGGGGTCGGGTTTTCCGTCGCCGTTGGCGTCGGAGCCCCACGCTGCCCACGTGCTCGGGATGAACTGCATCGGGCCCATCGCGCGGTCGTGTCCGGCGTCGCCGTCGATGCGTCCGCCGTCGGTGTCCTTGATGACCGCGTTGCCGGCCAGCGAGCCGTCGAGGACCGGCCCGGCGATCGGGTTGATCGTCGTGCCGTACTGATCGACCGAGCCGTTGCTCGCATGATTGGACTCGATGCGTCCGATGCCGGCCAGCAGGAACCACGGCAGTTTGCAGGCCGCGCTCTCGGCGGCGACGCGGTTGGCGGCCAGCTTGTAGGCCTGGAGTACGACGCCCGGGATCCCCAGCGGGCCCGAGGGGAGGTCGCTCGCGAGCCGGAACTGCGGCGCCGGCAGCGCGGTCGCGGGCTTCTCCGGCGGCGGCGCGAAGCCGAGGAGTGCGCCCGGCGAACCCGCGACGAGTTCGGCCACCATCACGGGGGCATCGGGCTCGACGACGGCCGACGCGACGTTGCCGCCGGAGGCGCTCGACGTCGCGGTCCCCAGGACCAGTGCACCGACCAGACCGCCGCCGACGACCAGCGTCGCGGCGCGTCGTGGGAACGAGGACGGACGGCGCGGACCACGGCGACGGCGGACGAGGTCGAGGGGCCTCACCGGAGGCCTCCTGCACATCGTGCGGCCCCGGGCCGCTGCCCGGTCCTGTTCACTCCGTTGTCAACACACACTTCTGCCCCCGAGAACGCGGCGATGCTCACCCGCGGCCCAGGTCCAGAGCCGCTCACATGGATGTGTCGGAGAATCTCGTCGCGCCGTGACAGACGCCGGGATCCGGTCCGAACTGTGACCCACCATACATATGGGTCTGACGTCCCAGACACGAACCCGGCTTTTGGTGTCAGTGATCCTTGGAACCGCGGCGGCCGGATTCGTCGCCGGCGGGGGCGCCGAGCCGTTCGGTGAGTTCGTCGAGCAGGTCGTCCAGTTCTTTGCGCAGGTAGTCGCGCGTGACGGTGTCGCCGACCGCGAGACGGACCGCGGCGAGCTCCCGGGCCAGGAACTCGGTGTCGGCCTTCGTCTGGGCGGACCGCATCCGGTCCTCTTCCAGCGACACCCGGTCGCGGTTCTCCTGCCGGTTCTGGGCCAGCAGGATCAGCGGCGCCGCGTACGCCGCCTGCGTGGAGAACGCGAGGTTCAGCAGGATGAACGGGTACGGGTCCCACTGGATCGACACCGCGACCAGGTTCAGCACGATCCAGACGATGACGATGACCGTCTGGATCGCCAGATATCGTCCGGTGCCCAGGAACCGGGCGATCCGCTCGCTGTACATCCCGACGACGTCGGAGTCGAGATTGAACGAGATCGTGCGGCGGGTGCTGGGGGTGTCGAGCTTGCGTCCCGGCTCGCTCATCGGATCCGCACCTGGGGGCCGCCCGATGCCGGTTCCGGGCCGCTCCCGACGCCGTACCCGTCGGCCTCGACGACGTCCTCGGGTTCGGTCTCACGCCAGTCGCGCGGCAGGATCTCGTCGAGCAGGTCGTCGACGCTCACCGCGCCGAGCAGGTGGCCGGCCTCGTCCACGACGGGGCCGCAGACCAGGTTGTAGGTCGCGAAATATCTCGTCATCGTCTCCAGGGAGTCCTCGGGATGGAGTTGGGCGAGGTCGGTGTCCAGGATGCCGCCGACCAGGTGCGCGGGCGGTTCCCGGAGCAGGGCCTGCAGATGCACGCATCCGAGATACTTGCCGGTCGGCGTCGAGGTGGGCGGGCGGACGACGAATACCAGACTCGCCGCGGCCGGCGTCAGGTCGGGGTTGCGGACCCGGGCGAGGGCCTCGGCGATGGTGGTCGATGCGGTGACCACGACCGGCTCCGAGGTCATCACGCCGCCCGCGGTGTCGGGGGAGTGCAGCAGGAGTCGGCGGAGGGGCTCGGACTCCACGGGGTCCATCTCCTCGAGGAAGGCCTCGGCCTCGGTGTCGGGCAGTTCGCCGAGGAGGTCGGCGGCGTCGTCGGGGTCCATCGCCTCGAGGATGTCGACGGCGCGGTCGCGTCCGAGCGCGGCCAGCACCTCTTTCTGGTCGTCGGGCGGCAACTCCTGCAGCACGTCGGCGAGCCGTTCGTCGTCCAGGGCCGCTGCGATCTCGTCGCGACGTTTCGCGGGCAGTTCGCGCAGGGCGTTGGCGACGTCGGCCGGGCGCATGCCCTCGAACTGCAGGAGGGCCTGCGCGACTCCTTGTCCGGGCAGGTTCAGCGAGCTCTGGGTGATGCCCTGCACGCTGGACCACTCCACGACCTGTGTCTCGTGGCGCCGGCGCAGGCCGCGACGTCCCGCCCGGATCGCGACGCGGGAGACGACCCAATCGCGGGTCCGGGTCTTCTCGATCCCGAGGTCGATCACCGTCACGTCGGCGTCGGCGAGCTCGGGGAGATCCGGATCGACGACCCGGACGTGGGTGTCGAGGACCTGTCCGATGGCGAGCGCCTCGCCGGGCCGCAGGTGGAGCCGGCGGAGGCTCACGGTGCCGGTGTTGAGGGCCACGGCCTGGGGCTCGATCGCGGTCACCCGCAGCATCGGCACGAAAATTCTACGCCGAGTGGTCAATTCGACCGCGAGACCGAGGACGCGCGGTTGCTGCCCGGACATGCGGATCGAGATCACCACGTCGCGGACGCGTCCGATGGACTCGCCGTCGGGACCAAGGACGGCCAACCCGACTAATCTGGCCACGAACACCTTGCTCACCGACGACATGGGAGTAAGGGTAGTGCCATCGGTGCAGCGGAGGCCGACGGCAGACACGAACGCCCACCGGTGGGAGACCAGTCCCACTGTCGGGTCTCACCGCGACGTTCAGCACTGGAGTCTGACAACAGGGAAGGCCCCGATATGACCAATCCCATGCGCCCGAGCCGCGAGACGCCGGGACTCCCCACCCCGCCCAAGGGCTGGCCGATCGGTTCGTACGGAACCTACGCCGAGGCCCAGCGCGCGGTGGACTTCCTCTCCGACGAGAACTTCACCGTCCAGGACGTCACCATCGTGGGCGTCGATCTGATGCAGGTCGAGCGGGTCATCGGCCGGCTGACGTGGGGCAAGGTGATCGGCGGCGGGCTGGTCTCGGGTGCCTGGCTCGGCTTCTTCTTCGGCTGTCTGGTGGCGCTCGTCTTCGCCGGTTCGCCCATTGCGCCCATCCTGGTGGGCATCGTCGGCGGCATGGTCTTCGGTGTGATCTCCGCGACCATTCCGTACGCGGCGACCCGGGGCCAGCGGGATTTCGCGTCGACCATGCAGCTGGTCGCCGGCCGCTATGACGTGCTGTGCGACCCGAAAAGCGCAGAGAAGGCGCGCGACATGCTCGCCCGTCTCACCTTCTGACGCCGCCTCCCGCGGTCGGACACGGTGCGATCACAATCGCCCGCGGAATGGCACGCCCATGCCGAATGTGTTGCATGTCACGAATCCTCACGTATAGCGTTGCTCTTCGGACGCTCACGGCGGAGCACCGCTGCGGCGCCGCGTACGACATCGAGGAGGCTGCGTGCGGAGCAGGGTCAGCACGGACGGATCCATCAGCACCGACGGATCTACCAGGCGCGTGAGACGAAAGGTCCTCGCCGCGGCGGTGGCAGCGGTGGCCATGCTGCCCGTGCTGTCCGCATGTGGCTCGGGATATGAAGCGGGCGTACTCAATTTCTATCCGCCGGCCGACGGCGCGGACACCTTCGCCGAGATCGGCGACAAGTGCTCGGCCGATTCCGGTGGTGCGTACAAGGTCGTGACCACCCCGTTGCCCAAGGGCGCCGACGATCAGCGTTTGCAGCTCGCACGGCGCCTCGCGGGCAACGACAGCGGGCTGGACCTGATGGGCATGGACGTGGTGTGGACGGCCGAATTCGCCGACGCGGGTTGGATGGTGCCGGTCCCCGACGCCATGGCCGCCGAGGTGTCGGCGCGCACCCTGGGTGGTCCGCTCGACACCGCGGTCTGGAAGACCGACGACGACGAGCGGGAACGGCTCTACGCCATCCCGTTCTCCACGAACACCCAATTGCTCTGGTACCGACCGGATGTGCTCGTCGAGGACGTCGACCGCCGGCGCCCGGCGTCGACGTGGAACGGCATGCTCGAGGACGCGCTCGTCAGCGGTCGCAACGGCGGACCGACCTACATCATGGTGCAGGGCAGGCAGTACGAAGGCCTGATGGTGTGGTTCAACTCGGTACTCGCCAGCGCCGGTGGGCAGATCGTCGACCCGGACGACCCCGACAAGGTCACCCTCAACGACACCCCCGAACACCGCGCCGCGACGGTCCGCGCCCTGGAGACGCTGAAGCGGGTCGCCACCGCGCCCGGTGCCGATCCGTCGCTGACCAACTCCGACGAGGGCGCCGCGCGGCTCGGCATGGAGAGCGGTGAGGCCCTGTACCAGGTGAACTGGCCGTTCGTCTTCGCCGGGATGCGTGAGAACGCCGTGGCGGGAAGCGTCGCCTTCCTCGACCTCACCGAATACGCGAACCTGTACGCGGACACCGCGAATCCGCCGACCCCGGCGCAGGTGGTCCCGCTCAACCGCGAGATGCGGCGGGTCTTCGACTTCGCGCCCTATCCGGGCTTCGAGGGACTTCCCACCAAGACGACGCTGGGCGGCATCAACATCGCCGTCGCGAGCACCTCGCAACAGCAGGACCTCGCCTACCAGGCCGCCGAGTGCATCACCAGTGAGGCATCGCAGAAGGCGTTCTCGTTCAGTGCGGGTCCGCCGCCGGTCATCGAGTCCATCTACGACGACGCCGATTTCCGCCTCGCGTACCCGATGGCCGACGAGATCAAGCGGCAGCTCGAACCCGAGCACGCTGCTCTGCGGCCGAAATCGCCCGACTATCAAGCAATCTCGACGCTGCTGCAGGCCAAGTTGAGCCCGGTCGGCGCCTGGGAGCCGGAGGCCCTGGTCGACGAGCTCGCCGAAGCGGTCCAGAAGGCCATCGACGGGGAAGGGCTGGTCCCGTGAGCGACAACGACACTCCGCGCAACGACGCCGAGAACGCGGGCGGCAACCCCGACGACGCGGGGTTCCGCGCCGGGCGACACGCCCTCCCGGATGATGCGCCACCGCAAACCGGTCCGATCCCGATCGTCGGTGACACACCTCCGGTGCAGTCCGATCAGGTGTGGACCGCTCCGCCGGGAGGTCGGCACGAGGTGACCGCGGCGTCGTCGCACACCGACCGGCCCACCCCGGATCCCGCGCCCGCCTCGCTGTCGAAGCCGGCGACCGGGACGGGCGGGGGCACCGCGGTGATCGATCGGCCTCGGGCCGACACGCCGCCGGCCGCCCCGCGCAAGCGCAGCGAGGGCAAGACCGCCGAGCGCCGGCTGGCCTTCTGGCTCGTGGCGCCGGCCGCACTGATGATGCTCTTGGTCACCGGATACCCGATCGTGTACGCGGTCTGGCTCTCGCTGAACAAGATGAGCCTCTCGGCGCCGGGGGAACGCGAGTTCGTCTGGTTCGCCAACTACGCCACCGTCCTCACCGACAACTACTGGTGGACGGCCTTTGCCGTCACGGTCGGCATCACGGTCGTCTCGGTACTCATCGAACTCGTACTGGGCATGGCGATCGCGCTCGTCATGCACCGGACGATCTTCGGGCGGGGCACCATCCGCACCGTCGTTCTGATCCCCTACGGCATCGTCACCGTGGCGGCGGCGTTCTCCTGGTACTACGCGTGGACGCCGGGCACCGGATATCTCGCCAACCTGCTACCCGACGGCACCGCACCGCTCACCGAGCAATGGCCGTCGTTGGCGATCATCGTCCTCGCCGAGGTCTGGAAGACGACGCCGTTCATGGCCCTGCTCCTGCTGGCCGGCCTCGCGCTCGTCCCGGACGATCTGCTCAAGGCGGCCCAGGTCGACGGTGCCGGGGCGTGGACGAGACTGTGGCGCATCATCCTTCCGCTGATGAAGCCGGCGATCCTGGTGGCGCTGCTGTTCCGCACACTCGACGCGTTCCGCGTGTTCGACAACATCTACGTCCTCACCAGCGGGTCCAACAACACCTACTCGGTGTCGATGCTGGGTTACGACAATCTGTTCGGCGCCTTCAATCTCGGCGTCGGCTCGGCGATCTCGATTCTGATCTTCATCTGTGTCGCGATCATCGCGTTCGTGTTCATCAAGGGGTTCGGCACCGCCGCACCGGGTTCCGACGACGAGGGGAGGTAAGCCGTTGAATGCGAGCGGAAAGTCCAAGGCCTGGTGGTCGATCGCCAACATCCTGGTGATCCTGTATGCACTCATCCCGCTGCTGTGGATCATCAGCCTGTCCTTCAAGCCGGCGAGCAGCGTGACCGACGGGAGGTTCTGGCCGAGTGAGTTCACCCTCGACAACTACAAGAGCATCTTCGAGACCAGCGCCTTCACCTCGGCGCTGATCAACTCGATCGGCGTGGGTCTGATCACCACGGTGATCGCGGTGCTGCTGGGGACGATGGCGGCCTATGCGGTGGCCCGCCTGGACTTCCCGGGCAAGAAGCTTCTGATCGGTGCCGCGCTGCTGATCGCGATGTTCCCCCAGATCTCGCTGGTGACACCGTTGTTCAACATCGAGCGGGCCATCGGGTTGTTCGATACCTGGCCCGGCCTGATCCTGCCCTACATCACCTTCGCGCTGCCGCTGGCGATCTACACCTTGTCCGCCTTCTTCCGCGAGATCCCGTGGGAGCTGGAGAAGGCCGCCAAGATGGACGGCGCCACCCCGTGGCAGGCCTTCCGCAAGGTCATCGCCCCGCTCGCCGCCCCGGGCGTCGTGACGGCGGCGATCCTGGTGTTCATCTTCGCCTGGAACGACCTGCTCCTGGCCCTGTCGCTGACGTCGACCGAACGGGCGATCACCGCGCCGGTGGCGATCGCGAACTTCACCGGCAGTTCGCAGTTCGAGGAACCAACCGGGTCGATCTCGGCCGCCGCGGTGGTCATCACCATCCCCATCATCATCTTCGTGCTCTTCTTCCAACGTCGAATCGTGGCCGGCCTGACCTCCGGCGCCGTGAAGGGATAACCCATGGCAGACATCGTTCTGGACAACGTCTCCAAGCAGTATCCCGACGGCTCGACCGCCGTACACGGGGTCGACATCGAGATCGCCGACGGCGAGTTCGTGATCCTGGTGGGCCCGTCGGGGTGCGGTAAGTCGACGACGCTCAACATGATCGCCGGACTCGAGGACATCTCCGGCGGCGAGCTGCGGATCGGCGGGGAGCGGGTCAACGAGCGCGCACCCAAGGACCGCGACATCGCGATGGTGTTCCAGAGTTACGCGCTCTACCCGCACATGTCGGTGCGCGAGAACATCGCCTTCCCACTGACTCTCGCGAAGATGCCGAAGGATCAGGTGGCCGCGAAGGTCGACGAGGCCGCGCGCATCCTCGACCTCGGGCAGTACCTCGACCGCAAGCCGGCCAATCTCTCCGGCGGTCAGCGGCAGCGCGTGGCGATGGGCCGGGCGATCGTGCGCTCCCCGAAGGCGTTCCTGATGGACGAGCCGCTGTCGAACCTCGATGCGAAGCTGCGCGTGCAGATGCGTACGGAGATCTCACAGCTGCAGCAGCGCCTGGGGACCACCACGGTCTACGTGACCCACGACCAGACCGAGGCGATGACCCTCGGTGACCGGGTCGTCGTGCTGCGCAACGGGTATGTGCAGCAGATCGGTACGCCGCAGGAGCTGTACAACAATCCGACCAACGTGTTCGTGGCCGGTTTCATCGGCTCCCCGGCGATGAACTTCCTGTCCGGGCGCCTCGGCAGCGAGGGTATCGAGACCGCGATCGGCACGATCGTGCTCGACGACCACCGTGCGGTGGTCTCCCGTGCCGGAGACGTCGGCAGTGGCGGCGATGTGCTCATCGGCATCCGGCCCGAGCACCTCGAAGACGCGTCGCTCGTCGACTCGACGACCCGCGGACACGGCGGGACCTTCACCGCGAACATCGACGTGCTCGAATCGATGGGATCCGACATCTACGCCTACTTCGGCGTCGGGTCGAGCCGGGCGTCGAGCGACGCCCTCGCGGAGTTGTCCGCCGATTCCGGAACCGATCTCGGCGGCAACCAGTTCATCGCGCGATTGTCCCCGGACTC
This sequence comes from Gordonia sp. SGD-V-85, assembly GCF_001456905.1. Taxonomy (NCBI): domain Bacteria; kingdom Bacillati; phylum Actinomycetota; class Actinomycetes; order Mycobacteriales; family Gordoniaceae; genus Gordonia; species Gordonia sp. SGD-V-85. The sequence goes on from NZ_LNQO01000015.1 coordinate 38,608, forward strand.
GAAGGTGAGCCGCGGCGGTTCGGCGGAGCTGTTCTACGACGCGTCGAAGATCGCGGTGTTCGACCAGAGCTCGGGGCAGTCCCTGCGCGTCCGCTAGTGTCCCGCCTGTCCCTGCAGGCGTCGGCTCAGCGCCGACGCCTGCGGGAGTGGTCGAGCAGTTCGTCGAAGACGTGTTCGTCCCAGATGTGCCTGCGCACGAGCCGATACCGTTCGCAGGCCACCCACATGTACAGCTCGGCGTCGCTGTCGAGGTCGGGCCGGATGCCCGCCCGGCGCGCCATCCGCACGACCGGCAGGAACTCCTCACCGAACCAGCGCCGAGCGGTCTCGGTGCGGTTGAGGAACTCGCCGATCTCCTGGCTCAGGCGGAATCCCCACGCCTCGACGTTCTCGGCGAGTTCGGCGTAGTCGAACGGGAAGCTGAGTCGGATGGCCTCGGCCTGGGACCCCTCGAGCGGCACGCGTGACAGGAAGATCCGACGATGGTCCTTGAGGACCAGGTCGGAGGTCGCGGTGATGCCCTCGGGGGAGATGCGCGTGTGGATCAGGGTGACGTAGGCGTCGATCGTGACCCAGTTCCGCGCGATCGCGATGGACACGCGGTGATGGCCGTCGATGACGAAGTGCATCGATCCGATCCGGTACAGCTGTACCGGAGGGACGGATTCGCCGCGGCGTTGCGCGGCCGCCAGCCGCTGCCAGCGCTCCCGGCCGCGCGACGAGGTGGGCCGGAAGTAGCGGTCGAAATCCTTGGTGCGGTCGACACTTCCGACGATCGAGGACACCTCGACGACCTGCAGTCCGAGTGAGGTCTCCCCGGTCCGTCCGAGCGCGGCGACGACCTCGTCGAACGGGAGGATGGTGTTCACGTCGGCGGGCTGGCGCATGAACCACTGCGCGAGCCGCGCGCGTTCGGCCTGGCGTCGCATCCGGGCGAAGTCGTTCTCCGCGTCGGCGTCGGGAAATCCGGTGTCACGCGCCATGTCTGCGCCTCACGATCTCGACCTCCCGGGTGGCGGGATCGAAGTCGAACTGGCAGTAGCCGACGACGTTCATCGAGGTCGTCGAGGAGCCGATGGGCAGGTCAGCGGGTTGTTCGCCGTACGGATGGACATGGCCGTGGACCAGCAGCGCCGGTTGCAGTGACCGGACCAGCGGGTGGAAGCAGTCGAAACCCCGGTGCGGCAGATCGTCGCGGTCGCCGACGCCGCGGGCCGGGCTGTGCGTGAGCAGGATGTCGGCACCACGGGGAGGTGACAGCGCGGTGGTGCATCGCAACCGGAGGGACCGCAACCGCTGCTGGGTGTCGGTGTACTGGTTGGTGCCGTTGTTGTAGCGGCGGCTGCCGCCGAGGCCGCTGATACGGAGTCCGGCGACCGTCACGGTCCGGCCGTCGGCGTTGACCGCACCGCACGGTCCGGGGTCCTCGACGGGGAGCCCGGCGCGCGTCCAGCCGGTGCGGCCGCGGCGGTACCCGCGCAGGTCCCGGTCGTGATTGCCGGGCACGAACACGCACGGCGCGTCGCACAGCGACGACAGGATCTCGAGGTACTCGAACGGGAGGTCACCCGCGCCGAGGATGAGGTCGGGACGGGACTCGATCCCCACCCCGAAGGTGAGGGAGTCCACCACCTCGTCGGCGACCGCCAGAACCCGGACCATTGCTCCAGGCTAGAGGAGCACCCCGGGCCCGTGCGCCGGAGTCGGTAGCCTGTCGGATGTGAGCGAAGCCGTGACTGAGGTCGTCGGACGATTTCTCGAAGACCGGCTGGGGGCGACCCCCCAACGTGCGTCGGTGACGTTCCTCGGTGTCGAACCGATCGACGTCCTGCGGTTCGTGCCCGACGAGGCCGGAGATCGGGGCGAGGTGGTCTACGTGACGTCGGGGTGCGCACGGCACCCGATGTCCGATCCCACCGACCTGCACGCCGATCCGGTCCGCGGCCCCCGTGCCGAACTCGTCGTGCGCGTGTCGTCGGGAACGCCGCTGCCCGGTCTGCACAAGCGCATGGCGACGCTGGCAGCCGCGCCGGCGGTCGAGGGCCTCGTCATCGCCGCCGATGCACTCGTCGACCTCGGCGAACCCTTGTGGGACGGTTCGCCGTTCACCGCGGTCCTGCTCGAGGCGGACGAACTGGGGATGGTCGAGCTGCCCACGCCCATGGACCCGGTCAGCATGCTCCGGGCGGTGCCGATCACCGCCAACGAGGCCGCGTGGGTCCGATTGAAGGGTGCCGACGCACTCCGCGAGGCCTGGCGTGAGGCGGGTATCGATGTGCGGCGGCCGGATCGGGCCTCGGCAACCCCGGCCTGACCGGCCGGCGGATTCCCGGCGGACTCATCCGCGTCGAGGTTTCGGAACGTATGACAGAGGGAACTTCTGACCAACTGAGCACGGTCCGTCTGAGAAGTGAGGGTGCATGGAGTCACGGGGAGCAGGGACCATCGGCACGACGAACGGGCGGTGCCCGGCGTGACCATCACCTCATCGTCGCTTCCCACAGCGACCGCAGCGCTACCCGAGCTCGATGTCTACCTGCCACAGCAGGACACTCAGCTGTTGATCGACACTCTCCGATCCCGCGGCGTCTCCGGGGCCCGCGTGCTCGATCTCTGCACCGGCAGCGGCGCCATCGCGATAGCGGCCGCAAGGTCGGGTGCGTCGCACGTGACCGCGGTGGACGCATCGGCGGACGCGGTTGCCTACGCTCGGCGCGCGGCAGCCGACACCGGCGTCCGGATCGAGGTGGCGCACGGTGATCTCCGGCGCCATCAGGGTCGCTACGACGTCGTCACCTGCAACCCCCCGTATGTTCCGACCCCACCGGAGTCCGAGTCGGAGCTGCACCCGGCCGGCCCGTCTCATGCGTGGGACGCGGGACCCGACGGCCGAGCCGTCCTCGACCCGCTGTGCGCACGCGTTCCCGAGTTGCTGGTGCCCGGCGGAGCTTTCGTGCTGGTCCACTCGGAATTCGCGGACTCCGACGCCTCGCTGCGCGCCCTGCGCGCCGGGGGACTGACCGCAGAGGTGGTGGCCGAGCGGGTCATCCCGTTCGGTCCGGTCCTCACCGCACGCGCGGGCTGGATGGAAGAGTGCGGCATGCTAGAAAGCAACCGTCGCATCGAGCGTCTCGTCGCGATCGTCGCAGTCGCCCCGGGTGGTCCCGCCCCGGCCGGAGCGTCGCGGTGAGCGGGGACAAGAAGCCGAATGCGGTGCGAGTGATCCGAGGCGGACCCGTCCTGGTGTCCGGTCCGGTCGACATCGAACTCCCCGACGGCGCCCGGGTGCAGTCGGATCGGTTCATGGTCGCGGTGTGTGCGTGCGGTCGGAGCAAGAACTACCCCCTGTGCGACACCAGCCATCGCAAGAAGCGCCGCCGCGCGACCTGACGGCTCACGAGCGCCGCCCGAACGAGCGCCTTGCCCGGGTCAGATACCCGGGAAGGCGCTCTTTCCGTCGTCCCACGCGGACAGCACATGCCGGTCGAGGGCGTCCTCGACGAACAGGAAGGCGCGGATCCCGAAGATCACATCGGCCTCGGTGTCCGGCTCGGTGCGGATGAGATCGCCGACGACATCGGTACGCAGGATCTGCTCGTGCACGGCATCGGCCTCGACGTGTTCGCGATAGAACCGCCGGCACGCCTCCGGTGCGTCGAGCTGCTCCAAACCGGCCAGCAGGCGCTGCGAACCGGGCGGCGAGGTGATCTCGGTGGCCGCCAGATGTCCGACCGCCGCGCCCCGGTAGCGCCGGTGTAGTCCGAACAGCGACATCAGATTGACCGGCGTGAGGGCGACGCCGGGAACGGTGTCGAGGTAGCCGAGGTAGTCGGCGCTGAGATCGGAAGCGCGAAGCAGATCGGCGAACAGCTCCTGATGCACGGCGTCGCCGCGTCCGCCGCCGAATTCGTCGAACTCGACGGCGACGTAGGCGGCCTTGGCGTGCCCGCGCAGACGTGGGATCGCGAAGGCGTGCGGGTCGGCCTCCTTGAGGTGGTACAGCGAGCGCAGAGCGAACAGCTGCCGGTACTGCTCCCACGTCCCGGCGTCGCGGAGCCGGTAGGAGGCGCCGTCACCGTCGGGGTTCTCGATGCACAGTTCTTCCATCTCGTGCTCGGCGGAATCGTCGGCGGTCATCGCCGGGACGTCGCGGTGCAGGGCGGCGAGGAATCGCTGCTCGAGGGCGGCCCGAACCGTGAGCAGGGCCGGACTCCATTCCCAACCGGCGTCGGCGTCGACGAACCCGACGTAGTGCATCTCGTAGCAGAGGTACAGCGCGAGCTGCAGATCGTCGCCGTAGGGGTCGGCGTCGACGACCCTCGGGTCGTCGGCCGGCAGGTCGAGGACCGATGCGGACGCAGGGTCACCGCGGAGGAGGTCGATCACCATGGCCGAGAGCGGTCCGCGCGCACCGGGCAACAGGGGGCGTCGGAAGGCCGTGTCGTGCGCCGTCGGATCGTCGACCATCGGGTCAGCTGACACCTGGGAGTCCTCCTGTCGGGTACGGGCGTCGGGCACCGCGGTGCGCGGCGGACGCCGGCTCTCCTGGGTAACCGGATCGGGGACGGCACAAACCATCACCGGGTGGTAGTGACCGTCGTCCCAGCCTAGGCCCGGTTGTCGGATCCGGCGATCTCCGCGCGCAACTGCTTGTCGAGCGAGACACGCACCAGCGCCGCTGCCAGCACCTCGGGCCGGCCGTCGGCGAGATCGGCGAGCCGTGCCGGGTCCTCGGGTAGTCCGAGGTCGCGGGCGGCGGCGAGCGCGCGTTTGTCGAAACGCGGCGCGACCCACTCCCACACCGATTGCACCTCTCGCAGGAAGATGTCGGCCCCGACCGGACCGATGCCGGTGAAATCCTGGAGCAGTTCCGCCACGCGGGTGGGGTCGGAGTCGGCGTCGTCGGCGAGCCGACGGAGATCGCCGTGGTAGTCGTCGAGGACCTTCTGCGCCGCCTCGCCGAGGCGGGTGGCGGTGCTCTCGTCGTAGCGGACGTAGTGGCCGCGGCCGAGCGCGTCGACCAGCTTCTGCCAGTTGGCGCGGGCCATCTTCTCCGGGGTCCGGTAACCGGCGGTGAACAGTTCGCGCGCGGCGGCCACCGCGATGTCCGCGGAGATCCGCGTACTGAGGAGCAGGGCGAGCACCAACAGCTCGAAGAGCGGTGACGGCGAGTTCTTCAGCGTGATCCCGGCGTCCTGCGCGTAGGTGCGGCCGGCGCGGTCGATCAGTTGTCGCGCCGCGTCCTCGGCGTGGTCCGTGCGGGTCATCGAAGCCGGTTACCCACGCCGGTGCGTGGGCAATCCCAGCCGCGGGTCACAACCAGTGACTGCGCCGGAACACGACGAACAGCGTCGCGCAGAGGGCCACGAGACAGCCCAGCACGACGGGATAACCCCACTCCTGGTGCAGTTCGGGCATGTGGTCGAAGTTCATGCCGTAGATCCCGGCGACCATGGTCGGCACCGCGGCGATCGCGACCCATGCCGAGATCTTGCGCATGTCGGTCGACTGCTGGATACCGACCTTCGCCGCCGCGGCCTGCAGGAGGGAGGTGAGCAGTTCGTCGTACTCGAGGACCCGGTCGATGACGGTCGTGAGGTGGTCGGCGACGTCGCGGAACTGGCGTCGGATCTCTTTGGGCACCAACGGGTTACCGCTTGCCGTGAGACTCTGCAGCGGGGCCGCCAGCGGTGTCACCGCACGACGGAGTTCGAGCACCTCGCGCCGTAGGAGGTAGACGGGATCGATGTCGAGTGCGTGACCCTGCCGACCGAACACGACCTCCTCGATCGCCGCGACATCGGCGTCCATCCGGTCGGTGACGGCGAGGTAGCTGTCGACGACCTTGTCGGCGACGGCGTGCAGCACCGCGGTCGGGCCGAGGGCCAGACGCTCGGGGTGCGTCTCCAGGCGACGGCGCAGTTCCGACAGTTCGGTGTGCTCGCCGTGGCGCACGGTCAGTACGAAGTCCGGCCCCGCGAAGACCATGATCTCGCCGGTCTCGACGACCTCGCTCGCCTTGGCCATCGTCTCGTGCTCGATGTACTGCACGGTGCGCAGGACGAGGAACTGGGTGTCGTCGTAGACCTCGAGCTTCGGCCGCTGGTGCGCGTGTACCGCGTCTTCGACGACGAGTTCGTGAAGGCCGAACGTGGCGCCGACGTCGGCCATCTGAGCGTCGTCGGGGGCGTGGAGTCCGACCCATACGAAGCCCTCGCCGGCGGCCCGCACCCGGGCGAGACCTTCGGTGTAGCTCACCCGTCCCGGTTGCCGGTGGCCGTCGACGTACACCGCGCAATCGACGATCGCCCGCGCCACGGGGACGCGGATCTCGGGGAGCGGGCGGCGCTCGCGGCGCGGTGACAACCCGCGCGGACCAGGCCGGGGGATCGAGGGCACGAGTGCCGATGCTACCCGGCGGGCCCCGTACACTCTCCGAACGTGTCCTTCGACGTCACGGTGTACACGACGACGTTGATCACGCTGCTCGTCATCATGGACCCGCCTGGCCAGATCCCGCTGTTCCTCAGCCTGGTCGGTCAACGCTCGCCGGAGTACCGGCGGCGCGCGGCCTGGCAGGCGCCGCTCGTCAGCCTCCTGGTGATCAGTGTGTTCGCCGTCGCCGGCAAAGCCATCCTGAACTATCTCCACATCGGGATCCCGGCGCTGCAGGGCGCCGGCGGTTTGTTGTTGCTGCTCGTGGCGCTGCAATTGCTCACCGGCCTCGGCAACGCCGGCAAGCCCACGGCCGCCGACGACGTCAACGTCGCGCTGGTGCCGCTCGGCACCCCGCTGCTCGCCGGACCGGGTGCCATCGCCGCGGTCATCGTCGGTGTGAGCGGCGTCGACGCCGGATCGGGTGGTTATCTGGCCATCGCGGCAGCCATCGTCAGTGTTCACCTGGTGGTGATGCTGGTCCTGCGCTATTCGACGGCGCTCATCCGCATCCTGGGCATCGGCGGCATCACGCTACTCGCCAAGATCGCGGGCCTGCTCCTCGCCGCGATCGCCGTGCAGCTCATCGCCGACTCCGTCATGGGATTCATTGCCGAGGGAGCGTGAGCCGACCCGGGGACCCGCCTCGTTCGGACGTGGGACGTGCTGCGGATACGGTGGCGGGGTGACTGAACGTCGTGTCCGCAAACGTCTCATCACGGTGGCCGGTCTGATCGTCGTCCTGGCGGTGGTCATCGCCGGGTGCGCCGACGACTCGTCGTCCCCACCACGCGGGGTGGTGATCGGCTCGTCGGAGGATCCGGCGATGCGCGTGATGGCCGAGGTGTACGCGGGTGCGTTGCGCAATTCCGGATCGGTGGTGTCCGGTGACCAGCTCCGTGGCGACGCGCCGGCGCTGCTGGACGAGATGGACCGCGCTGCGCTCGATCTCTTCCCGGCTTTCACCGGGGAACTGCTGACGTTGTTGTCCCCGTCGTCTACCGCGATCGGCGCCGAGGACGTCTACAACGACCTGAACCGCTCACTCCCGCAGGGGGTTTCGGTCGGCGATGAGACGCCGGTATCGGCGGCGCCGCAGATCTTCGTGTCGACGGCCCTCGCCGGGGACGTCGGCGCCACCGGACTCGAGGACTGCGGCCGACTGCCGGCGGGCCTGCCGATCGTGGCCGTCGCCGAACCCGATGACTCGACGATGCGTGCCTTCGCCGACGCCGGTTGTGCCTTCGGTCCGGTCGAGGTCACCGCCACCGGAGAGGAGGTGCTCCGACGTGCCGCCGACGGCGGCGCGGTCGGACTGCTGACCCCCCTCGAGATCGCCGGCGAGGACGCCGACGGGGCGTCGTCGGAGGTCCAGGCGCTCCGCACATCACCGGGTGGCGGCGACACCGCGGACGGTGCCGCGGCTGCCGAACCCGCGGACGAGTCGGGTCCGCGGGCGGAGGTGCTGGTCCCGGTGTTCCGTTCCGCGGCGCTGAACCGCGATCAGGTGAAGGCCATGAACAAGGTGGCGGGCGAGATCACGACCGCCGATCTCGCCACCATGGCGGCCGAGGTCGACGGCGGTGCGGACCCGCGCGACGTCGCGCTGGCCTGGCTGGGCGAACACGGGCTGTAGGGAAGACACGACAACGCCGTGCTCATTCGGCCCGCTCGCTTCGCTCCCGGCGCCGTGCTCATTCGGCCCGCTCGCTTCGCTCCCGGCGCCGTGCTCATTCGGCCCGCTCGCTTCGCTCCCGGCGCCGTGCTCATTCGGCCCGCTCGCTTCGCTCCCGGCGCCGTGCTCATTCGGCCCGCTCGCTTCGCTCCCGGCGCCGTGCTCATTCGGCCCGCTCGCTTCGCTCCCGGCGCCGTGACACCGACACGCCCCGACCGCGTGTCGGTGTCACGACCCGTGTGTGACCCCGGCGCCTAGCGCGCCTTCGACAGCGCCCAGCCCGTGAGCTTCGCCGACACCCACTGGTACTTCGAGGCGACGAGGCGCACCGAGAGGTCCAGGATCTTGGCGTCGGTGCCGACCAAGATGCGTGCCTTGTTCTTCCGGACGCCCTCGATGATCACCTCGGCCGCATCCTCACTCGTCATCCGGGCGAGGTAGCGGTCGAAGAACGCGGCCGTGGCCTTCTGGTCGTGATCCCCGGACACGGTGGCGTTCCGGGCGATCGCGGTCTTGATCCCGCCGGGATGCACACACGACACCTCCACCGGGTGCTTGGCGATGATCATCTCCTGCCGCAGCGCCTCGGTGAATCCGCGCACCGCGAACTTGGCGGAGTTGTAGGCGGCCTGGCCCGGTTCGGCCAGCAAGCCGAACAACGACGAGGTGTTCACGATGTGCCCGTCCCCGGACGCGATCACGTGCGGCAGAAACGCCTTGGTGCCGTTGACGACTCCCCAGTAGTCGACGTCCATCACCCGTTCGATGTCCTTGAACTCGGTGCGCTCGATCTCACCGTGGTGGGCGATGCCGGCGTTGTTGAACACGACATTGACCACGCCGAAGTGCTCGGCGACGGTGTCGGCGTAGGTGAGTACCGCTTCGCGCTCGGCGACGTTCAGCAGCTGCGAATGCACCTCGGCGCCGGCCTCTGTCACCAGCTTCTCGGTGACGGCCAGGCCGTCGGGGGTGACGTCGGAGATGGCCAGCCGCGCACCGCGACGCGCGAGCTTGACGGCGATGTCACGGCCCATTCCCGAACCGGCGCCGGTGATCACGACGACCTTGCCGCGAAAGTCCTTCATGTCTTGTCTCCTGTGGGTGGGTTCGGTCAGGCGTTGGCGGTGGCGGGCGACGCGATGTCGTCGCCGGTGGCGGAAGCGGCCGGCACCGCGGGTGCGGCGGATCGCCGGGCACCGCGGGTCACATCGTAGGCGGCGACGTCGAAGGAACGGGTCGTCTGCCGGAACGCGAAGGTGAAGCCCGGCCACAGCGTGGTGATGTTGCCGTTGGCGTCCTTGTACCAGGAGGCACACCCGCCGTTCACCCACACGCTGTTGCGCAGCTTGTGCTGGATTCCGGCGTTGAACTCCTGCTGGGCGGACAGCTTCACCTCGGTCCGGGTGATCCCCAGCGCGCGAGAGGTTTTCAGGTAATCGACGAGGTAGTTCAGCTGCGACTCGATCATGTACACCATCGAGGTGTGGCCCAGCCCGGTCGACGGGCCCACCATCAGCATCATGTTCGGGAAGCCGTGGACGAACGAGCCCTTGTAGCCCTGCATACCGATCTCGTTCCACACCTGCGCGAGGCTGCGGCCGTCCTTGCCGATGATCTTCTCGAACACGGGGGAGTCGGTGACGTGGAATCCGGTGGCGACGACGATCACGTCCACCTCGCGGACGGTGCCGTCCTTCGACACGATCCCGGTCGGGGTGATGCGGTCGATGCCGTCGGTCACGAGATCGACGTTCGGGCGGGCGAGGGCCGGGTACCAGTCGTTGGACCGCAGGATGCGCTTGCAGCCCACCTGGAAGGTCGGGGTGGCCTTGCGCCGCAGCTCGGCGTCGCGGCCGATGCCGCGCAGGATGTTGGCGCGGCAGAGCAACTCGACCGGCTTGAGGGCCTTGGGGGAGTAGGTCAGACCGAACGCGACGACCTCGTTGGCGGCGTAGATGCCACCGCGGACCGCGGATTGGTACCCGGGGATGTTCTTGTAGGCCCAGTGCTCGACGGAGCTGTAGGCGCGCTCGGTGCGGGGGACGATCCACGGTGCGGTCCGCTGGTACACGTCGAGGCGCCCGGCGACCTTCGCGACCTCGGGAACGAGCTGGATCGCCGACGCGCCGGTCCCGATCACCGCGACGCGCTGCCCGCCGAAGTCGTGGTCGTTGTCCCAGCGCGCGGAGTGCACGATCTTGCCCTCGAAGGACTCGATGCCCTCGATGTCGGGGAGGTTGGGCTCGCAGAGCGGGCCGACACCGCCGACCAGGACTCGTGCCCGCACTTGATCGGTCTTGCCGTCCTGCAGGGTGTCGATGATCCAACGGCCCTCGTCCTCGTTCCATGCGGTCCGCGTCACCTCGGTGCCGAAGCGCGCCTTCGCGCCGATTCCGAACCGGTCGGCGACCCCGTTGATGTAGTCGTGGATCTCGGGCTGGTGAGAGTAGGACCGCGACCAGGTGGGGTTCTTCGCGAACGAGAAGGAGTAGAGCTGCGAGGGGACGTCGCAGGCCGCGCCCGGGTAGGTGTTGTCGCGCCAGGTCCCGCCGAAGTCGCTGCCGCGATCGAGGAGGACGAAGTCGTCGAAACCGTTCTGCTTGAGACGGACCGCGGCGCCCAGACCCGAGAAGCCGGCACCGATGATGGCGATCTCTACATCGTTCGTTGTCATGGTGTCACCATAAGGTGGTACTGAACACGTGTCAATAGCTATTGAACAACCCTCAATAGAGGGTAGGCTGGCCGCGTGGCCAGTAGACGAGGATGTGCGCGGTGTCGGTGATCAACGGCAAGACGATCAGCGGCGAGACGACCGGCGACGACGGAGGTGACCACCGGCGCGCGCCGCACAAGCGCACGCGCATGAGTCCCGAGGCACGTCGTGACCAGCTCATCGACTACGGGCTCGCGATGGTCAGGGACCGGCCGTTGGAGGAGATCACGATCGACGCAATCGCCGATGCCGCCGGGGTGTCGCGCGCCCTGCTGTTCCACTACTTCGCGTCGAAGCAGGAGTTCCACGTCGCGATCGCACAGGCCCAGGCCGACCGGATGCTCGCCCGCACCGAGCCGGACGAGTCCCTCGGCGACCCGATCGCGATCCTGGCCGCGTCGATGGCGGCCTTCGTCGACTACGTGAGCGAGAACCGGACCGCCTACACCGCGCTGATCCGCGGCGCGTCGAGTTCGGACGCGGCGATGCGGGAGGTCGTCGACCGCACCCGCGAGGTGATGGTCGGCCGGGTTCTCGACCATGCCCCCGTGTTCGGGGTCGAGGTGACGCCGATCGTCGAGATGAGCGTGCACGGTTGGATCGCGTTCGTCGAGGAGACCACGATCCGCTGGCTCACCGCCGAACCGATCGACGCCGAAGCGCTCACCCGGGACGAACTGCTCGCCCTGATCACCGCCGCGCTTCCCGCCCTGCGGCGGCGACGATCCAGTAAAGGCCGGGGACCGGGTTCAGATCCGCTGACCGCCGACCGGTCCCGTGCGGCGGGTGCCGGTTGGGACCGAACGACCGCGCAGGAGCAGGCCGAGACCGACCATCCCCTCGCGACCTCTCAAACCTGGTGATCAGAGACCGACCACGTGCGCGGTGTCCGCGCCTCCGTCCAGCTCCTGGATGTCGTTGTCGTCGGCCGCCGCCAGTTCGACGCCCGCCCGCAGGGTACGGATCAGCTCGTCGGTGAATCGGCGGATGGTGCGGTGCGCGGTCAGCGTGTCGGGGTGCCGGGCCCGCAACGCGAGTCCGTCGTCGGTGCGCGAGATCCAGAACTGCGCGTCGTCGGCGGTGGTCGCGTTCGAGATGTGGTGGGCGTCGATGGTCCGGTGCCGGTCGGCGCCGGGCAGCAGCCGGTAGTCGACATAGGACACCATGAAGATGTCCGAGCGTGTGCGACGGAGTCCGCCCATCGCCTCGATCACCTGTGGGACGGGAACCTCGCCGATCGTGACCGCGCGACGGAGTTCGGGCCCGGTACGCCGGATCGTCTCCAGCAGATCGCCGGTGCCCACGACCCGCAGCGGGGCATTGGTGGTGAACCATCCGACTGCGTTGCGCCACCTCTCTTCCCGTCGCGTGTGCATCGGGAACAGAAGGGGCAGTTCGGGTCCGCCGCCGCAGCGGCGCACGGCGTCGGCCATCGCGGCCAGCGTCCCGCCGAACACGCTCGCGCCGCTGCGCCGGCACAACTCGGCGAACTGCTCCGTCTCCCGCCGGCCGAGGAGTGCGCGCACCTCGGTGGCCTGTGGCGCGGTGGCGCCGGGTTCGACCCCGAGATCCAGCGGGAAGGTGGGCAGTGTGCCGTCCCGGTCGTCGAAGAACCGGAGCCATCGGCGCATCCGCGGGTCGGACAGTGCGACCGGGGGCGCTGTTGACTCCGCGGCGCAGAAGTCGACGAAACTCCCGCTCATCGCGAGGGCGGTGGTATCGAAAAGCTCTCCGTGGCAACGGAATCCGTCGTACAACCGGTGCAGGTCGTCGATGACGATGGAGATCGAGTAGGCATCCACATGGCAGTGGTCGAATCCGCAGATGATCGTCGACGCGTCGTCGCGGTCGATCGCCGCGAACAGGAACGCGGGGTAACCGAAGGGGTGGCACGCGCGATCGAGGGTGTCGCGAAGCCGGTCGCGTAGGACGGTGTCGGCGGTCGTGTCGACCACGCTGCCGAGGTGCAGGACGAGGTCGTCCGGATCGTAAGCGTGTCGCCGGATTCCCGCGGGACCCGCCGAGAACGACGACCGCAGGGTGCCGTGCCGGGCGATGAGCGCCCGGTAGGCGGACCCAAGCGCCGCACGGTCCACGCGCCCGCGGACGGTGAACGCGGCGGCCAGCCACGTACTCGAGTCACCGGCCGTGGCCAGGTGCACGGTCTGGTTGAACGACGGTGGTACGTCGGATATCTCGGGCCGGGCGGCCGAGACGTCCACGGTCCAGGTCAACAGTTCGCCGGCGGGTGGGTGGTAGCGATCGATGGTGGTGACGTGCACGCCCGCTCACGCTCCTCTGCGTAGCGCCGAGTCGGTGGCCGGGGCAGCTCGCCCGGAACCGGCCGCCGGTGCCTGGATCCGCCGGTCGCCGGTGGCGGCGATGTCGGTCATGATGTCGCGTAGGCGCTCATAGTAGGGACGGGCCACCGACTCGGCGAAGCGCGTGCCCGGGATCTGGCTCCCCAGGTAGAGCTCGTCGTGATCGCGATTGATCCACGCCGACGCATTGGCCGTGCGCCCCTCCCCGGTGAACAGCGCACCGCGCCGGAAGGCCTCGCGCGAGGTGCCGGGAAACCAGCGAAAGTCGATGTACGACAACAGGTTCGGTGCGGTGATGATCGCGTCCGGGGTGGCCCCGGCGGCGGCGATGGCGGCCAGTGCGGCGGCGACCGGGACGGCGGCCAGGTCACGAGCGCGGCGACGGGCCGCATGGGCCGCCGGGATCAGTTCGGAGAACGTCGACGCGCCGGCGAGGGAGAACTCGACCGGGGCGAAGTTGCAGAACCATCCCTGCGACGTCGCGTACCCGTCGAGCGCGGCACGCGTGTTGAAGACCGTCATGCCGTAGTAGTCGTCCGCGCCGGCCAGTTCGCGGTCGGCGACGGCGATGGCGGCGTAGATGCCGTCGACGAACCGACCCCCCGCCGCCCGGCAGACGGTGTCGAAGGCGACGATGCCGGCACGATCGAGCAGTGAGACCTCGACCCCGGCCACCTGCGCTGTCTCTCCCGGCCCCAGCCCGAGGTCCAGTGGGAAGCGCGGCATCTGCAGGTCGTGCCGTCGGAAGATGTCCTGCCACGCCCTGGTCTGGGGTGACCCGGCCAGATGCTCGGCGGTCACCTCCGCTTCCGCGGCCGCATAGGCGAAGTAACTCCCGGCGGCCAGCATTGCGGGGTCCGGGTCCGGGTGGCCGTGCCCGTCCGGCCGGATCAGTTCGGCGTAGATCTGCGCGATCTCGTCCAGGGCGAGGGCCTGTGAGGCGCCGTCGGAGAGCGCGTGATCGCACGCCAGGAAGATGGCGAAGCCGCCCGGGCGGCGGACGACTCCGAAGGAGAAGCCGGGGAAGGAGTCGCTCGGGGTCTCGCGGTCGAATCGGTCGACGAGATAGGGGTGGATGTCCTCGGTGCTCGCCAGTTCGCCGTCGACGTGTGCCTCGAACTCGATGTCGGACGGGTCGACGACATGGGCGGTGACCTCTCCGTCGCGGCATTCGAACCAGGTGCGTAGCACCTCGTGTCGCCGGACGAAGAGCGTCAGGGCGGTCCCGAGTGCCGCGGTGTCGAGGTCGCCGTCGATCTCCGTGCCCGATCCCAGGTATCCGCGATGGGTACGGCCCGCGGCCCGGGCCACCGCAGCACCGCGGACGTGGTTCTGGGCCAGGAAGGTCACCGGAGCGGTGTGGGCGGGCGCCGCCGCCGCGGCCGCGCGGCACGCCTCGGTCGGATCGAATCGCACGGCGGTCCCCGGTTGTGGGCGCCAGTTGCCCATGGCCGTGATTCTCATCGGGTCCTCTCGTCGGTCATGCGGGGCGGGCGCCGTCGATCGCGGTGGCGCCGGCGAAGTTCGCGTGGGTGTAGGAGGACAGGGGCAGTCCGGTGCCGGTGGTGGCGAGTGCTCTCAGGACGGTCGCGTACGACGTGAGGAGGTCGCGGATGCTCGAGTCGGCGGGGTCATGGCCGGGATGCCGGGCGGACAGGGTGATCCCGCCGGGTACACGCGCGATCCAGAGGTAGACCTCGCGGTCCGACCGTGAGCCGCCCCGCAGGATCTGCGCGCGAGCCGCCTCCCATTCGGCCGCCCCGGGGACGTGGCGGATGTCGAGATACGACACCACGAACTCGGGTTCGCCGCCGGTACCGAGCAGTTCGACGATGCGCTGGTAGGGGAAGGACGGCAGATGGCGCACGGTGTCGATGGCGGCCGCGGTCGCGTCGAGCGCGTCGTCGAACGTGTGGGCGGCGGTGAGGTCGACCTCGAGCGGCGCCAGACCGACATACCAGCCGACCGACCCGGCATACCGTGCCTCGGATCGGGTGTGCATCGGCATCGTGAGCCGCAGCGTGTCCCGGCCCGTGAGTGCGCGGAGGGTGACCGCGAGGGCGGCGAACACCGCGGTCTGGGTACCGTGCCCGCGCGCACGCGCCGCCGAGGTCACGAAGGTCGCCTGGTTGTCGGTGGCGACGTACTCGGAGATGCCGCGCTGGCGCGGGGTGCGCGCACGGTCCCGGGTCTGCAGGTGCGGACGGACCAGCGGGAGGTCGAAGCCCGGGGACTCGGCGGAGCTGTCCAGGAAGGCGCGCCATCGTGCGACGACGGGGTGATCGACGGTGAGTCCGAGTCCCACCGCCCGATCGTGGACGCTGAAGTCGAGGTGGCTGCCGACCTCCGCCATCTCGGTGGACGAGCCGTGCCGTGGGGAGAGGTAGAGCCGGCGGATCTCGCTCATGCTCAACAGGATCGAGTACGCATCCATCACCACGTGGTCGGCGGCGAAGGCGACGGTGAAGCCGCGCTCGGACTCGATCGTGGCCACGATGCAGTGCGGCCACCGCGTCGGCGCGAGCCTGGTGTCGAAGACCGCGGTGAGCAGCTCGCGGACGTCGTCTCCCGAGTCGAATCCGCCGACCGCCTCGGCGTCGACGCCGAGATGCGCACCGCGGTAGGTGCGGCGGCCGTCGTGCGGGTCGTCGGCTGTCGGGTCCGAGGTCGAGCGGAGGGCTTCGTGCCGGGTGATCCACCCCCGCAGGCAGGCATCGAAGTGCTCGTCGTCGAGATCATCGTCGATCTCGAAAATGGCCCCGAGCCAGGAGGTCTCGTCGGAGTCGTAGGCGGTCGACCGTCGTATCGAGGCGGACTGGTCGTAGGTGAACGGTCGCGGATCGGTGTGCCAGCCCGCGGAATCCGCGCGTGTGGTCGGTGTCCAGATCGTCACCGTCCCGGGCGGGACGGGATAGTCGGACAGTTCGGTGAACTTCATTCGCGGTCGTCCATGCGTCGGTCATCCGTTCTCGGGCCGCGACGCCATGCCATGCCTTCGCCGGCAAGGCCCCCCGGCCCATGAGTTCTGATCTGAGACAACAGGAATCGCCCGTACCCCGATGCACGCGCACGACCTTGTCCGACGACGTCCCGGAGGTCTCTCCGGTCGAACGGACCGCATCACGGCCGCCTGTGTCTGAACCGAGCCTAAGCGGTCACATCGGACATGTGCAGCGGCAGGAGTCCGTGAGCTTCATCACGGGGACGGTGTCCAGGTGTGCACGGACGCACCGCCGGTTTCGGAATCGCGCTGCGAGACAGAGGTTTTTAATCCGAATTGGGTGTTCGGACCTGCGGTCAAGGGCGTTTCGTTGCGTTCATGTAAAGAACTCATGACGAGCGGCTGCCGCACAGGGGTGGCATCGGAGGGAATGCGCGGTCAGGCCGGGTTGCGCCGAAATGCATTGCCGGGCAGCACGGTATGCCGGGACAGGTCACGTTGCGGCACCCGGAGAGCTCACCTACCGTGGGCCGAGAAGGGTGCCGGCAGCGGATCGAGCGGGCCCACTCGAAGTCGAATACACGCATCGGGGGTGCCATGTCCACGACCGTCCCGGCCATCGAGGCCCACGGTCTGACCAAGCAGTACGGCGGGACGCGTGCGGTCGACGCCGTCGACCTCCACGTACCCGCGGGCGGGGTGTTCGCTCTGCTCGGAACCAACGGTGCGGGCAAGACCACCACCGTGCGCATGCTCGCGACCTTGCTGCGCCCGGATGCCGGGGGCGCCCGGATCTTCGGGCACGACGTCGTCGCGGAGGCGACGGCGGTTCGATCGCTCATCGGGGTCACGGGGCAATATGCCTCGGTCGACGAGGATCTCACCGCTCGCGAGAACCTGATGATCTTCGGTCGTCTGATCGGGTCGTCGCGCCGCCGAGCCCGGGTGCGTGCCGACGAACTGCTCGAGGAATTCGGGCTGGGGGCGGTCGCCACCCGCCGGGTGGGGCACTTCTCCGGCGGGATGCGCCGGCGCCTCGATCTCGCGGCTTCGCTGATCACCCGGCCACGCCTGCTGTTCCTCGACGAGCCGACCACCGGACTCGACCCACGGACGCGGGCGCAGATGTGGCAGACGGTTCGTGAGATGGTGGCGCGCGGTTCGACCGTGCTGCTGACCACCCAATATCTCGACGAGGCCGATGAACTCGCCGATCACATCGCGGTCATGGATCGCGGCCGGGTGGTCGCCGACGGGACCGCCGACGAATTGAAAGCCGGAGTCGGCGACATGAGTGTGAAACTCGAATTGGCCGATGCGGACGATCTGATCGCCGCGGCAGAGGTGTGCGCGCCGTTCACCGCGAACGGCGAGGCGACGATCGCGCGCGGCGAGGGCATCCTCGTGCTGCCCATGTCCGACATCGACCCCCTCGCCGACATCCTCGGTGCGCTCCGCGCGCGCGGGCTCGGGCTGACGTCGGTCAACGTCGTGCGCCCGACCCTCGACGAGGTGTTCTTCGCGCTGACCGACGGGGGCGACCCCACGCGATCGGCACCGATGGCCGCACGGGCGGATTCGGCAGGAGCCCGCGCATGACCACCGGTTCCCTGCAGCCGAGCGCACTCGCCGCCGGCGACGCCCCGGCCGAACCCCACGACCGCGTTCGGCCGACCGCCGCGGTGATGCAGTCACTCACCATGACCCATCGTGGCCTGCTGAAGATCAAACACAACCCGCAGCAGCTGTTCGACGTCATCGTGCTGCCCATCGTGTTCACGGTCATGTTCTCCTCGATCTTCGGCGGCGCGATCGCCGGGAACGTGGTGGGCTATCTGCCGCTGCTCATTCCCGGCGTACTGGTCCAGGTGTGTGTCGCGGCGTCGGTGGTCACCGGCGTCCAGCTGCGCGAGGACCTCGATCGCGGGGTGTTCGACCGGTTCAAGTCGCTGCCGATCGCGCGCATCGCGCCGCTGGCCGGCGCCCTGGTGGCCAACACGTTGCGGTACGTGGTGGCCTCGGCCATCACGGTCTGCGTCGGGGTGATCATGGGGTACCGGCCGGCGAGCCCCGTGGGGGTCGCCATCGCCTGTGCCCTGATCGTGGTGGTGGCATTCTCGCTGAGCTGGATCTTCGCGCTGCTCGGCGTCCTGCTCGACAAGGCGTCGACCGTCCAGGGCGTCTCGATGCTCGTGCTGATGCCGATCACCTTCGTGTCGAACGCCCTCGTCCCGATCGACACCATGCCCGGATGGATGCAGGCCTGTGCGTCGGCGAATCCGGTGTCCCATCTCGTCACGGCAGCGCGCGGACTGGCCGCGGGCGAAGACGTGGGAACCGACATCGCCTACACGCTCGTGGGCGCGGCGGCCGTCCTCGCCGTCGTGGTGCCGGTGACCCTGCGGACCTACATGCGGCGGACCTGAGTGTCCGCACCGAACCGATCAGCGCAAGGAGTAGCCATCATGGGCACGCCGCTCACCTTCTCGGTGGTCGTCCCGGTCTTCGACGAGGAGGACACGATCGGCGACTGTTTGACCCGCCTGGCCGCACAGTTCGACCAGATCACCGAGATCGTGGTGGTGGACAACAACTCGACCGACGGCGGCCGGGCGGTGATCGATGCCTGGTGTTCGGCTGATCCCCGTGTCCGGGTGATCGACGAAGCACGACAGGGGTTGGTCTACGCGCGCAACGCCGGACTCGACGCCGCGACCGGTGATCTCATCGCCCGCATCGACGCCGACACCCGGGTGCCGCCGGACTGGGCGCGGACGATCGTGGAGTTCTTCACCGCGGATGTCCGCGGTGACTGGGCGGCCCTGTGCGGGCGCGGGGAGGCCTACGACGTGCCGCTCGCCGGCAGGTTCGACCGGTGGAAGACCCGGCTGCACCCGCTGAACAAGTTGCGGAGCGAGAAGTCCGTGTCCGAGGTGCCTGTCCTGTACGGCTCGAACATGGTGCTGCGCCGTGCGACCTGGGTGCGGATCCGGGACCGTGTCAGCATGCGACGCAACATCTTCGAAGACGTCGACATGGGACTGTGTGTCGGTGACGCCGGGGGCCGTAACGCGTTTCTCCGCTCGCTGACCGTCGGGGTGTCACCGCGCCGGATGGAGACCGGCATGGTGCCGTTCGTCCGCTACATGAGTTTCCTGCCGCGAACGTTCCTGCTGCACCGTCGCTTCGGGTTGGCAGCGGGTTCGGCGGCGGTGTACGTGCCCGCTATCACGGTCGCGCATGCGCTACGACTTGTCGTGTTGCGGTCCTACGACTCCCGGACCGGGCGCGTCGACCCGCGAAACCTGTTGCGGGGCGGTGGTTCCGATCGAGTCCTCCCGTAGGGTCGGGCGGTCGGTCGGCGTTCCGGGATCAGCCGGCGCCGCGCACCGTCGTGACGCGCACCGTGTCCTCGACGATGTCGGCCGCCGTGTGTACGGCCTCGTCGGGGGCGATGAGTCGACTGCGGAGCTCGGCGGACCGTCCCCGGACCTCGGTGTCCAGGATCGTGTCGAGGGCGCCGATCAGCGACTCCGCTGTCACCCGAGCCATCGGCAGCGTGGCCCCGACCGCGGCCTTGCTCACCGCCCGGCCCCAGATCGGCTGATCGGCGCCGACCCACGTGATCAGCGTCGGCAGGCCGGCACGCAACCCGGCGGCCACCGAACCCGCGCCGCCGTGGTGGACCGCGGCCCGACACCGCGGCAGCACGGTGTCGTGATCGACGTGTCCGACGACGCGGATCGCATCCGTGAGTCCCGATGCCTCGGATTCAGATGTGGCAGAGCCGGATTCGGTCGACATGAAACCGCTCCAGCCGCCCGACACCAGCAGGCGGATCCCGAGTCGCCGCGCTGCGGTCCGGAATGCATCGGCCAGACCGTCGGGGTCGGCGGGCAGCATGCTGCCGAAGCCGACGTACACCGGGGCGTCGCCGGCGTCGAGCCAGTCGGCCAGCGTCCCCGCTCCCGAGGCCCCGTCGAGTCCGGCGTCGCCCACCCCGGCGCGTTGCGCGGCCGCAAGGGTGAAGAACCCGACCAGCGGCCGGCGCCGGCCCCACTGGGTCGCGAGTCCGTCGAAGAGGGCCGGATCGTAGGCCTGGATCTCGGGAACGCCGGTACGGCCGATGAGTTCGGAATACGGGTGGTTCAGCGGCGACAGTCCGAGATCGGCCCGCAGCGTGGTCTCCGCCGAGCGGGTGGCGAGCCACAGGGCGCGTTCGGCGACGCGCCAGCTCAGGTCGTTGACGATCGCCGGGGCGTCGATGCCCAGGTGCGCGAGCAACGACACCGAGCTGTTGCGCCGGATGGGGCAGTAGTGCAACGGGATGTGGGGGATGCCGAGGACCGCCGAGACATTGTGGGCGCGTTCCTGACCGGCGCTGCTCGCGATGATCGCATCCGCGCCGTCGGCGAGTTCGAGCAACCGCTGCTGCATCGCCCGGCCGTCCCGCACCGACATCGCCGACACCGCACGCAACCGGGTCCGGGGGTTCTTCGACCGCATGTCCTCCCGGACCATCTCCGAGTCGAGCAGGGCACGGGTGCTCGACCCGTACGACTCGGTGGGAACCCCTGCGCCGCTGCCGAAGTCGACCAGGTCGGGTGGCAGCGCGAGAGTCGCCGTGTGGCCCCGGCCCACGAGCTCGGCGGCCAGGGCGACGGCCGGCTGGGCATCGCCGCGACTGCCGTTGACTGCGATCACGAACCTCAACGTCGAACCCCTCACGTCTGGGTGCGGTCGGATGGGCGACCCGTGCCCGGCGGTGGCGGATCGGGACCGATTCTAAACACGGTCGGCCACCGCGGCGCGCGGCCGGAGACCGGGATCACCACCCGGCCGGGAACCAGGATCACCGGGCGGTCGGCATGAGGATCTCGTTCGTGATCAACGGAACCCGCGGGGACGTCCAACCGGCGACGGTGCTGGCCTGCGCGCTCGCGCGGCGCGGACACGACGTCCGTCTCGGGGTGCCGCCCAACATGATCGGGCCGGCTCTCGATTGGGCAGACGGCATCACCGGGCTCGAGGTCGTGCGTCTCGGCTTGGACACCCGGGCCCACCTCGAGTCGGTGGCGCGAGCCCGGAAGCAGGCCGGCCGTCATCCGCTGCGACGGCTGCGCGTGCTGCTGTCGCTCCGGAACGCCGGGTGGGACCAGCTCGTCTCCGACATGGCCGAGGTCGTCGACGGTGCCGATGTCATCGTCACGGGATTGATCACCGAACAGCCCGCTCTCGCCTTCGCCGAGTCCGCCGGCGTCCCCCTGATCTCCCTTCATCACGCGCCGGTGCGGCGTAACAGTCGGGTCGCACCGGTGCCCGGTCACCTCCCGGGCGGACCGCGTGCCGTCCGGACGCAATGGGTCGCCTACGACGCCGCGTTCGCCGTCCTCACCCGACGGCGAGAGCGCCGGCTGCGCATGCACCTCGGGTCGCCCGGGTCGTCGGCGTCCTACGCCGCCCGACTGCGGGCAGCGCCCGGCCTCGAATTGCAGGCCTACGACCCGATGTTCGGCGTGGAGCACGAACGCAGGTGGACCGCCGACTCCGCGGTTCGTCGTCGTCCGACGGTCGGTTTCCTCGGATCGCCGGCAGACCAGCCCGTCGCCGGGTCCGACGCGCTCACGTCCTGGCTCGACGCCGCGGACGCCCCGATCTATGTCGGATTCGGGAGCATGCCGCTGCGGGGAGAGGCGGCCACCTTACGCGTCGTCACCGAACTCGGTCGGCGGCTCGGTCGACGAGTCCTGGTGTGCGCCGGCTGGACCGAAATGGACGCCGAGGTCCGGGCCGAGATCGCATCCGAGGCGGTGCGGATCGAGTCCCAGGTCGATCACCGCACGGTCTTCGGCCGATGCGCGGTGGTGGTCCACCACGGCGGCGCCGGAACCACGGCGGCCGTTCTGCGCGCGGGCCGGCCGTCGGTCGTCTGCTGGTACGGCGCGGATCAGCCGTTCTGGGGCGCCGAACTCGAACGCCTGGGGGTCGGCGTGGCGATGCCCATGGCCCGCGCGGGACGGGACCTGGACGTGGACCGGTTGACCGACGCCGTCGCGTCGATGCTCGATCCCGCAGCCGCCGAGCGGTCCGGACGGCTCCGCGACGCCCTGGTGGCCGAGGATGTGGCGCTCGGGGACGCCGTGCGCGAGATCGAGCGTTCGGTGACAAGCTCGAGCACGGGGCCACGGCTCCCACAGGGACCACACAGTCACAGCGCAACGAAGGTGGACGTATGACGACGACGAAGTCGCCCATGGCCGAACAACCCGACGCCGGGCGGGCACCGGGTCTGCGTGGCCTCGCAGCCCGGCTCCGCGACGAGCGGGCGGCGATCCGAGGCGAGCGCCTGACCTCCGAGGACGCCCCGTTCTGGTTCGTCACGCCGGCACTCGGCTGGTCGGTGGTGCTCCAGCTCGTGTGGGTGTTCGACGAGGAGGTCTCGATCGAGACGCTGACCGCGATGAACGCCGCGTTCGCGCGAGGGCGCCTCAACCGCATGCTCGTCGTACCGGATGTCGTCGGAGCCCGCCCGCGGTGGGTTGCCGCGCCCGACGCACCCGGGCTGGCCGCCGACAGCCGACCGGTGCCGGAGGCGGAGATCGACGACTGGGCGACCGCCGAGATGTCCTCGGTTCCCCTCGACGCCGAGGGCGGGCGGTGCTGGCGCCTGCGGTCGGCGCCCACCGCGTCGGGTGGAACGGTGGTGTCCCTCTGTGCCCTGCACGTCGTCACCGACGGTCGCGGCATGCTCGCGGCGGCCGCCGAGGCCGCCTCGGCGTCGGAGGTGCCACTGGCTCGCGACGCGGACCGGGCGTCCGGGGCCGATCCGGCGGCGACGACGCGTCCGCCGGTCTCGTGGCGGCGGCAGCGGATCGGCGACCTCGCCGACGCCGGGTCGCAGGCCGGCGCGGTCCTCGCCGGGCTCGTGCGGGCGGCACTCGAGCAGCGCAAGGCCGGTGGCCCCGAACCCGACCCGCGTCCGGTCCGCGCGCCGATAGCCGAACGGTCGCCGGCCGCCGACTTCACCTGGGCGACCGCGACGGTCCCCGCGACGGACTTCGACCGGGTCGCCGCCGAGCACGACGGCACCGCGAACACGCTGTTCATCGCGGTGGTCACCGGCTTGCTGCGCTCCAGTGGCCATGCGCCGCTGCCGAATCCGATCAAGGTCGGGGTCCCC
The DNA here is from genome assembly GCF_001456905.1 of Gordonia sp. SGD-V-85. Classification (NCBI taxonomy): domain Bacteria; kingdom Bacillati; phylum Actinomycetota; class Actinomycetes; order Mycobacteriales; family Gordoniaceae; genus Gordonia; species Gordonia sp. SGD-V-85. The sequence continues at coordinate 61,876 of NZ_LNQO01000015.1, forward strand.
GTCGACCGTCGTGAGAGCGAGGCGGACACCCGGTCCAACCCGATCGCCGGTGTGTCGGTGTACCTCACCGACGAGCCGGTCGCCGGTGGCGATCTCGGCGGCATCCGGGCGGCGTGCAAGGCGGCTTTCGTCCGGCTGTCGGAGGGTCGCCGGGCACCGCACATCCACCTGCGGCCGTTGGCCTGGTTCCTGCCGCCCGCGGTCATCGTGAAGCTGGTCAGCGCGGGCAACGGGATCCCCGACGCGGTGATCTCCAACCTCGGCGACATCCCCCCGGAGGCAACGGTGCTCGGCGGGCGGTCGGCGCGCAAGGTCGCATTCCGCGGCATGGCTCAGGGCGTCGACGCCTCGGTCGGCCAGCGCTTCGGTGACGGCGTCCAGTCGTGGCTGGTCCGCACCCGTGATCAGGTGACCTTCACCGTGCTCGGTTGCGACGAGACGAGTTTTCCCTCCGATGCCGTGGTCGCGGACCTGCTCGACCGGGAACTGACGGCCTGGGGTCTGCCCCATGAGATCTGGTGATCATGACACCTCGTGAAGCTGAGGAGCACACGTGACGGCAACGGCAACCGACACCCGTCCCGCCGAGGTACTCCGCGTGACCGGCCCCGACGAGTCGTACCTGCTCGTCGCGGAACTGTTCGGGATGGGTGCGCCCATCCAGATCACCTGGGTCTTCGACGACGACCCGGGGGACGCGGCGATCGAGTCGTTGTGCGCCGGACTCGCGGCCGGGCCGCTGCATCGTGCGGTGTCGCGCCGTCGGGTCCCGTTCGCCCGGCACCGCTGGGTGCGATCGACGATGCCGGTCCGACCCGGGCCGGTGGCGGTCGTCGAGGCCGACGCCGTCGGGGAGTGGGCCGACGCCGTCCTCCGCGCGAGCCGTCTCGATCCCGTGCGGGGAACCGGTTGGCAGCTCGACTCGGCTCGGATCCGCGGCGGCGGGCGCGCGGTGTCCCTGCTCGCCTCCCACATGATCACCGACGGTCACGGCCTCTACCGGCTGGTGGCCGACGCCGCGGCGGGCCGCACCGCCGGTCTGCCCGCTCCCGTCAGCGGACACTCTTGGGAGGCGGTCCGCGCCGACGCCGCCGACGCCGCCGAGTCGGTGCGCGCAGCCGCCCGATCAGCGCGAATCCTGATCCGCGAGGCCCGGGCGGCGCGAGGCACCGACACCGGGTCCGCCGACACCCGATCCGCGCCGGAATCGTCGCGTACCACGCGTCCGGCGAGACCACGGTCCGCGCCCGAGCCGGACACGACGCTGGCGACGGTCGACGTCTCGGCAACCGAATGGGCCGCGCGCGCCACCGAGCACGGCGGTACCGGCAACTCCCTGTTCACCGCCTTGCTCGCCGGTATCGTGCACCGTTCGGGTCGCCCGCTCGACGGTCCGATGAAGGTGTGCATAGCGGTCAGCAAGCGGGACGGCGACGACGACAACCGCGCCAATGCGTCGGGCGGGGTGTGGATCCGCCTTGCCGACCCCGTCGAACCGGACACCGACCTCACCGCCATCCGGTCATCGAGCAAACGGGCCTTCGTCGACTACGCCGAGTCCGGGGCCGATCAGGCCGCCGACAACCTGCAGCCGATCGTGCGCATCCTGCCGAGACGACTCATCGGTCGGTTGATGCGCGGAATCCCCGGACCCGACACCACCGTGTCGAATCTCGGGGCCACGCCCGACTCGGCGATGCGGATCGGCGGTCATACGGCGTCCCGGTTCGCCATCCGCGCGGTGATGCAGGGGATGCCCGCCCAGGAGCGGCGCGAACGCGGCCCGGCGGTCGCCGCCTGGGCGGTCACCTACGGCGACACCGTCACGCTCACGTTCTTCGGCATCGACCCCGACGATTTCGGCGATCCCGTCCGGCTGCGCACACTGATCGCCGACGAGTTGACCGCCTGGCGGATCGGACATCGATTCTGGTGACGCCGGCACACATCGCGATCATTCTGTACGGCAGCCGGGGCGACATCCAGCCCGGTATCTGCCTCGCCCTCGAACTCCAGGTGCGCGGCCACCGCGTGAGCGCCCTCGTCCCGCCGAACCTGGCCGGCCTCGCGCGGGCCACCGGCGTCCGCGACGTCCACGAGATCGGTCTGGACTCCGACACCGCGTGGTCGTCGGAGGACGCGCGGTCGGCGCGCAACAGTCGTAACCCATTGGCGCGGATGGCGTTTGCGTTGCGGACGGTCCGCGGCGGATTCGACGCCCTGGACGCCGCGCTCGAGCGACTCTTCATCGCGGGTACGGCGCCGCTGCACGACACCGACCTCCTCGTCGTCGCGCCGCTGTGCCAGGACCGCGGGCTGGCGGTCGCCGAACATCTGGGCATCCCGCTGACCGTGCTGAGATACGGCCCGATGTCGGAGAACGGACTCCTCGGCGCCGTACCGGGACTCACCGACAGATGGTCGCCGGAGTGGAAGCGGCGCTCCTGGCGCCTCGCCGACCGGTTGACCTGGGCCGCGACCGCATGGAACGAGAATCGGTTCCGGCGCCGACTCGGGCTCGACCGGGCTCGGCGACCGCTGCCGGTGCGGCTGAACGCCTCCGGGATCCCCCAGATCCAGGCCTACGATGCGGAGATGGTTCCGGGCCTCGCCGCGGAGTGGGACGATCGCAAACCCGTCGTCGGATTCTTCGACCTGCCCGCGGGAAGCCGGGCGGGTATCTCCGAGATCGACGCCGGGGCAACCGATCTCGGCCGATGGCTGGCCGCCGGCGAAGCTCCGCTGTTCGTGACGTTCGGCAGCATGCCGATCCTCGACCCGGAGGCTCTGATCGCCCGCTGGCGGACAGCCGCCCGTGCCCAGGGGGTGCGCTGCCTCATCGCCATGGGAGATCCGACCGGAGTCGATCCCGACGACCCGGACGTGTTCTACGTCGCGGGTGTGGACCACGCGTCGGTCCTGCCGCGATGCGCGGCCGCAGTCCATCACGGCGGCGCCGGCACCACCGCGGCGAGTCTGCGGGCCGGCCTCCCCACCCTGGTTTGCGCGGTCACCGCCGATCAGCCGTTCTGGGCTGAACGGGTCCGTGCCCTGGGCGTCGGGGCGGCCGTCCGGCTGTCGAGTTTCACCGACGACGACGCGCGCGCGGGTCTCGCGGTCCTGTTCGACGACGGAACCCGTTCGGCCGCTGCTGCTCTCGCCCGCCGGATGACGCCCGCCGACAAGGCCGCCGCGGCGGCCGCCGACATCTGCGAAGCCCGGCTGACCTAGAACCCACAGACGACTGCGGCCACCGACCCTCTCGGGTCGGTGGCCGCAGGCGTCGTCTGGCAGGTTACTCGCCGAAGGCCTCGTCGAGGATCTCCTGCTGCTCCACCGCGTGGACCTTGCTCGATCCCGACGACGGCGCGGACATCGCGCGGCGCGAGACCCGGCGCAGTCCGCCGAGCACATCCGGCAGCACCTCGGGCAGCCAGAGGCCGAGGAACGGCCACGGACCCTGATTCGCGGGCTCTTCCTGGACCCACCGGAACTCACTCGCGTTGCCGTACTGCTCGAGCGTCTTGCGCAGGCGGCGGTGCGGCACCGGGTAGAGCTGCTCGATCCGGACGACCGCGATGTCGTCGCGCTTCTCCTTGTCGCGGCGCGCGGCGAGTTCGTAGTAGAGCTTGCCGCTCACCAGCAACACCCGCTTGACCTTGCTGCGGTCCGCGCCGTCCTTGAGGAAGTGCGGGTCGTCGATCACCGAACGGAACTTGTCCTCGGTGAAGTCCTCCACCGGGCTCACCGCGGCCTTGTTGCGCAGCATCGACTTCGGGGTGAAGACGATGAGCGGACGGCTGATGCCGTCGAGCACGTGGCGGCGCAGCAGGTGGAAGTAGCTCGCCGGCGTCGACGGCAGCGCCACCGTCATCGAACCCTCGGCGCACAACTGCAGGAACCGCTCGATGCGGCCCGAGGTGTGGTCGGGTCCCTGTCCCTCGTGGCCGTGCGGCAGCAGCAGCACGACGTCGGAGAGCTGGCCCCACTTGGCCTCGCCCGAGGAGATGAACTCGTCGATGATCGACTGCGCGCCGTTGACGAAGTCACCGAACTGCGCTTCCCACACCACGAGGGCGTCCGGGTTGCCGACGGAGTAGCCGTACTCGAAGCCGACGACCGCGAACTCCGAGAGCGGGGAGTCGAAGACCATGAACCGGCCGCCGTTGCTCTCCTCGTCTGCGGGCTGCAGGTGGTTGAGGGGGGTGTACTCCGAGCCGGTGCTGCGGTCGATGAGCACCGAGTGGCGCTGGGTGAAGGTGCCACGGCGCGAATCCTGGCCGGACAGACGCACGGTGCGCCCCTCCATGACCAGCGACCCGAACGCCAGCAGTTCGGCGAACGCCCAGTCGATGTTGCCCTTGCGGGCGGCCTCGGCGCGGCGCTCCAGGACCGGCTTCACACGCGGGTGCGGGGTGAAGCCGTCGGGCACGTTGACGAACGCGTCGCCGATGAGCTCGAGCGTCTTGCTGTCGACCGCGGTCACCAGCTTCGTCGGCAGCGTCTGGTCGGCCTCGACCGAGGGCGACGGCTCGACACTGAACTTCTCGAGTTCCTTGACCTCGTTGAAGACGCGCTCGAGCTGTCCCTGGTAGTCGCGCAGAGCGTCCTCGGCCTCCTTGGTCGAGATGTCACCGCGGCCGATGAGGGCCTCGGTGTAGCTCTTGCGGACGCCGCGCTTGGTGTCGATCACCTCGTACATCGCCGGTTGCGTCATCGACGGGTCGTCGCCCTCGTTGTGTCCGCGACGGCGGAAGCACACGAGGTCGATGACGACGTCCTTGTGGAACGCCTGGCGGTAGTCGACGGCGAGCTTCGCGGCCCAGACGCAGGCCTCGGGGTCGTCGCTGTTGACGTGGAAGATCGGTGCGCCGATCATCTTCGCCACGTCGGTGCAGTACTCGGTCGAGCGCGAGTGTTCCGGTGCGGTGGTGAAGCCGACCTGGTTGTTCACCACGATGTGCACGGTGCCGCCGGTGCGGTAACCGGGCAGCATCGCCATGTTGAGCGTCTCGGCGACCACACCCTGACCGGCGAACGCCGCATCGCCGTGCAGCATGAGCGGGAGGATCGGGAACCGATCGTCCTCGTCCATGAGGTCCTGCTTGGCGCGCACCAGACCCTCCAGCACCGGGTCGACTGCCTCGAGGTGGCTGGGGTTGGCGGTCAGCGACACGTTGATCTCGTTGTCGCCGAACATCTGGTAGTACTTGCCCTCGGCGCCGAGGTGGTACTTCACGTCGCCCGATCCGTGCGCCTGCGACGGGTTCAGGTTGCCCTCGAACTCGGTGAAGATCTTCGAGTACGGCTTGCCGACGATGTTGGCGAGCACGTTCAGACGGCCGCGGTGCGGCATGCCGATGACCACCTCGGAGAGGCTGTGCTCGGCGCTCTGGTCGATGACCGCGTCCATCATCGGGATGACCGACTCGGCGCCCTCGAGCGAGAAGCGCTTCTGCCCGACGTACTTGGTCTGCAGGAACGTCTCGAACGCCTCGGCGGCGTTGAGCTTGCTCAGGATGTACTTCTGTTCACCGACCGGCGGCTTGACGTGCTTGATCTCGACGCGTTCCTGCAGCCACTTCTGCTGCTCGGGCTCGAGGATGTGGGTGTACTCGACACCGACGTGCCGGCAGTACGCGTCGCGCAGGATCGACAGCACGTCCCGCAGCTTCATCTTCTCCTGGCCGTGGAACCCGCCGACCTTGAAGCTGCGGTCGAGATCCCACAGCGTCAGCCCGTAGTTCTGGATGTCCAGATCCGGATGGCTGCTGCGCGCATCGCTGTCCATCATGAGGGGATCGATGTCGGCCATCAGGTGGCCGCGGCTGCGGTAGGCCGCGATCAGCTCGAGGACGCGGGTGCTCTTGTCGACGAGGCCTGCGGGCAGGTCGCGACGCCAGCGGATCGGCTCGTAGGGCACATGGAACGCGGTGAAGATCTCGTCGTAGAACGCGTCGTCGATCAGCAGCTCGTGGATGGTGCGGAGGAAATCGCCCGACTCCGCGCCCTGGATGATCCGGTGATCGTAGGTCGACGTCAGGGTCATCAGCTTGCCGACGCCGAGTTCGGCGATCTGCTCGTCGCTCGCGCCCTGGAACTCCGCCGGGTACTCCATCGCGCCGGCGCCGATGATGGCGCCCTGGCCCTTCATCAGGCGCGGCACCGAGTGCACGGTGCCGATCGTGCCCGGGTTGGTGAGCGAGATGGTGACGCCGGAGAAGTCGGCCGCGCCGAGCTTGCCGTCGCGGGCGCGACGGACGATGTCCTGGTACGCCGTGTAGAACTCGGCGAAGCCCATCGTCTCGCATTCCTTGATCGCGGCGACGACCAAGGTGCGGTTGCCATCCTTGCCGACCAGGTCGATGGCCAGGCCGAGGTTGGTGTGCGCGGGTGTGACGACGTTCGGCTTGCCGTCGATCTCGGCGAAGTGCCGGTTCATGTTCGGGAACGCCTTGATGGCCTGCACGATCGCGTAACCCAGGATGTGGGTGAAGCTGATCTTGCCGCCTCGGGTCCGCGCGAGGTGGTTGTTGACGACGATCCGGTTGTCGATCATCGCCTTGGCGGGCACCGCACGGACGCTGGTGGCCGTCGGGATCTCCAACGACAGCGCCATGTTCTTCGCGATGGCCGCGGCGGGACCGCGCAGGACCTTGTTGCCGTCGGCGCTCTCGGACTTCTGTGCGTCCGACTTCGCGGACCCGGACTTCTGGGCCTCGGGCGCGGCGGTCTTGCCCGCCTCGGGCTTGGGCTGCGAGCGGGCCGACCCGTCGCGGCTGGCGACGCTGTGCCCCGACGCCGCCTTCGTGGCGGTCGACTCCTTGGCGGGGGTGGGTTTGCGCGGTGCCGTGCGCGCCGGGGTCTGATCCAGGGTGACCTGCTTGCGCGGCGTGGTCTCGGTGGCCGGCGCGGAGGTGTTGCGTGCCGACCCGTTGGTCGACGCACTCGTGGTCGAGGAGGAGGACGAGGTGGCCGCTGTGGTGGCCGAAGTCTTTGCGGCAGTGGGCTTTGCGGAATTCGAGGGCGGAGCGGCGGCCGGGGCGGAGCCACCGTTGTCGCCGGGTTCGTAGTTCTTCAGTAGTTCGTGCCAACTCGGGTCGACCGAGTTCGGGTCTTCTTGGTATTGCTGGTACATTTCCTCGACCAGCCACGTGTTCTGTCCGAAGTCTGAAATCGAACTGCTGCTCACAGCGGTATCTCGCCTCAATTCCCTGAAGGTGCCGGGTTCTCTGCCACGCGTCGTCTCTTGTGGAGACTATCGGTGAACCACCTGACGATGCTACGCGTCGTCGACTCGCTCACACCTACCGACCTGTTACTACGGAGTCAGTTCCGAGGTGGCCCGCGTGACCGCCGTGGCGGCCCTCCGTGCGCTGGTCGGAGCGGGTGAGTCGGGGCGGGGCACCGCCGGCTCGTCGGGATCGACGCCGGCATCCCAGAAGCCGCGGTACCTCTGTCCCAACGCGAGCAGCTCCTCGTGTGTTCCGAGTTCGACGATCCGTCCGCCGTCCACCACCGCGATGGTGTCGGCGCGGGCGGCCGTGGCCAGTCGGTGGGCGACGATCACCGACGTGCGGTGCCGGGTCACCGCCCGTCCGGCGGCGAGGACCTGCGCCTCGGTGGCCTGGTCGAGGGTCGCGGTCGCCTCGTCGAGCAGCAGCAGATCGGGCTCGACGAGTTCGGCCCGGGCCAGTGCGATGAGTTGGCGCTGGCCCGAGCTCAGCCCCTGGCCGCGTTCCCCGATGGGATGGTTCATCCGGCCGGGCAGGGCGGTGATCATGCGCAGTGCGCCGACCGCGGAGGCGGCGTCGACGATCGCGGCCCGATCGGCGTCGGGCCGGCCGTAGGCGATGTTCTCGGCGACGGTGCCGGTGAACAGGTGCGGCTCCTGCGGGACGAGGCCGAGCCGCCGCCGATATCCGGCGAGTTCGTAGTCACCGATGTCGGTGCCGTCGACCAGGACCCGTCCGGTGGTCGGATCGTAGAAGCGCGCCAGCAGCTTGACGATCGTCGACTTGCCTGCGCCCGTCCGGCCGACGAGGGCGAGCGACGACCCGGCCGGGATGTGCAGGTCGACGGCGGACAGCGCATCCGTCGTCGAACCCTGGTAGCGGAACCCGACCCGGTCGAAGTCGACGACGCCGTCGAACCCGCCGTGTGGCGGGGACTCGGCTGTCGCCGAGGTGCGCAGCGAACTCGGCGTGCGCAGCAGGTCGCCGATCCGGCGGAGGCCCACGGCGGCCTGCTGATAGCCGTCGAAGACCTGCGAGAGTTGTTGCACCGGGCCGAACAGCATCGTCAGGTAGAGGACGAAGGCGACGAGTGTGCCCGCCGAGAGCGAACCCGACGCCACCTGCCCGGCGCCGACGCCCAGCGCGATCGCGGTCGCGATGTCGGACATGAGCTGGATGAGCGGGAAGTACGAGGCGATCGCCCGCTGCGAGACCATCCGGGCCTCGACCCATTCTCCGGAGCGACGCGCGAACCGGGCCTGGGCGTCGTCGGTGCGCAGGTAGGTCTGCGTGGTCTTGATGCCGGCGATGTTCTCCTGGAAGTCCGCATTGACGACGCTGATCAGTTCGCGCGAGCGCGTGTAGGCGCGGCTTGCGACGCGGCGGAAGACGACCGTCGCGGCGATCAGGAGGGGGAAGACGGGCAGCACCAGGAGTCCGAGCAGCGGGCCGGTGATCAGGAGCGCGACACCGACGCCGACGAGCGTCAGCACCGCCACGATCGCCGAGGTCAGTCCGGTCTGCAGGAACGTCGACAAGGCGTCGATGTCGGTCGTCATCCGGGTCATGATCCGGCCCGACAGCTCGCGCTCGTAGTAGTCGAGTCCGAGGCGCTGGATGTGGGCATAACTGCGGATCCGAAGTCCGAACAGCACCCGTTCGCCGGCCCTGGTCGAGGTGATCGCCATCGACGACGCGGCGACCCAGCCGACTCCGACCAGTACGACGCCGCCGACCGTGGCCCACATCAGGGTCGACCCCTCGGTGTGTCCGGTCGAGTCGATGACCGCCCGGGCGATGCTCGGGAAGGCCAGGCCGACGAGCGTGTCGACGGCGATGGCGAGCAGTGCGGCGGCGAGCAGCCACCGGACCGGCGCGAGGAGTCCGCGCAGGGTGAAGACCGGGTTCTCGCGTCGGGCGGCGGCGACGTCGACCTCTGGCTGCTCGACCGCAGGGGGGAGTGCGTCCACCGAGGCCTGGAGCTGGGGAGTGGCCGGCATCGAACCGAGCGCGCTGGCCACGCCGCCGCCGCGACCGGTCCGTGAGCCCGCCCCCATCGCCGGAGAGGTTCGGGCCGCGACGTCGATCGAGTCGGAAGCGATGCCGGGCCACAGGCTCTCGATCTCGGTCGGGCCCGGTCCGCGCAGCGGTGGCGCGGTGTCGGCGACCGCGGCCGCGCCGGGGATGTCGTCGTGGACGCCGTCGGGTGCCGGTTGCGTGGTGCTCGACATCAGCTCGCGGAAGCGCGGTGAGGTCGCCTCGAGTTCGGCGAGCGTCCCCAGCGCGGTGATCCGGCCGTCGTCGAGCACCGCGACGCGATCGGCGAGGACGAGCGTCGAACGTCGATGGGCGAGGACCAGCATCGTGGCGCGGCGGTCGCGGAGCCCGCCCAGGATGCGCGCCTCGGTGGTGGCGTCCACTGCGGACGTCGCGTCGTCGAGCACGAGGATGCGGGGGTCGGCGAACAGGGCGCGGGCCAGAGCGATGCGCTGACGCTGCCCGCCCGACAGAGTGAGCCCGCGTTCGCCGATGACGGTGTCGTATCCGTCGGGGAGCGCCTCGACGAATTCCGCGGCGTCGGCCGCGGCGGCTGCCGCCCGAACCCGGTCGGCGGCGTCGGCCCCGGCGGCTGCCGGGCCCATCGCGATGTTCGCGGTGATGGTGTCGGAGAACAGGAACGGCTCGTCGAACACGACGGCGACGGCACGGTGGAGCGCCTCGGGCGCGAGGTCGTCGATCCGGTATCGGGTCCGGGACGGCTCGTCACCGGTGCTCTCGCCGAGCAGCGAGATCGTTCCGGAGTCGGGTCGTTCGAACCGGCTGACCAGGTCGGCGATGGTCGACTTGCCGGAACCGGGCGGACCCACGATCGCCACACATTCGCCCGGCTCGATCCGCAGGTCGATACCGGACAACACGGCGGGCGGGTCGTCGGCGTCATGGGTGTGGTGGGCGAACCCCACAGCGTCCAGTTCGACGCCCAGGGGGCCGCCGGGCAGCGTGCCGGTCGCGGCGTCGCCCGGATCGTGGGGATGGTCGATGACGTCGTAGACGCGTTCGACGGCCGCCCGCGCCAGCTGGGCGTTGACGATCAGGTTCGTCAGGAGTCGGGCGATGCCGGTCATGGTGGCGACGTACGTGCTGAACGCGACGAAGGTGCCGGCCGTGATCGCGCCGGTCATCGTGAGGTAGCCGCCCACGACGATCACCCCGACCATGCCCAGCTGCGGGATGGCGGCCAGGGTCGGGGCGAATCGAGCATTGATCCGGGCGGCGCGGAGCCGGCGAGCGAACACCGTCCGGCACCGGGTGACGAGGTCGTCGACCGCGCGTTCCTCCTGGCCGAAACCCTTCACGACCCGCACGCCGGTGACGGTCTCCTCCACGTGCTGGGCGACGTCGGCGGCGGCCTGCTGCGCCGACCACGTCGCCGCGAACAGCCGACGCCGGGTACGCCACACCTCGAGGGCGATGAGCGGGGCGATCAGCAACGCCACCCCGGTCAGGAGCGGCGACAGGTACGCCATGATGGCCAGGGCCACGACCATCTGCACCGCGGCGCCCAACGACAGTGGCGCCATGGCCAGGAGACTCTGGACCTCCTGGATGTCGGAGATCGAGCGGGACACGATCTGTCCGGTGCGGATCTGGTGCTGGCTGCGGCCGTCGAGGTGCAGCAGGGTGTCGAGGAGTCGGAGTCGCAGCGTGTTCTGCACGTTCACCGCGAGCCGTCCCGCGAACACCCGCCGGCCGAGATGGCAGGCGTAACGGACGACGGCGAAGACGACCAGCGCGACGATCACGGTCTGTAGCGAGAGGCCGTCGTCGACGACGCCGGTGGCGTGGTCGATCGCGGCCTTGGTCAGCAGCGGCATCAGCACGTCCACCCCGACGGCGACCAGGGTGAAGATCATCGTGACGACGGCGACGCGTCGGTATCGCCAGGACTCGCCGACGAGCCGGCGGATCCAGCCGGGCGTGGCTGCCGACTGTGGGGACGGTGCGGCCGCCGCGGTCACCACGAACCGGGTGGGAGCGGATCCGGGGTGGGTGCCTCACTGAAGTCGACGTCGATGACCCACGTCCGGGGTGCCGGCCCGAACGCCTCGCGCGCGTTGTGGACGACCTTCCGGCCGAGGGCGCGACTCCCCACACCACCGATGACCGCACCGATACCGGCGGGCATGAGCTTGCCGAAGATCAGCGGCGCCCGGCGGATCGCGTACTTCTTGACGAGTTTGTTCACCAGGGTCTTGTTCAGTTTGGTGATCGCACCGGATGGCAGGGCGGCTCCACCGAGTCGGCGCAGCGCACCGCCTCCGGTGCCGACCACGCGACCGAGGGCCAGCACACCCTCTTCGCCCAGCGCGACGGTCATGACCAGGGCCTTGCGACGCTCGGACTCGTGCACCGGGATGCCGTGCACCTCGGCGATCGACAGCGCGAGCAGGGCCGACGCCTCGAGGAAGAACGCCGTGTCCCCGGTCATCGCCCCGAACGCGGTCATCGTGCCGACACCGGGCACCGCGGCCGCCGCGCCGACGGCGCCGCCGGAACCGGTGACCGCGTTCAGGTAACGCTTCTCGAGCCGCTCGATGATCTGCGCGGGTGAGTCGTCGGGGTACTTCCGCCGCAGTGAATCGACGTACTTCTTCACCGCGGGTGCCTGCAGTCGCTGTGCCCGGTCCAGGATTCCGCCGGTCACCTCGACGGCCTTGCCGGGGGGCGTACGGCCGTGGTCTGCCGAAAGTCCCTGTGACGCCTTGTCTTTCATTCCGCCGCCGCTCGTTCCGTCGGTACCCAGTCCGCTGCGGGCACGACCTCGGCCGGTGGTGGGGGACCGGGGGGTGTGCCGTCACCGAACGGGCGACCGCCCAGGTCGTCGCGATGGTGTGCGGTGAGCCAGCCGCGGAGGTCCGGGCCCTTCGGCACGATCTGCGTGGGATTCACGTCGGTGTGGACGATGTAGTAGTGCTGTTTGATCTGGGTGAAGTCGGTGGTGTCGCCGAAGCCGGGCGTCTGGAACAGGTCCCGGGCATAGGCCCACAGCACCGGCATCTCGCTCAGCTTGCTCCGATTGCACTTGAAGTGGCCGTGATACACCGCGTCGAAGCGCGCCAGGGTGGTGAAGAGCCGGACGTCGGCCTCGGTGATGGTGTCGCCGACCAGGTAACGCTGCGTCGACAACCGCTCGGACAACTCGTCGAGTTTGGTGAACAACCGGTCGTACGCCGCGTCGTAGGCTTCCTGGCTGCCGGCGAATCCGCAGCGGTAGACGCCGTTGTTGACCTCCGTGTAGATGCCGTGGCTGACCTCGTCGATCTCGTCGCGCAGACGCTCCGGGTAGAGCTCCGGCGCGCCGTCGCGATGGAAGGCGGTCCATTCCAGCGAGAAGTCGATGGTGATCTGCGGGAAGTCGTTGGTGACGACCTCGCCGGTCGGCACGTCGACCATCGCCGGCACGGTGATCCCCTTCGGGTAGCCGGGGATCCGCTTCTCGTAGGCGTCCTTGAGTCGCGGGATCTGCAGGACCGGGTCCACCCCGCCGGGGTCGAGGTCGAAGGTCCACGAGTTCTTGTCGTGCGTGGGACCGCACAGCCCGAGCGAGATGGCGTCCTCGAGGCCGAGTAGCCGCCGCACGATGAGGGTCCGGTTGGCCCACGGGCAGGCCCTGGCTGCGACGAGCCGGTACCGGCCGGCCTCCACCGGATAGCCGTCCCGGCCGTCGGCGGTGATGCGGGTCTCGATGTACTTCGTGTCCCGGACGAACTCCTCGCCGGTCATCACGTACGAACCCTGTTCGCCCTCGGACGCGGTGCTCTGCTCGGACTCTGTGCTCATGGGCTCCACAGTAATGATCCGGAGCGACATCCCGCCCCGAGCTGCCGCGAAACCCGTGATCGCGCGGGCCGTTCACGAATCGGACAGGGTGAGTGGTGTGTCTCGGAAACAGGCGACTGGTCTCCGGCGTTCGATCGGCGCCTGGCTGCGTTGTCGTCGGTCGAGATAGCTCCGCTATCGCTCCCTCCTCCGCCTTGCCAGCTCACCGATCGCTCCACCGGAGACCGGCCACCTCTTTCCGAGACACACCACTAGCATCGAGGAAATGCAGTCGAGCGACGCCGCCCGCGGCCAGAACGCGGGCACCGACGAGATGGTCACCGGCCGCCCGTGGGCCGCGATGCTGGCGCTCTGCGTGGGCTTCTTCATGATCCTCGTCGACATGACGATCGTGGCCGTGGCCCAGCCGCGTATCCAGGCCGACCTCGACACGAACGTCAACGGCGTCGTCTGGGTCACCAGTGCGTACCTGCTCACCTACGCGGTGCCGCTGCTGATCACCGGTCGCCTGGGCGACAAGTTCGGCCCCAAGACGATGTACCAGCTCGGTCTCGCGGTCTTCACCGCGGCCAGCCTCTGGTGCGGCCTGTCGTCGTCGATCGGTGAGCTGATCGCGGCCCGCGGTCTGCAGGGTGTCGGCGCCGCCCTCATCACCCCGCAGACGATGGCGCTGATCACTCGCATCTTCCCGGCCGAGAAGCGCGGCGCCGCAATGGGCGTGTGGGGCACGGTCGCCGGGGTGGCGACCCTCGTCGGTCCGCTGCTCGGCGGCGTGCTGACCGACGCGTTCGGCTGGGAGTGGATCTTCTTCATCAACCTGCCCGTCGGCCTCGCCGGTCTCGTCCTCGCGGCCGTTCTCGTCCCGCGGGTCAGCACCAACGACCACCAGTTCGACTGGATCGGTGTCGGTCTCTCCGCGGTGGGTCTGTCCGCGTTGGTCTTCGGCATCCAGGAGGGGGAGACCTTCGACTGGGACACCTGGATCTGGCTGCTCATCGTCGGCGGGGTCGCCGTCCTGGGGGTCTTCGTCTACTGGCAGTCCCGCATCCGCACCGAGCCCCTGGTCCCGTTGTCGTTGTTCCGCGACCGCAACTTCTCGCTGTCGACCATCGGCATCGCGTCGATGGGCTTCGCGGTGTCGGCGATGATGATCCCCCTGACGTTCTTCCTCCAGCTCGTCGGTGGGATGTCGCCGACGGAGTCGGCGGTCGTCCTGGTGCCGATGGCGGTGCTGACCGGTGTCCTGGCTCCGATCGTGGGCCGGGTGGTCGATCGCGTCCACCCACGCACGATCGTGTCCTCGGCACTGCTGCTGAACGCGATCGCCATCGCGTGGCTGGGCTTCGTCGCCCGCCCGGAGACCCCGGTCTGGTTGATCGTGATTCCGTTGTGCCTGATGGGCGTGGCCTCGGCCGGTATCTGGGCGCCGCTGGCCGCGACCGCCACCCGCAATCTGCCGTGGCATCAGGCCGGGGCCGGGGCCGGCGTCTACAACACCCTGCGGGTCATCGGTTCGGTCCTCGGCTCCGCCATGATCGGAGCGCTCCTGCAGACCCGGCTGGCGGCCGAGCTGCCCGGCGTCGACGCCGAGAACGCCCAGGACGGTGCGGCCGGGCAACTGCCGGAGTTCCTGCGCGAGGGGTTCGCGACCGCCATGGGGCAGTCTCTCTACCTGCCCGCGGCCGCGCTGCTGATCGGCGTCGTGGCGACCTTCTTCTTCGTCCGGCCCGCGCATCAGACGGTCCCACCGCAGGTCGTCGACCCGCACGCGGTGGGCGCCGACGCCGGTCGGTCCGACTCGGTGCCGGGGTCGACGGCGTAGGCGAGCGCGCGTCCCACGATCTGTCGGCACCCGACCGTAAGGTTGCGCCCATGCGGATCGTGCACACCTCCGACTGGCACCTGGGCCGGACGTTCCACGGGGTCGAGCTGCTCGCCGACCAGCGTCGCGCACTGTCGCATCTGGCCGCACTGGTCGACGCGGAGTCGGCCGACGCCGTCATCGTCGCCGGTGACGTGTACGACCGGTCCGTCCCGTCCGCCGACGCGGTCCGCGTGTACGACGAGGGCCTGGCCGAGATCGCCGCTGCGGGAGCACAGATCGTCGTCACCTCGGGCAATCACGACTCGCCCACTCGCCTCGGTGCGGGGTCGGGATTCGCCGCCGCCGGTGGCCTGCATCTGCGGACCTCGATCGCCGACATCGACCGTCCGGTCATCCTGTCGGACGCCCACGGAGACGTCGCGTTCTACGGCATTCCCTATCTCGAACCCGACACCGCGCGACGCCACCTCGGCGTCGAGTCGATCGGCGGGCACACCGCTGTCCTCGACGCCGCCATGACTCGCGTCCGCACCGATCTGGCTGCGCGCCGGGTTCGGTCCGTGGTCGTCGCCCACGCCTTCGTCAGCGGGGCCGCGGCCTCCGGTTCGGAGCGCTCGATCAGTGTCGGCGGGGTGGAAACGGTTCCCGCCGAGACGTTCTCGGGCGCCGACTACGTCGCCCTCGGGCATCTGCACTCGCCGCAACGTGTCACCGACACGGTCCGGTACAGCGGTTCGCTGCTGCCGTACTCCTTCGGTGAGCGAACCCACCGGAAGGCGGCGCTGGTGGTGGAGCTCGACGCCGACGGCGTCGCCGAGGTCCGCGCACACGAGCTGCCCGTCGTCCGCGAACTGAGCTCTCTCACCGGCGTTCTCGGCGACCTGCTGACCGACGAACGGTACGCCGCGGCGCAGGACCACTACGTCGAGGTGACGCTGACCGACCCGGTCCGCCCGACTGACGCGATGCGTCGGCTGCGCGAGCGGTTCCCGTTCGCGGTCCATGTGCAGTGGGAGCGGCCGCATTCCGGCTCCGGCGTCGACTACCGTTCCCGCGTGCGCGGCCGGACCGACGCCGAGATCATCGCGTCGTTCATCTCCGACGTGCGCGACGAGCCGACCAAGGGGGAGCGGGTGCTCCTCGAACGCGCACTCCGCGCCGTGGTCGGTGAACCCGAGTCCGACGCGGCCGAACTGACCCTGTTCGACATCGAGGCGATCGTCGCGGAGTCCGCATGAGGCTGCACCGTCTGCGCGTCCGGGCCTTCGGTCCGTTCGCCGACGAGATCACGGTCGACTTCGACGACCTCGGCGGTGACGGACTGTTCCTGCTGCACGGCCAGACCGGCGCCGGCAAGACCACGGTCCTCGACGCGGTCGCCTTCGCGCTGTTCGGCCGGGTACCGGGCGTGCGCGACACCAACCGGCGCCTGCTCTCGGATCACGCTGCGGCCGAGGATGTCCCGGAGGTCGAACTCGAGGCGACGATCGCGTCCCGCCGACTCCGGATCACGCGGTCGCCCGAGCACGAACGACCCAAGAAGCGCGGCGACGGCACCCGCAAGGTGAATGCCCGGGCGACTCTCGTGTGGGTCGACGGATCCGGGCCCGACCTGACCCGCATCCCCGAGATCGGCGACGCCGTGGTCCGGCTGCTCGGGATGAGTGCCGATCAGTTCTTCCAGGTGGTCCTGCTGCCGCAGGGCGACTTCGCCCGATTCCTGCGCGCGCACTCCGATGAGCGGGAAGCGTTGCTGGAGCGGTTGTTCGACACTGAGCGGTTCGGTGACCTCGAGGAGTGGTTGCGTGACCGGGCGCGGGAGAGCGCGGCGAAGCTGACCGAACAGACCGCCGTGCTCGAGCGGGTCGCCGGTCAGATCGTGGCGGTGGGCGGGGTCGAACCGACCGCCGAACCCGACTTCGACTGGGCGCAGGAATGTCTCGAGCGTGCGCGCACCGCCGCGGAGCGCACGCGCCTCGAGTCAGGTGCGGCGCAGGCCGCGGCCGACCAGACGCAGGCCGCGTACGAGAGCGGGAGCCGGCTCGCCGAGCTGCGTCGCCGGGGGCGTGCGGCCACCGAGCGACTCGCACGGCTCGCGGACGGCGAAGCCGCTCTGAGCGCGGCGGCGCAGGCTCGTCGGCAGGCCCTGCAGGCGGCGCCCATCGTGCCGCTCGCCGACGACGCCGACCGTGTCACCCGCGAACTCACGGTCGCCGAGCAGGCCGTTACGCGTGCGCACGCAGAGCTGTGCGCGCTGCCGGAGGGTGAGTCGCTGTGCGCCGGCGGGTCAGACGAGGATCTCGACGCACGCCTGGATGCGGCGATCGACCGCTGGACCGAGGAGTCGGGGCGGTGGGAGCCCCTCGCCGAACGCGTCGCGCAGCGGCCGGCTCTGGTCGCCGAGATCCAGACCCTGGACTCGGCCATCGTCGAGGCGGACCGCCGCACTGCCCAGACCCGGACCCTGCTCGACGCCGCGCCGGGCCGTCGCGCCGAGGCCGTCGCCGCACTGGCGGAAGCGGGGGAGTTGCGGATGCAGGGCCCGAAACTCCGGGCCGAGCGCGACGCACTCCGCCGCGTACGCGACGCACTCACCGACCGGGACGAGGTGCTGGTCCGGCTCGCGACCGCGGAGAAGGAGTTGCTCGACGCCCGCGACGCCAATGCCGCTGCGCGGGAGCGCGTGCTCGACGCCCGCGAGCGTCGCCTCGCCGGGATGGCAGTGGAACTGGCGGGCGGGCTCGTCGAGGGTGAACCCTGCGTCGTGTGTGGTTCAGAGACGCACCCTCGACCGGCCACCGACGACGGCGACGCCCCGGCGTCCGAGGTCACAGCCTACGAAGACGCGGCAGCGGCCGCCGAGGAGCGGGCGAGCGCGATCAAGGCCATCGCGCAATCCGCGGTGGCGGCTCTCGTCGAACGCCGTACGCATCTCGACGCCGTGATCGGTGGTGCTCGTTCCGACGCCGTCGACGCCGACCTCGCCCGGGTGGGCGCCGAACTGGCTGCCGCGGAACGTGCCGCGTCGCGACTACCCGCGCTGCAGACGGCGGTCGATCGGATCGACGCCGAGGTCGATGGGTGGCGCACCACCCTCGCCGACGACGAGTCGGCCCAGTCCGCCCGTCGCGAGCGGGTGACCGCGTTGCGGCAGAACCTCACCGAGCTCGATGAGGCCGTCCGGGAGGCAACCGGCGGACGCGGCGGGGTCGCCGAGCGGCGCCGTGAACTCGCCGAGCTGGTCCGTCGCACACGTCGTCACCGGAACGCCCGGCAAGAAGCTGCGCGAGCGCGGGACCGGGTCGCCGAGGCGACCGATCGATTGTCCGCGGCGTGTGCCGACGCCGGGTTCGACGATGTCGCCGCCGTCCGAGCGGCATTCGCCCCGGACAAGCAGATCGCGGCGTGGGACACGTTGCTGCAGGAGGCCGCCAGTCTGCGCGCCGCTGCCGAGGAGACCCTCGCCGACGAGGATGTGCGCGCCGCGATGTCGGCTCCGGAGCCGGATGTCGAACAGCTCACCGCAGACCGTGATGCCGCCCGCCGCCGCCTGGACACCGCC
Organism: Gordonia sp. SGD-V-85; assembly: GCF_001456905.1. Lineage (NCBI taxonomy): Bacteria > Bacillati > Actinomycetota > Actinomycetes > Mycobacteriales > Gordoniaceae > Gordonia > Gordonia sp. SGD-V-85. Next base: position 80,339 of record NZ_LNQO01000015.1, read on the forward strand.
GCGAAGGAACACGCCGTGGCCGGCCGGCAGGCGGCCGACCTCCAGGAGTACGTCACCCACTTCTGGGAGGCCATCGACGCCCTGGCGCCTCTGCAGGCACGCCACGCCGAACTCCAGGGACTCGCCGAATTGGTCAGCGGGCGCGGACAGAACGCGCGCCGGATGTCGCTGCGGTCCTACGTGCTGGCCGCGCGTCTCGACGAGGTCCTCGTCGCCGCGTCGGGGCGTCTCCGCGAGATGTCCTCGGGGCGTTATGAGTTCGTCCACACCGACGCCGCGGGTGTGCGGGGCCGGCGTGGCGGCCTCGGTATCGAGGTCCGCGACGAGTACACCGGCGCGCTCCGCCCGACGACGACGCTGTCCGGCGGCGAGACCTTCTTCGCATCGCTTGCCCTCGCACTCGGACTCGCCGATGTCGTCTCCGCGGAGTCGGGCGGCCGCGTGCTCGACACCATCTTCATCGACGAGGGATTCGGCACCCTCGATCCCGAGGCGCTCGACCTCGTCATGGGGGTCCTGGATGACTTGCGGGCCGGCGGGCGTGTCGTCGGCGTGGTGAGTCACGTTGACGAACTCCGGGCCCGAATCCCTGCCCAGCTGCACGTCCTCCGCGGCGAGCACGGGTCGTCGGTCCGAGTGCAGAGCCCGCTCGGCGTGTCCTGAGCTGCCGATTGGGATGTCGACGGATCGGTGCGCTAGGCTGAGTCCCGCCCGATGAGCCCCCGTAGCTCAGGGGATAGAGCGTCTGCCTCCGGAGCAGAAGGCCATAGGTTCGAATCCTATCGGGGGCACTGTGACATCCATGCCAGCCTCCGCCTGGTGTGCGCCCACTGTGTAGTTGGAAAGAGATTCGCGCGGGCGCACCATTGCCGCAGAAGCGCCACTCGCGATCAGAAGTGCCGGTGACAACCGGCGCAGAGGTCCTCGTGTGGCGTTCTTGCGTTGGCGTCACACGTACGGCTCGGTGAGCATTTCGAGCAACTGGCCCGACGGGTCCTTGAAGTACACCCGCCGGCCCTCCTCGGTCGAGATCTCGTTCGGGCGACGCATCTGCGGATCGGCCCAGTGGTCGACGCCCCTACGACGAAGTGCGTCGTAACCGCGGTCGAACTCGATGTCGTCCATCAGGAACGCCATGTGGATGGGCTCGGCGACCGGCGCCGGTGCGAGCTGCAGCAGCGTGTCGTCGTCGAGGAGGATGTTGACGAACGGGCCCCAGCCGGGGGCGGGCCGAGCCCCGAGTACGTCGAGGTAGAAGTCGGCGGATTCCTGCGGATCGTGCGCACCGATGATGATGTGATTGAAACTGACTGGCATGACGAAACTTTCGTCCTGGCGCCTCCATGCCGGACGCGGTCCGCCACCGGCACGCGACGCTGGGCAGCAGCATGCCACAGTCGTGAGCAAATCGCGACAATCCCGCGCGTGGGTGACATCGGGCGAATAGTCTCCACCTGTGCTGAACCGCTGGAGAATCCGGAACGACTTTGCGCCCGACCTGCGCCGGGTGGCGCTGATCGCGCCCGCACAACTCGTGTCCCGGCGCACGCTCCCCGTCGTCCGTCGGCTCTACCGGGTACGCAACGGACGGGCGCCGGTCACCACCGCGACGACACCCAGCGGCGTCGAGGTTCGGGTGTTCCGTCCGGCGCACTCCTCAGGTCGCCTGCCCGCGCTGCTGTGGATCCATGGGGGCGGTTACATCACGGGCAGTGCCGCCCAGGACGATCGCTGGGCGCGGGCGATGGCCGAACGTGTCGGCATCGAGGTGGTCTCCGTGGACTACCGCCTGGCCCCGGAACATCCGTACCCGGCGGCCATCGAGGACTGTTTCGACGCGCTGCGGTGGATGACCGGCCAGCCGGACATCGACACGACCCGCATCGCGATCGGCGGCAACAGCGCCGGTGGGGGACTCGCTGCGGCACTTGCCTTTCGCGCACGCGATGAAGGGGTGGGGTTGCGATTGCAGCTGTTGACCTACCCGATGCTCGACGACCGCACGCGCGAGCCCGATCCGCACCACCGCCTCTGGAACGCCTCGGCCAACGCCTTCGGGTGGTCCAGTTATCTCGGTGGTGCGGACACACAGGAGGCCGTCCCGGCGCGGCGTACCGACCTCGCGGGATTGCCGGCCGCGTGGATCGGGGTCGGCACCCTGGACCTGTTCGCCACCGAAGACCGCGACTACGCCGAGCGGCTGCGCGCGGCAGGGGTCGACTGCCAGGTGGACGTGGTGCCCGGCGCTTTTCACGGTTTCGACATCGTCGCGCCCCGAACGTCGATCGCGCAGGATTTCTTCGGCCGTCAGTGTGAGGCCGTCAGACGCGCTCTCGCGCACGACTGAGCCGACCGGTCACCTCAACCCATTGGCAACTCGATGCGCCGCAACGGATCACCGCCGTCGACAAGCAGCACTCCGCCCGGACGCAGCGCCCGGGCCACGGCCCCCACGGCCGCGTCGTAGAGATCGGGGTGTCGCCCGTCGAGTGCGCCGACGCGCAGAGCGAACGCCACGTCGAACGGGATGCGCGTGCCGAGATCGAAGTCCTCGATGGCGCTGCAGTCGAAGTCGAGTCGGTCCGGACCGAAGCCGCCGGCGATCGCGGCCCGGCGGGCGGCGTTCACGGCCTGAGGCGACCGATCGATGCCGAGTACGAAGCCGTCGGGTCCCACCCGCTGCGCCACCTCGCGTGCTGCCGGCCCGGGCCCGCAGCCGATCTCGAGGACTCGCAGACCAGGGGCCAGTGGCAACGCGGCGACCGCGGCAGCGAGGCGTGGTGAGAGCATGCCGCCATCATCGCCGTTTGGAGAGCCGCGTGGCCCGACCGAACTTGCTCACCTCACCGGCGTGCCCGCCGTGCGGGGCGCTCAGTTCAGCGGAAGTGGTTGTGCGCCACGCAGGGCCAGCATCTGGGTGATGATGGCGATCTCCTTGTCCTGGGTCCGTTTCATGCTCGACGCCAGGTCGCGGACATAGGCCTGCTCGACGTTCGCCGGGTCGGCGGCGTACTCCATCATGTGCAGACCGCCCTCGTGGTGACGCAGCATCAGCTGGAGGAACCGGATGTCGACCTCGGGACCCCGCATCGCACGGAACTGTTGCATCTCCGCCGACGTCGCCATCCCGGGCATCGGCGGCTGTTCGGCGTCGGATTCCGCGGCACCCGCCGCTGGTGCGCCGGAGGCGGGTGCGGACATGTCCCCGTGGTCCATGTCTCCGTGGTCCATGTCCCCGTGGTCCGAACTGCCGTCGCCACCGTGGCCGTGATCGTGACCGCCGGCTGTGTGATCCGCGGGATCGGAGTGGTCGTGCCCGTTAGTCTCGGAACCGCCGTGGCCCATCCACGCCATGGTCGCGCCGGGGTTGGTGACGGGCTGACCCCACCGCGTCAGCCACGACTGCATCTGGCCGATCTCATTGCTCTGGGCGGTGAGGATGTCGAACGCCATGCTCCGCACCTCGGGGTCGGTGCCGTGTTCGAGTTCGATGGCGGCCAGTTCCACACCCTGCTCGTGGTGGCGGGTCATGTCCTGCGCAAAGCCGACGGCCGCCGAGTTCGCAGCCGGGGAATCGTCGCCGGTGGAGTCGTCGGCGAGGCTCGCCTGGATCAGCAGTCCCAGGCCGAGACCGAACAGGAGGAGTGCGGCGCCGCCCAGGGCGAGCAGGATCCGTGGGCGCGACGACGGCTCGGCCGTGTCGTCCGGACCCTCGGGAGTCGTTGTCCCGTCCCGCGATTCGGGCCGGTCGCTGTTGTCGGTCATCGCTGGTCCTCGCCGATCTCGTCGGGGCGTGCGGCCCGGTCCGTTACCTGGTCTGCTGGTCGGGTGGGAACCCGCGTCAGCCCGCGGGCTGCTGGTTGCCGCCATCCATCGGGACGGCGTCGGGGCCGGGCTCACCCTCGTCGGCCGGCGGGGGGTTCGACGGATCGAACCCGGGGATGGCGGTACAGGTGGCCTGGGTCTCGGGGTACGCGGCGGTCTGCGGGTTCTCCGGGTAGACCCCGGGCATCATGTTGCGGCGTAGCGCGGTGATGAACTGGTTGACGCGCGGATCGCGGGCGGATTCGAGCTTGAGCTGGTGTCCCCAGCTCTGCAGCGACACCGGCTGGTCGAGTCCGGGGTAGGGCGAGAGGAACAGGTACTGCTCACCGCGGACGAGCTGCTTGAGGTAGTCGAGGTCCTCCGGTGAGATCGTGTCCGGGTTGTAGGTGATCCAGACCGCGCCGTGTTCGAGGGCGTGGACGGCGTTCTCCGACCGCAGCGGGTTCGGGTAGACGACGCCGGTGCAGGTCGCCCAGATCTCGTCGTGCGGTCCGCCGAACGGAGGCGACTGGTCGTAGGCGACACGCTGGGTCGCGGTGACGTGCCGCGCGGCCTCGTAGTAGCGCTTCGTGACACCCGGGATGTTCGCCGACGGATCGGGATTCTGCGGTGAGGGCACGAACTCGGACACCGTTTCCACGGCGAAGTCGTCCTTCTGTTCGGCCCGCCGCTCGTTGAACTTGGGGACGAGGTAGATCGCGAGTCCGGCGATGAGGCCGATGACCACCACGACGGCGCCGATCAGCATCCAGTCGACCTGACGTCCCGTCGCCGAGGGAACGGATCCTGCTCGCTTGCGGGACTTGGGGACGTTGGCCCCTGGTTTGCGCGCCATTGACTTCTTTCCTCATCCGACTGCGGTGGCCGAGCGGACCCGCGGGAGACCCGGCCCGCGCTCGGCGCACACGAGTGTACTGGTGGGCCCGATGGGTGGAGCAGGGTGCGATTGTCGGTGTAGTGGCCGCGGCCAATAGGATGGTGTCCTGTGACTCCCGCCGACCTGGCCGCGCTGCTGCGCGACGTGACCCTGACCGTGGTCCGCGACCGCGGACTGGACGAGAACCTGGTGCCCGACTCCATCGTCGTCGAGCGCCCCCGTCACGCTGACCACGGCGACTATTCCACCAACGTCGCCCTGCAGATGGGCAAGCGGCTCGGCGTGAACCCGCGGGAACTCGCCGGCTGGCTCGCGGAGGCGTTCGCCGCGGCCGAGGGTGTCGCGAAGGCCGAGATCGCCGGTCCCGGGTTCGTGAACCTCTGGCTCGGGGCCGCCGCGCAGAACACCGTCGTCGCGGCGGTGCTGGCCCGGGGTGCGGACTACGGCCGCGGAAACGAACTCGCCGGCTCGGTCATCAACCTCGAATTCGTGTCGGCCAATCCGACCGGGCCGATCCACCTGGGCGGTACCCGCTGGGCGGCCGTCGGCGACGCGCTCGGCCGCGTGCTGGCCGCTCGCGGTGGTGCGGTCACGCGCGAGTACTACTTCAACGACCACGGTGCCCAGATCGACCGGTTCGCCCGGTCGCTGGAGGCCGCGGCACTGGGCAACCCGACCCCGGAGGACGGCTACGCGGGCGATTACATCGCCGACATCGCCGCGAAGGTCGTCGAGACGGTCCCCGAGGTGCTGTCGCAGCCCGACGCCGACCGCCTCGAGACGTTCCGTTCGGTCGGGGTGGACCTGATGTTCACCCACATCAAGCAGAGCCTCCACGACTTCGGCACCGACTTCGACGTCTTCACCCATGAGGACAAGATGTTCGCCACCGGCCTCGTCGACGAGTGCATCGGCGAGCTCAAGGCCAACGGCAACCTGTACGAGAAGGACGGCGCGTGGTGGCTGCGGTCCACCGAGTTCGGTGACGACAAGGACCGTGTGGTCCTCAAGAGCGACGGCAACGCCGCCTACATCGCGGGCGACATCGCCTACTACCGTGACAAGCGCAACCGCGGCTTCAACCTCTGCATCTACATGCTCGGCGCCGATCACCACGGGTACATCAGCCGGCTCAAGGCCGCGGCGGCGGCGCTCGGCGACGACCCGGCCACCGTCGAGGTGCTGATCGGCCAGATGGTCAACCTCGTGCGCGACGGCACGCCGGTCCGTATGAGCAAGCGTGCCGGCACGGTCATCACGCTCGACGACCTCGTCGACGCGGTCGGCGTCGACGGCGCGCGCTATTCGCTGATCCGCTCGTCGGTCGACGTCAACATCGACATCGATCTCGACCTGCTCACCAAACAGTCCAACGACAACCCGGTGTACTACGTGCAGTACGCCCACGCGCGGATGTCCGCACTGGCCCGCAACGCCGCTGACCTCGGGGTCGTGTCGTCGCTGGACCATCTCGACCTGCTCGACGATCCCGCCGAGGGCGAATTGATCCGCACCATCGGCGATTTCGACGATGTCGTCGCGACCGCCGCCACGTTGCGCGAGCCGCACCGGGTCTGTCGCTACCTCGAGGTCCTCGCCGGCACCTACCACCGGTTCTATGCCAAGTGCCGTGTCCTGCCGCAGGGTGACGAAAAACCGGCGGACATCCACCGGGCCCGGCTCGCCCTGTGCGAGGCCACCCGTCAGGTCCTGGCCAATGGGCTGGGTCTCGTCGGCGTCACCGCGCCGGAGCAGATGTGAACGCCCACCCCGCCGGCCCCCGGCACGCCGAACTGCTGGCCGCGCCCCATCTCGCCGAGCGTCCGAACGACCCGGCCGTGCTCGCCGCCATCCCCGCACAGGTGTGGCCACGCAACGCATCCCGCGACGAATCGGGCGAGCTGCGGTTGGCCGGCGTGCCGGTGAGTCAGCTCGCCGAAGAGTTCGGGACGCCGGCGTTCGTCGTGGACGAGGCCGACTTCCGGTCGCGCTGCCGGGACATGATGGCGGCGTTCGGCCCGTACGGGCGAGTGCACTATGCGTCGAAGGCGTTCCTGAGCACCGAGATCGCGCGCTGGGTCGACGACGAGGGGCTGTCCCTGGACGTCTGCAGCGGTGGTGAACTCGCCATCGCACTGCGCGCCGGTTTCCCGCCGGAGCGAATCGCATTGCACGGCAACAACAAGAGCGTCGACGAGCTGCGCGCTGCGGTCGATGCCGGAATCGGGCACGTCGTCCTCGACTCGATGATCGAGATCGATCGGCTCGACGCGATCGCCGGCGAACGCGGTGTCGTCGCCGACGTGCTGGTGCGCGTGACCGTCGGTGTCGAAGCGCACACCCACGAGTTCATCTCGACCGCACACGAGGACCAGAAGTTCGGATTCTCGCTCGCCGGTGGGATCGCGATGGAAGCCATCCGGCGGGTCTTCGCGACCGACAACCTCAGGCTTGTGGGTCTGCACAGCCACATCGGGTCGCAGATCTTCGACATGGACGGATTCGAGCTGGCCGCCCACCGGGTGCTCGGACTGCTCCGCGACGTCGTCGGCGAGTTCGGTGTCGAGAAGACCGCGCAGATGTCGGTCGTCGATCTCGGTGGCGGACTGGGGATCTCGTACCTCCCCGACGAGCGTCCGCTGCCGGTGCAGAAGGTGGCGGAGACGCTCGCGGCGATCGTCGAGCGGGAGTCGGCAGCACTCGGGCTGCCCATGCCGACCATCGCCGTCGAACCGGGCCGCGCCATCGCCGGTCCCGGCACGATCACGCTGTATCGCGTCGGCACCGTGAAGGACGTCGCACTCGGCGGCGGCGCCGTACGACGCTACGTCTCCGTCGACGGCGGCATGAGCGACAACATCCGCACCGTTCTCTACGACGCCGAATACGACGTGCGGCTCGTGTCCCGGGTGTCGGAGGCCCGTGCGGTGGTGTGCCGGGTCGTGGGAAAGCATTGCGAGAGCGGCGACATCGTGATCAAGGACTGTTGGCTGCCGGAGGATCTCGGCCCCGGCGACCTGATCGCGGTGGCGGCGACCGGTGCCTACTGCTACTCGATGTCGAGCCGATACAACATGACCATGAGACCGCCCGTGGTGGCGGTGGCCGACGGGAACGCCCGGCTACTGCTGCGCCGGGAGACCATCGACGACTTCCTCAGCCTGGAGGTGGGCCTGTGACCGAATCCGTGCAGAACACAAGTGGCGCAACCGATGCGGACTCGCGCACCATCGGTGTCGCGGTGCTCGGCATGGGCAATGTCGGTGCCGAGGTGGTGCGCATCATCACCGACAACGCCGACGACCTCCGGGCGCGCGTCGGGGCTCCCGTGGAGATCCGCGGCGTCGCGGTGCGGGATCTCGGCCGTCCCCGCAAGATCGCGCAGGATCTCCTGACCGACGACCCGGCGGCACTCGTCGCGCGCGACGACGTCGACATCGTCGTGGAGTTGATGGGCGGCATCGACCCGGCCCGCGGTCTGATCCGGTCGGCGCTCGAGAGCGGCAAGTCGGTGGTGACGGCGAACAAGGCGCTCCTCGCCGAATACACCGGCGAACTCGCGACCGCCGCGGCAGATGCCAAGGTGGACCTCTACTTCGAGGCCGCGGTCGCCGGCGCCATCCCGGTCATCCGTCCGCTGATGCAGTCGCTGGCCGGCGACACCGTCGAGCGGGTCAACGGCATCGTCAACGGCACCACCAACTTCATCCTCTCCGCGATGGACGAGACGGGCGCCGACTACGCCGACACCCTCGCCGAGGCCGGCCGCCTCGGATATGCCGAAGCCGATCCGACGGCCGACGTCGAGGGCTACGACGCCGCGGCCAAGGCGGCGATCCTCGCCTCGATCGCCTTCCACACGCGGGTCACGGCGGCCGATGTGCACCGCGAGGGCATCTCCTCGGTCACGTCCGCGGACCTGGTCGCGGCCAAGAAGTTCGACTGCACGATCAAACTGCTCTCGATCTGCGAGCGCGTCCGCGACGCCAATGGCGCGCAACGGATCTCGGCGCGCGTGTACCCCGCGCTGATTCCGCTGACCCACCCGCTGGCGACCGTGAACGGCGCGTTCAACGCCGTCGTCGTGGAAGCCGAGAACGCCGGGCGGCTGATGTTCTACGGGCAGGGTGCCGGGGGATCACCGACGGCATCCGCGGTTCTCGGCGACATGGTCATGGCCGCCCGCAACCGCGTGCACGGCGGGCGCGGACCGCTCGAGTCGACCTACGCCTCCCTGCCCGTCGCCCCGATCGACGACGTGTTCACGCGGTATTACGTCTCGATGCGGGTGGCCGACAAGCCCGGCGTGCTGGCGCAGGTCGCGGGGGAGTTCTCGAAGCGGTCGGTCAGCATCGCCGCGGTGCGCCAGGAGGGTGCGGGCGACGACGCCCGCCTGATCCTGGTCACCCACCGCGCCCCCGACCGAGCTCAATCGGATTGTGTTGCGGCGCTTGAAGACATGGACGCCGTCATCAAGGTGTCGAGTGTGTTGCGATTGGAAGGTACCGATGACTGAAGCGACTTCTACGCCTGTGCACCGCGCGTGGCCGGGCCTCATCGAGGCCTACCGGTCGCGGTTGCCCGTCGCCGACGACTGGAAGGTCGTCACGCTGCTCGAGGGTGGCACCCCGCTGATCAGTGCGCCGCATCTGTCGTCGCTGACCGGCTGCGAGGTCTACCTCAAGGTGGAGGGCCTCAACCCCACCGGTTCGTTCAAGGACCGCGGCATGACGATGGCCGTCAGCAACGCGGTCAACAACGGCAAGACCGCGGTCCTGTGCGCATCCACGGGCAACACCTCGGCATCAGCCGCCGCATACGCCACCCGGGCCGGGATCACCTGCGCCGTCCTGATCCCGCAGGGCAAGATCGCGATGGGCAAGCTCGCTCAGGCGGTCATGCACGGCGCCAAGATCATCCAGGTCGAGGGCAACTTCGACGACTGTCTCGAACTCGCGCGCAAGGCGACCGCCGAGTTCACCGAGATCGAACTCGTGAACTCGGTCAACCCGGCGCGGATCGAGGGTCAGAAGACCGCCGCCTTCGAGATCGTCGACGTGCTGGGCCGTGCCCCCGACGTCCACGCTCTGCCGGTCGGCAACGCGGGCAACATCACCGCGTACTGGAAGGGCTACAAGGAGTATCACGCCGACGGCGTCTCGTCGTCGGTGCCGCGCATGCTCGGTGTCCAGGCCGCCGGCGCCGCGCCGCTGGTGAACGGTGCGCCGGTGAAAGACCCGGAGACCGTCGCCACCGCCATCCGCATCGGCTCCCCGGCCAGCTGGAACCAGGCCGTCGCCGCGAAGCACGAGTCGAACGGGCAGTTCCTGGCGGCCACCGACGAGAAGCTGCTCGAGGCCTACCGCCTCGTCGCCGGCAAGGAGGGCGTGTTCGTCGAGCCGGCGTCGGCGGCCAGCGTCGCGGGTCTGCTCGCCGCGAGTGCCGACGGCTGGATCGAGCGGGGCTCGACCGTGGTGTGCACGGTCACCGGCAACGGTCTGAAGGACCCCGACACCGCGCTGGCGGGCATCCCGGCGGTCGAGGCCATTCCGGTGGACCCGGTGGCGGTCGCGAATGCTCTCGGTGTCGGCTGACGGGGCCGGGTCCGCGGCGGCTGCCGCGGGAACGGTGCCGGTAGGGCTCTCGACGAGGGTCCGCGTGCCCGCCTCCAGTGCCAATCTGGGGCCCGGATTCGACTGTCTCGGAATAGCTCTCGGAATCTACGACGAGGTGATCGTCGAGACGGTCCCGGATGGCGTCACCCTCGAGGTCGAGGGTGAGGGCGCCGACGCCGTGCCCCGCGACGACTCGCACCTCGTGGTGCGGGCGCTCACCCGCGGACTGGCACACGCCGGGCTGCGGGCCCCCGGTCTGACATTGCGCTGCGTCAACCGGATCCCGCATTCGCGGGGTCTGGGTTCGTCCGCCGCCGCCGCGGTGTCGGGTCTCGCCGCCGCGTCGGGCCTGATCTCGGCCGCCGGCCTCGGTCCGGGGCTCTCGGCCGACGAACTGGTACAACTGTCCAGCGAATTCGAGGGCCACCCCGACAACGCGGCCGCGAGCGTGCTCGGCTCGGCGGTCGTCACGTGGACCGAATCGGCCGACGGCGTCGCCTCGTATCACGCGCACCGCCTCCCGGTGCACCCCGACATCTACGCAACGGTCTTCGTGCCCGACACCGAGTCGTCGACGTCGTTCACCCGCGGACTGCTCCCGGATTCGGTCCCGCGCGCCGACGCCGTGTTCAACCTGAGCCGGTCGGCCCTCGCCGTCGTCGCGCTGACCACCGATCCGCGCAACCTCATGGCCGCGTCCCAGGATCGGCTGCACCAGCCGTACCGGGCGTCGGCGATGGCGCCGACGCACGATCTGGTCAGCGCGCTGCGTGCGCGTGGACATGCCGCGACCGTGTCCGGAGCGGGACCGACCGTCCTGGTGCTCGGTACGGCGCCGGTGCCCGCCGAGATCCGTCAGCTGGCGCAGGGCCTCGGATTCGACGCCCGGTCGGTCGCCGTCGCCGGCGGCGTCGAGATCACCGTCGGCTGATCGGCGTCGTCCGCACGACCGCCGGAGTGAATGCGCATTCATTTGGCGCTTCCGGCGTGTTGCCCCTATCATGCGAACGGGGTTACCATATTCTGGTCTAGCCGCGCAGGCTTGTCCTGCCGCTTCTCATCCTTCACCGATCGGAGATGACCGGCTGTGTATCCGGGCCGGGGTCATGGATCTCTGTCGACGGTGCCGAAGCGCAGGTGTTTCCGGGCACGCTCGCAGCGGACCACACATTCTCACCGTCCACCGCGGACGGACTCCCTAGCGCACAGAAGCAGGGAAACGTAGACCTCACGCAGTTCTCGTCTGCGGGAGGAACGAAAGGACTTCCGTGACCGATACGGACCTGATCACCGCACCTGCCGAGCAGGAATCCGCGGGTTCGGCCGGCCCCGACTCGGGACGACCGGCCACCAAGACACGTGCACGAACCGGCCTGTCCGGCATGGTGCTCAGCGAACTGCGGACGGTCGCCGGTGAACTCGGCATCAAGGGCACCTCCGGGATGCGCAAGGGCGATCTGATCGCCGCGATCAAGGAGCGCCAGGCGGGTGGCGACGCCCCGGCCGCGAAGAGCGCTCCCGCCCGGTCGAAGGCCGGCACGTCGAAGCCGGCGACGAACGACGACCAACTGACCATCGGCGACTCCCCGGCAACGGCCGGGGCGGACTCGACCGAGAAGAACGACGCCCCCCGGAGCGGCGCGCGCACCCAGCGCGGCGCCGGCCGCAAGGCCGCTGCCGCCGACGCACCGGCCGAGGCGTCGTCCACCGAGACCGCGAACGCCGACGCTTCGGGACCAACGAACAACCCGGCTGCCACCCAGGCCGACGGCTCGAGGAACGGCGCCGACGCGGTGAAGTCCGAGGCCCAGGCCGGGGATGCACCCAAGGGTGGCAGCGCTTCCGAGACCGACTCGTCGGAGACCGGTGCGGGACGCGAGCGACGCCGCGGCCGTGACGGCTCGGGCGAGGCCGCGGGTGACTCCGACGGCAACGACCAGCGCACTCGCCGCAACCGCAACCAGAACCGCGACAACCAGAATCGCGACGGGGGCCAGAACCGCGACAAGCAGAACCGCGACGGCAACCAGAACCGCGACGGAAATCAGAACCGTGACGGGGGCCAGAACCGCGACGGTGGTCAGGACGACGACGGCGAGGGCGGCGGTCGCCGTCGGGGTCGCCGGTTCCGTGAGCGTCGTCGCGGCCAGAATCGCGACACCCCGAACGAGCCGCAGGTGTCCGACGATGACGTGTTGCAGCCCGTCGCCGGCATCCTCGACGTGCTCGACAACTACGCCTTCGTGCGCACCTCGGGGTACCTCGCCGGTCCGAACGACGTCTACGTCTCGATGAACCTGGTCCGCAAGAACGGACTTCGACGCGGCGACGCGATCACCGGTGCGGTCAAGGTGCCGCGCGAGGGCGACCAGCAGAACCAGCGCCAGAAGTTCAACCCGCTGGTGCGGCTGGACACCGTCAACGGCGGAGACGTCGAGACGGCCAAGCGTCGCCCCGAGTTCAACAAGCTCACGCCGCTGTACCCGAACCAGCGCCTGCGGCTGGAGACCACCCCCGAACGACTCGACACCCGTGTGATCGATCTGATCATGCCGATCGGCAAGGGGCAGCGGGCCCTGATCGTGTCGCCGCCGAAGGCCGGTAAGACGACGATCCTGCAGGACATCGCCAACGCGATCGCGACCAACAATCCCGAATGCCACCTCATGGTCGTCCTCGTCGACGAGCGTCCCGAGGAGGTCACGGACATGCAGCGTTCGGTGCGGGGTGAGGTCATCGCCTCGACCTTCGATCGGCCGCCGTCAGACCACACCTCGGTGTCCGAGCTCGCGATCGAGCGCGCCAAGCGACTCGTCGAGAGCGGGAAAGACGTTGTGGTGCTGCTGGACTCGATCACCCGTCTGGGTCGTGCGTACAACAACGCGTCGCCCGCGTCGGGTCGGATCCTGTCCGGTGGTGTCGATTCGACCGCGCTGTACCCGCCGAAGCGGTTCCTGGGTGCGGCGCGCAACATCGAGAACGGCGGATCGCTGACGATCATCGCCTCGGCGCTCGTCGAGACCGGCTCCACCGGCGACACGGTGATCTTCGAGGAGTTCAAGGGCACCGGCAACGCCGAGCTCAAGCTCGACCGCAAGATCTCCGAGCGCCGGGTGTTCCCGGCGGTGGACGTCAACCTGTCGAGTACTCGTAAGGACGAGCTGCTGCTGTCGCCGGAGGAATTCTCCATCGTGCACAAGCTGCGTCGCGTGCTCTCGGGTCTCGACTCGCAGCAGGCCATCGACCTGCTGATCAGTCAGCTCAAGAAGACCAAGACGAACATCGAGTTCCTGATGACCGTGCAGAAGACCGCACCGGGCGGGAACAACGACGACTGAGTTCGTCCGGCATATCCCCGCTCCCTGAGGAGCGAGCTCGCGAGCGTCATATCCCCGCTCCCTGAGGAGCGAGCTTGCGAGCGTCACGAAGGGTCCTGGTGAGACGACGGGTTGCGAAGACCCTTCGTGACGCGCCCTCCGCAAGCTCCGGGCGCTCCTCAGGGAGCGGGGTTGGACGCGCCCTCCGCAAGCTCCGGGCGCTCCTCAGGGAGCGGGGTTGGACGCGCCCTCCGCACGCTTCGGGTGCTCCTCAGGAGCAGGGGGCAGGTCGTTCTCTCGGCTTGGAGAAGCAGTGGGACGGTACGGGTGCGCGACTCGCGCGGTACCCTCTCAGCCGGCGAGGTCGGCCGCCAGGTGTTGCCACGCCTGCGCACTCGGCGGTGCGACGGCCCCGGTCTGGGTCACGATCAGCGCGCACTCGCCTCCGCGGCTGTAGATCTCGAGTGATCCCGAGCGGTCCCACACCCCGCGGGGCCACGTCACCCAGCACTCGCCGACGAGATCGAAGTTGATCATCACGCGGGTGCTGCCGGATGCCAGCACCATCTGGCCCCGATGCTCGCGGGCTCCGTCGAGACGGTCCTGGCGCATCTGGATGCATCCCGGCGCCGCCGTCGCGAAGGTCACGGTCATCCCCAGTCCCGCTGCGTGCTCGAGTGCGGCGATCACCGCACGTGTCTCGACGCGGACGGTACGCGCGCAGTCGAGATGGGGGAGGGCCGCCAGGCGGGCGACACCTCCGTCGGTGAGTACCGCGTCGAATTGTGCGACCTGATCGTCGTCGATCGAGGCGGACGGCTCCACGCACTGTGGCGCAGGCGAATCCACGAAGGGCCCATCGAGGACCGCGGCCGCGCCGGTGCAGGTCATCGCCTCGAACGCCAGCCGGTCGGAGTTCTCCGTCAGGTAGGTGGCGTGAGCGGTGTTGCCGCGGTGGTCGAACAGTCGCAGGGTCGGCGGAACGTGGGCGGCGGGATCGCTGAGCAACGCCGACGACAAGCGAGAGGGGTTGAGCCGCAGTGCGATCTGCTGCGAGTCGACACGTAGCGGACCGCCCACGGCCGTCGGGAGGTCATGGACTCCGACCGCGTTCATGATCACCGGACCGGCAACGGTGACGCCGACGACCTGGGCCAGACCGGGCAGGCGCGCGGCGACCGCGGGGACGTCGTGATTCACCGAGGATTCCGCGAATCCGGCTGTCCGCAGCAGGATCTCGAGATCGCTGCGGGCGTGCGGATGGTCCCCGGCGGAGTGGGTCATCTCAGTAGACGTCGCGAGAGTAGCGATTCTCCGCGCGCAGGCGATCGACGTACGCCACGGCCTGGTCGGGCTCGAGACCACCGTGTTCGGCGACGATCTCGTGCAGCGCCGCGTCGACGTCGTCGGCCATCGTCGTGGCGTCGCCGCACACGTACAGATGCGCGCCGGCCTCGAGCCACGCGAACAGCTCACCGCCGTGTTCGCACATCCGGTCCTGGACGTAGATCTTGTGTTCCTGATCGCGGGAGAAGGCGAGGTCGAGCCGGTCGAGAAGCCCGTCGGTGACGAACCGGTCGAGCTCCTCGGCATAGAGGTAGTCGTGGCCGCGATGCTGGTCACCGAAGAACAGCCAGTTGCCGCCGGGTGCGCCGGCCGCGGCCCGCTCATGCAGGAAACCGCGGAACGGGGCGATGCCGGTGCCCGGGCCGATCATGATGGCCGAGACGTCGTCGGCGGGCAGCCGGAACTTCTTGTTGGGGGAGATGAAGACGGGCACGGTGTCGCCGGGCGCGCAGCGGTCGGCCAGGTGGGTGGAGCACACACCTCCGCGATCCCGGTCGGCGACGCGGTAGCGCACCGTGGCCATCGTGATGTGGACGGTGTCGCCGTGGACCCGCGGGCTCGACGACATCGAGTACTCGCGGTGCGCGAGGGGACTCAACTCCTCGAGCAGTTCCTCGGGAGTCGGGGTGAAGGTCGGGTCCAGATCCAGCAGATCGAGGACGTCGAGTCCGTGGAGCCACGCGTCGAGTGCCTGCGGGTCACCGGCGTCGAGAAGTCGGGCGAGTTCGGGGTGTCCGGTGCGTTCGGCGACGACCCGGACGAGGTACTTCGACGGCGCGCCGATCTCGTACCTGCTGGTCAGTGCCTCGCGCAGGGTATAGGTCGCCTTGCGGTCGGCGATGATCTCGTCGCCCACCGCGCGCAGCCGGGCGAGCAGGAGATCGACCAGCGCGGGATCGTTCGTCGG
This sequence comes from Gordonia sp. SGD-V-85, assembly GCF_001456905.1. NCBI lineage: Bacteria > Bacillati > Actinomycetota > Actinomycetes > Mycobacteriales > Gordoniaceae > Gordonia > Gordonia sp. SGD-V-85. The sequence goes on from NZ_LNQO01000015.1 coordinate 96,227, forward strand.
AGCGATGCCGATGCCGTCGCCGGGCTCGTAGGTGATGCCGCTGTCGCCGAGATCGAGTTCGAGATGCCGGACCTCCTTGGCCGATCCGGGACCGGAGAGGAGTTCGTTCCGCACGACCGTCGCCGGGTAGGGATTGCGCCGGTTCCACGGCGATCGGGCCGTCTTGCCGGTACGACGGGCGGGGGAGGTCCGTGCGGTGTCGACTGCGAGGCTGCTGCCGGTGGAGGCGGCGTCGTACATCGAGGATTCCTTCGGGGACGGGGTGCGGGGGAGCGTGTGCCGCCGACAGGGCGGGCGACGCCACGGTACTACACTTAGGCAACCCTTACGAGGATCGCGATCTGCGTCACGTGCAGTGGAGTGCGGGTGGCCGTGCCGGGAATGGATCCGAGCGGCCTGCCGTTGAGGCACCTGCGACCGCGGTGACCGGGATTTTTCCCGGGTGATGCCCCCGTGGCATACTGATCGGTCGAGTCCGGTTCCGGTTCACACCGTCGACAAGCGACGGTGACCCGGCGACCTCAGAAAGGGACAGTCAGACATGAAGCAGGGAATCCACCCCGAGTACGCGACGACCACCGTCGTCTGCGGCTGCGGCAACACCTTCGAGACCCGCAGCACCGCTGCCAACGGTCGGATCAACGTCGAGGTCTGCTCGCAGTGCCACCCGTTCTACACGGGCAAGCAGAAGATCCTCGACACCGGCGGCCGCGTTGCCCGGTTCGAGAAGCGCTACGGCAAGCGCGCCAAGTAGACCACGCTGCGACGCCCGCCCGACGATGTCGGGACGGGCGTCGCTGTGTTTTCCGGTCAGAGTTCTTCCCGGTGTCGCCGATCATCCGGCGTGCGCCGGTCGACAAGTGAGGTCGCCTTCATGAGTACGCAGAGTCCCTCGGCCATCGACGACATCCTGGCCGAGCACTCGGGTCTCGAACGCCAGCTGGCCGATCCCGCCCTGCACGACGATCCCGCCGCGGCCCGTCGCGTCGGCAAGCGATTCGCCGAGCTCGCGCCCGTCATGGCGACCTACACCCGGTTGAAGGCGGCACGCGAGGATCTCGAGGCCGCACGGGAACTGGCCGCCGATGACGCGTCGTTCGCCGCCGAGATCCCCTCTCTCGAAGAGGCCGTCGAGGAACTCGACGCGACGTTGACCGACCTGCTCGCCCCGCGCGACCCCCACGACGCCGACGACGTGGTCTTGGAGATCAAATCCGGTGCGGGCGGCGAGGAATCGGCACTGTTCGCGGCGGACCTGGCCCGGATGTACCTCAAGTACTGCGAGCGTCACGGCTGGAAGGCGCAGGTGCTCGGCGTGACCGAGTCCGATCTCGGCGGCTACAAAGAGGCCACCTTCTCGATCAAGTCGAAAGAGGCCGTGCGCGACGGGGTCTGGTCGCGACTGAAGTTCGAGGGCGGTGTGCACCGCGTCCAGCGGGTGCCGGTCACCGAGTCGCAGGGCCGCATCCACACGTCGGCGGCCGGGGTGCTGATCTACCCCGAGCCCGAAGAGGTGGCCGAGGTGACGATCGACGAATCGGAACTGCGCATCGACGTCTACCGCTCGTCCGGCAAGGGCGGCCAGGGCGTGAACACCACCGATTCGGCGGTCCGGATCACCCACCTGCCCACCGGAATCGTCGTCACATGCCAGAACGAACGTTCGCAGTTGCAGAACAAGGCGCGCGCGATGCAGGTCCTCGCCGCCCGGCTGCAGTCCGCAGCCGAGGAAGAAGCGGAGGCCGCCGCCGCGCAGGGTCGTGCGGCCCAGATCCGCACCGTGGACCGGTCCGAGCGGATCCGGACCTACAACTTCCCCGAGAACCGCATCACCGATCACCGCATCGGTTACAAGGCCAGCAATCTCGACGCGGTGCTCGCCGGTGACATGGACAACCTGCTCGACGCGCTCGTCGCCGCGGACCGGCAGGCCCGCATGGAAGCGGAATAGGTGTTGTGACCGGCAGGCCGACCCCGGTGCTGGACGAACTGCGTGCCGCAACCGCCCGTCTCGCCGCGTCCGGGATCGACTCCGCCCGCCGTGACGCCGAATGGCTGATGGCGCACGTGCTCGGGATCGATGCGGGCCGTCTCGTGCTGGTGGACGCGATCGACGACGCGCCGGCCCGCGCGTTCCGGTCCGCGATCGACCTGCGGTCGCAGCGAATTCCGTTGCAGCACATCATCGGGACCGCCGCGTTCGGCCCGGTCGAGCTGGCCGTCGGCCCCGGAGTGTTCATCCCCCGGCCGGAGACCGAGTACCTCCTCGAATGGGCGGTCGACCGACTCCGCGCCACCCCCGGGCCGCATTCCGCGGCTGATTTCTGCAGCGGCAGTGGGGCACTGGCGATCGGCATCGCCGCGATGAGTCCGGCGACCCGGGTCGTGGCGGTCGAGGCCGACGAGGATGCGCTGGTGTGGTTGCGTCGCAACGTCGCCGCCGCGACACCGGCCGGCGGGTCACGGGTCGACGTGGTCGCCGCGGACGTCACCGATCCGGATCAGGTCGCGGGAGCCATCCCGGCCGGCAGCGTGTCGGTCCTGGTCACGAACCCGCCCTACGTGCCGCTCGACGCCGTGGTCGGACCCGAGGTCGCCCACGACCCGGCTCGCGCGGTCTTCGGCGGCGCGGACGGGATGTCGGTCATCGTGCCGATGGTGCCGGTCATCGCCCGCACGCTGACGCCGGGTGGCGTCGTCGGGATCGAACACGACGACACGACCGCCGACGCCGTCGTGTCGTGCCTGCACGCGCACGGCGACTTCGAGGAAGTCACCCGGCACACGGATCTGACGGGCCGGCCGAGGTTCGTGACGGCGCGCCGACGGCAGGCCGGGTCCGTCGGACGCGGCATGGCAGGATGATCGCGTGAGCACTGTTTTCGACTGCAACGATCCACAGAACCGCTCGTCGGGGATTCGGGCGGCGGTCGGGGCGGCGAAGGCCGGACGGCTGATCGTGATGCCCACCGACACGCTCTACGGCGTCGGATGCGACGCGTTCGATTCCGACGCCGTCGGTGCGCTGCTGGCGGCCAAGCACCGCGGCCGGGACATGCCGGTGCCGGTCCTGGTCGGCTCTTGGCACTCGATCGACGGACTGGTCCTCTCGGTGCCGCAGCCTGCCCGCGACCTGATCGAGGCCTTCTGGCCGGGCGGCCTGAGTCTGGTTGTCCGACAAGCACCCTCGCTGGCGTGGGACCTCGGCGACACCGACGGCACCGTCATGCTGCGGATGCCGCTGCACCCGGTCGCGATCGACGTTCTGCGCGAGGTGGGGCCGATGGCGGTCTCGAGCGCGAACGTCTCGGGGCGTCCGCCGGCGACCACCGCCGACGAGGCGCGCGAACAACTCGGTGACGAGATCGCGGTGTACCTCGACGGTGGCCCGGCGCCGGCCGCGCAGGCGTCGACGATCGTCGATGTCTCCGGGCCGAGTCCGCGCATCCTGCGCGAGGGCGCGGTCTCGACGGACGCCGTCGCCGACGTACTCGACACGGACCCGGCCGCGCTGCTCGCGGAGCGATGAGCCCCGACGCGCCGAGGTTCGGACCACACGGCGTCGAGGCGGGCAGCGCCCCGACCGGTGACGCCGCGGTCGACGCCCTGGTGAGCCGCGAGGTCGGCCGGCGCCGCGACACCTTGCAGCTGCTCGCCAGCGAGACCGAGCCGACGCCCGGGGTGCGTGCCGCGATGGCGTCGGTCTTCGACGCGAAGTATGCGGAAGGGTATCCCGGGGCGCGCTACCACGGCGGTTGTGAGGTGGCCGACGAGCTCGAGGAGCTCGCCGTCGGACGGGCCCGCGCGCTGTTCGGCGCCGAGTACGTCAATGTCCAGCCGCTGTCGGGGAGTGCGGCGAACCTCGCCGTCTATGCCGCCTTCGCCCAGCCCGGAGACCCGGTGCTCGCGCTGCGCCTCGAACACGGCGGCCACCAGACGCATGGTTCTCGGGCGAACTTCTCCGGCCGGTGGTTCTCGCCATTGCACTACGAGGTCCGCCGCGACGACGAACTCGTCGACTACGACCAGGTCCGGGATCTCGCGCTGGTGCACCGCCCCCGCATCCTCGTCGCCGGCGCCGCGTCCTACTCGCGGACGTTCGACTTTGCGTCCCTGCGCCGGATCGCCGACGAGGCCGAATGCATCCTCTGGGTCGACGCCGCACATCTCGCCGGGCACATCGCGGCCGGCCTGCTGCCCTCGCCGGTGCCGCACGCCGACATCGTCACCCTGTCCACCAACAAGGTGATCCGCGGTCCGCGCGGCGGGGTCATCCTCGCGCGGGCCGAACACGGCGAGGCCCTGCGCAAGGCGGTCTTCCCGTTCGTGCAGGGCGGTCCCGCGATGCACGCCGTCGCCGCGAAGGCGGTCGCCTGCGCGGAATCCGGTACCGACGAGTTCGCCGGCTACGTCCGTCGTGCGGTGGACAACGCCCGCGGTCTCGCCGCGGAACTGGCGTCTCGGGGCGCCCGGGTGGTGTCCGGCGGCACCGACATCCACCTCGCGGTCGTCGACGTCAGCGGCTTCGGCATCTCCGGGATGGAGGCGCAGCACCGGCTCGGCGCGGCCGGGATCGTCGTCGACAAGGCGGTCCTCCCGTTCGACACCCGCCCCGTCTCCGAGGGATCGGCGATCCGGATCGGTACGCCGGTGGCCACCGAGCGCGGCATGACCGCCGCGATGCATCCGGTCGTCGCCGACGCGATGGCCGCGGCGATGTCGACGCGCGACCGTGAGACACACGAGCGGATCCGTCGCGAGATCGCCGCGCTGGCCTACGGGTAGCGTGGTCGCAATGTCAGAGACCCTTGCCCGTCTGACACCGGTGGTGGCGCGATGACCGGTGCCGCACCGGTGTTGCTCGCCGCCGCCGCGGACGGGGGAGGGACGGGGGTCCCCCTGCGCGAGCTCCTGCTCGTGGGGCTCACGGCCGCGGCCATGACCTACCTCCTGACCTCGGCGGTCCGCGTCTTCGCGATCCGCGCCGGCGCGGTCGCCGTGCCGCGGGTCCGCGACGTGCACGTGATCCCGACACCTCGCCTCGGCGGGCTCGGGATGTTCGGTGGAGTGGTCGCCGGCATCGCGCTCGCCGCGAACCTCCCCGCGCTCAATCGCGGATTCGCCTACACCACGGACATGACGGCGGTGATCGCCGCCGGCACGGTGATCGTCCTCGTCGGCGTCGTCGACGACCGGTGGGGCCTGGACGCGCTGACCAAATTCGTCGGTCAGCTCACCGCCGCCGGCGTCCTGGTGCTGCTCGGCATCAGCTGGCTGCAGCTCTACATCCCGTTCGCCGACATCGGCACGCTGGTGCTCGACCCGCTGCAGGCCGGTCTCCTCACGGTCGCGATCACGGTCGCGACGATCAACGCGATCAACTTCGTCGACGGCCTCGACGGTCTGGCCGCGGGATTGGGACTCATCGCCGCGGCGGCGATCTGTATGTTCTCGCTCGGTCTGCTGCGCGACCAGGGCGGCGACGTCAGCTACTACCCCCCGGCCCTCATCTCGGTGGCACTGGCCGGCGCGTGCCTCGGATTCCTCCCGCACAACTTCTCGCCGGCACGGATCTTCATGGGTGACTCGGGTGCGATGCTGATCGGTCTGCTGCTCGCCGCGGCCTCCACGAGTGCCTCGGGCCGTATCGCCGTGAACGCCTACGGACCGGCCGACATCTTCACGCTGCTGTCCCCGCTGATCCTGGTCGCCGCCGTCGTCTTCATCCCGATGCTCGACATGCTGCTGGCGGTGATCCGGCGGACCCGGGCCGGCGTCGGTTTCTACACCCCGGACAAGATGCACCTGCACCACCGCCTGCTCGAACTCGGGCACTCGCAGCGCCGGGTCGCGCTGATCATCTATCTGTGGGTCGGGGTGCTCGCGTTCTCGGCGGCGGCCAGCACGCTGTTCCCGCTGTCGGTGGTCGCCCCGGCCTTCGGTGCGGGCCTCGTCGTCGCGATGCTGGTGACGATGGCGCCGCGCCTGCATCGACGCCTCGCCGAACTGCGAACGTCGACGAAGGCGTACCGCTGACCGGCGTCTGCGACCCTGTCATTTCCGTGAGGGCGATACCTGGGCCTAAGGTAAGGAAACCGTAAATTATCGTGTACTATCGCCCGTAGTAGTCAACATGTGCGCAGACCCGGACACAAAGCCCCGGTTCTGTCTCACACGACGCAATACCCCCCGGTGAGACACCAAGAACGGTGTTGGTAGGGTCACAACGAAACGCGAGCTGACGCCCAGCGGCCATGTGTTGCTGCACGTACGCGGGTGATCCGTGCCATCGGTATGGAGTAGGAGAGCTGAGGAGGGACATGACCGCATCTGCCCCTGATTCGGCCCCCGTCTATCCCCAGGCGCCGACCGGACTCCGCCGCCCCGCGCTCATCGCGGGCGGGTTCATCGTGGTCGTGGCTGCCGTCTCGCTCGCCGTCGGACATCCGCTCTTCGCGGTGTTCTTCCTTCTCGGTGTCGCCGGGATCTTCGTCAACGCGATCCTCGTCCGACGTGCCGTCGACGTCGTGGTCGCCGACGAGAACCCGCGCAAGACCGCCCTTGCTCTCAACTCCGCCATGCGACTCGGTGCCATCACGGCGCTCGCGCTGCTGGCGGCTTTTCTGGTCCAACCCGACGGGTTGGGCGCGATGTTCGGACTCGCCATCGGCCAAGTGGTCTTGGTGCTGAACACGGTCATTCCGGTGATGAAAGGACTTCGTAGCCAACCATGACGACCGCCTTCAACCTTGCCGCAGAGGATGGCGAACCGGCCATCCAGGTGGGTCACTACACCAAGTTCGAGCTGTTCGGACTGACCTTCAACCTGGAGACCATCATCGCGACGGCGCTGGCCGCGGCGATCATGCTCGCGCTGGCGTTCTACCTGAAGTCGAAGGTCACCTCGACCGGCGTGCCGTCGGGTGTGCAGCTGTTCTGGGAGGCCATCACCATCCAGATGCGTGGGCAGGTCGAGAGTGCCATCGGCATGAAGATCGCCCCCTACGTTCTCCCGCTCGCGGTCTCGCTCTTCACCTTCATCCTGATCTCCAACTGGCTGTCCGTCCTGCCGGTCCAGGTCGGTCACCACGAGATCCTCAAGCCGCCGGCCGCGGACGTGAACTTCGCCTACGCCCTCGCGCTCTTCGTCTTCGTCTGGTACCAGATCGCCGGCTTCCGGAAGCGCGGCCTGCTGGGTCACCCGAAGCGGATCATCAAGGGCCACGTCGCATTCCTCGCGCCGATCAACGTCATCGAGGAGTTCACCAAGCCGATCTCGCTCTCGCTGCGACTCTTCGGCAACGTCTTCGCCGGCAGCATGATGGTCGCCCTGATCGCACTCTTCCCGCCGTACATCATGTGGGCGCCCAACGCGATCTGGAAGTCCTTCGAGCTTTTCGTCGGTCTGATCCAGGCGTTCATCTTCGCGCTGCTGACGATCCTCTACTTCTCGCAGTCGATGGAGACCGAGGATCACTGACCCGCCCGAACCCGGGCACCGCGCGGAGACGGACACGGCCGCGCCCACAACCGAACATGACGACCTGCTCCGGCACCTGTCGGCGCAACTCCAGACCTGACACACCAGATGTCAGCAACGAAAGGGAAATATCACAATGGATCCAATGATTGGCCTCGGCGCACTCATCGGTGGCGGCCTGATCATGGCCGGTGGCGCCGTCGGTGCCGGTATCGGTAACGGTCTGGCCGGTAGCCAGCTGATCGCCGGTATCGCTCGCCAGCCCGAGGCACAGGGTCGCCTGTTCACCCCGTTCTTCATCACCGTCGGTCTGGTCGAGGCGGCCTACTTCATCAACCTGGCCTTCATGGCGCTCTTCGTGTTCGCCACCCCGATCAGCGCCGGCTGATCGTCGCTCTCCCTTTTGTCGCCGAGTAGAAACGACACCTCACCACAATGACGCTTGCTGCAGAGAACTTCCTGCTCCCGAATGGAACGTTCTTCGTTGTCCTGCTCATCTTCGTGATTTTGCTGCTGGTCATCCGCAAGTTCGTGGTTCCGCCGATCCAGCAGGTCCTCGAGGAGCGGGACGCGATGATCCACCGCACCGTGGAGGACAACCGGACCGCCGCCGCCGAATTCGAGGATGCGGACGTCCAGTTCCGTTCGCTCCTCAAGGAAGCGCGCGGTGAGGCCACCGCCAAGCGCGACGATGCTCGCGCCCAGGGGCGGGAACAGCTGAACGAGATGAAGCAGCGAGCGACCGCCGAGGCCGACGCCGCCCTGCAGTCGACCAGCTCCGAGCTGGCGACGCAGGGTGAGCAGGCCGCTTCGACGGCTGCAGCTGATGTGGACGCACTCGCCAAGACGCTTGCGGCGCGTGTGCTCGGTGTCGACTCGGCAACTCTTTCCGATACCCGATCGACGAGCGGAGCGGTGAACTGATCATGGCTGCCAACACTGAGACCGAATCCGACCAGGGCCCCATCGGCACCTGGCTGCACGACATCGGTGCTGCGTTCGACCCCGCGATCTTCATCGCTCAGCTCTTCGGCTTCGCGGTCATCCTCTTCCTCCTGTGGAAGTACGTCCGGCCGCCGGTGGCGAAGATGATGCGGGATCGACAGGAGACCGTGCGTCAGCAGCTCGCCGAGAGCGAGGCCGCTGCCAAGCGCGTCGCCGACGGCAAGCAGGCCCGCGAGAAGGCGGTCGCCGAGGCCAAGGCCGAGGCGGAACAGATGCAGAAGGACGCCGCGGCCGACGCCGAGGCGATCACCTCCGACATCCGCGCACAGGCCGACCACGAGGTCAAGCGCATCTCCGAGCACGGCCGCAACCAGGTCGCCCTGGTGCGCGCCAACCTCGTTCGTCAGCTGCGCACCGATCTCGGACTCACCGCGGTCGACAAGGCCGGCGAACTGGTGCGCAATCATCTCGCCGACGACTCGGCCCAGGCGGCGAGCGTCGACCGGGTCATCGACGAACTCGAGGAGATGTCGTCGGGTTCGGCGAACGCGGTTCCCTCGAGCGCCTCGCTCGTCGGTCTGCACGCGATGCGTGCCGCCAGCCGCGACGCCGCTCTCGCCGTGTCGGAGCACTTCGATTCGGCGGCAATCGATCTCGACGGTTCGGCACTTGCCGACGCCTCGGGTGACCTCACCGCGGCCATCAACTTCCTCGGCGAGAACCCGGTCCTGCGCAAGCGCCTGGTCGAGGACGACGAGAACCCCGAGGGCAAGAAGGCCATGGTGCACCGTCTGTTCGACGGCAAGCTCGCCCCGGTCGTCGTCGAGGTGCTCGCGACCGCGTCGAGTCAGCGGTGGTCGTCGTCGAGCGACTTCGTCGTCGGTCTGCGTCGTCAGAACTCCCTGATCGTCCTCACCGCCGCCGAACGCGACGGGGTCATCGAGCAGGTCGAGGACGAGCTCTTCCGGGTGAGCCGAGTCCTCGAGGCCAACCCGCAGCTGTCCTCGCTGCTGTCCGACCACGGCAAGGACGCCGACAAGCGCGTCGACCTGCTGAAGAAGCTGGTCGGCGACAAGGTCGGCACCCACACCTGGACGCTGCTGTCCTCGACCGTGCGCCTGCTGCACGGCCAGGCCGCCGACGTCGCGGTCGATCAGCTCGCCGAGCTGGCCGCCGCCCGTCGCGGCGAGTCGGTCGCCCACGTGGTGTCCGCCTCACCGCTGTCCGATGCCCAGATCGATCGACTGTCGGGCGTGCTCGGCGGAATCTACGGTCGGACCATCTCGGTGCAGACCGAGATCGCCCCGGAACTGCTCGGCGGTCTCCGGATCAGTGTCGGCGACGAGGTCATCGACGCCGATGTCGCGACACGGCTGGCCAAGGCCGCCGAGACGCTGCCGCGCTGACGACCACCCCGACACACCCGAACCCACGAAGCCCAGAGCTCAGAGCCTTCGAGACTCCGAGCCACATCAAGGAAAGACGAGAACCCATGGCGGAGTTGACGATCTCACCAGACGAGATCAAGGGAGCGATCGAGCAGTACGTCTCGTCGTTCGAAGCCGAAGCGTCGCGTGACGAGGTCGGCATCATCACCGATACCTCGGACGGCATCGCCCACGTCAGCGGCCTTCCGAGCGCAATGGCCAACGAGCTCCTCGAGTTCCCCGGCGGCGTCCTCGGCGTCGCACTGAACCTCGACGAGGACGAGATCGGCGCCGTGATCCTGGGTGACTACGAGTCCCTGGAAGAAGGCCAGCAGGTCAGCCGCACCGGCGACGTGCTCTCCGTCCCCGTCGGTGATGCGTTCCTGGGACGCGTCATCAACCCGCTGGGTGCCCCGATCGACGGCCAGGGCGACATCGAAGCCGACGAGCAGCGCGTCCTCGAGTTGCAGGCCGCCACCGTGCTCGAGCGCCAGCCGGTCGAGGAGTCCCTCGCCACCGGCATCAAGGCCATCGACGCCATGACCGCCATCGGCCGCGGACAGCGTCAGCTCGTCATCGGCGACCGCAAGACCGGCAAGACCGCGGTCTGCATCGACGCCATCCTGAACCAGAAGGCCAACTGGGAGACCGGCGACCCCACCAAGCAGGTTCGCTGCATCTACGTCGCGATCGGTCAGAAGGGTTCGACCATCGCCGGCGTCAAGTCCGCCCTCGAAGAGGCGGGCGCGATGGAGTACACCACCATCGTCGCGGCTCCCGCCTCGGACTCGGCCGGCTTCAAGTGGCTGGCCCCGTACACCGGCTCGGCCATCGGCCAGCACTGGATGTACCAGGGCAAGCACGTCCTCATCGTGTTCGACGACCTGACCAAGCAGGCCGAGGCCTACCGCGCCATCTCGCTGCTGCTGCGTCGTCCGCCGGGCCGCGAGGCATACCCCGGTGACGTCTTCTACTTGCACTCCCGTCTGCTGGAGCGTTGTGCGAAGCTGTCCGACGAGCTCGGCGGTGGCTCGATGACCGGTCTGCCGATCATCGAGACCAAGGCCAACGACGTCTCGGCGTTCATCCCGACCAACGTCATCTCGATCACCGACGGCCAGGTCTTCCTGGAGTCGGACCTCTTCAACAAGGGTGTTCGACCGGCCATCAACGTCGGTACCTCGGTGTCGCGCGTCGGTGGCGCCGCCCAGACCAAGGGCCTCAAGAAGGTCTCGGGATCGCTGCGTCTGGAGCTGGCCCAGTTCCGTGAGCTGGAGGCCTTCTCGGCCTTCGCCTCCGACCTCGACGACGCCTCGAAGGCACAGCTCGAGCGCGGTGCCCGCTGGGTCGAGATGCTGAAGCAGGACCAGTACAGCCCCTTCTCGGTCGAGGATCAGATCGTCTCGATCTATCTCTGCGGTGAGGGCCACTACGACTCGGTCCCGGTCGACGACGTGCGCAACTTCGAGACCCAGCTGCTGAGCCACCTGCACCACAACGCGACCGGTGTCTACGACTCGATCGCCGGCGGCAAGGTGCTCAGCGACGACCAGGCCGAGGCCCTGATCGCCGAGACCAACAAGTTCAAGAACGGCTACCTCACCCACGACGGCCGTCGCGTCGTCAACGAGGCCGAGGCCGAGGCGATGGATGCCGACAACGTCGAGAACGAAGAGATCAAGATCCGCAAGTGATCTCAGACGTCAACGGACATCGCGAAAAGGAAGGGGTGAGGGCTCATGGCCAGCATTCGTGAGCTGCGCTCACGCATCCGGTCGGTCCAGTCGACCAAGAAGATCACCAAGGCTCAGGAACTGATCGCGACCTCGCGTATCACCAAGGCACAGGGACGGGTGGCGGCGGCCAAGCCGTACTCGCAGGAGATGACCGCCGTGCTCTCGGAGCTGGCGAGCAACTCGGGATCGCTGGACAACCCGCTGCTCAACGAGCGGGAGAACCCGAAGCGCGCGGCGATCCTGGTCGTGACCAGCGACCGCGGTATGTGCGGTGGTTACAACGCGAACGTGCTCAAGGCGACCCGCGAACTCATCGCGCTCCTGCGCGACGAAGGCAAGGAAGCGGTCCTGTTCGTCATGGGTCGCAAGGGTGTCGGGTTCTTCAGCTTCCGGGGTCTGGAGATCTCGGACTCGTGGACGGGCTTCTCGGAGTCACCGCAGTACTCGGACGCGGCGACGGCGACCAGCTTCCTGGTGGACCTCTTCCAGGCAGGATCGGGCACCGAGGTCGAGCGCCCAGAAGGAGACGGCACCCTCGAGGGTGTCGACGAGCTGCACCTGGTCTACACGCGGTTCCAGTCGATGCTGGCGCAGGTGCCCGAGGTCCGGCGGATCGCCCCGCTGGTCGTGTCGCACGACGAGGATTCGTCCGACGACACGCCGTCGCGCAACTACACCTTCGAACCCGGGGCCGACGCCCTGCTCGACGCGCTGCTGCCGAAGTACGTGGCGACGCGGGTCTACGCGGCGCTGCTGGATTCGTCGGCATCGGAGTCGGCCGCGCGCCGCACCGCGATGAAGGCCGCGACGGACAACGCCGAAGAACTGTCCAAGTCGTTGTCGCGCGAGGCCAACCAGCTCCGCCAGGCCCAGATCACCCAGGAAATCAGCGAGATCGTCGGCGGCTCGAGCGCACTGGCGAATTAGCGTGCGCGCCAGCCGAGTCCGGATCGACGAGAACCCATACTTCGATAAAGAGGAAGTGACCCAAGCACCATGACCGCAGCAGTAGAAACCCCCTCCGCGCAGTCGGCGGGTTCCGCCGACGGGCGGGTCGTCCGCATCATCGGCCCCGTGGTCGACGTCGAGTTCCCGCGGGGCTCGATTCCTGAACTGTTCAACGCCCTGCACGCCGAGGTCGCTCTCTCCTCGGTCGCCAAGACCCTGACCCTCGAGGTCGCGCAGCACCTCGGTGACAACCTGGTGCGCACGATCTCGATGCAGCCGACCGACGGCCTGGTCCGCGGCGCGGCCGTGTCCGACACCGGCAAGTCGATCGTCGTGCCGGTCGGCGACGTCGTCAAGGGCCACGTGTTCAACGCCCTCGGTGACTGCCTCGACAGCCCGGGCCTCGGCCGCGACGGCGAGCAGTGGAGCATCCACCGCAAGCCGCCGGCCTTCGACGAGCTCGAGGGCAAGACCGAGATCCTCGAGACCGGCATCAAGGTCATCGACCTGCTGACCCCGTACGTCAAGGGCGGCAAGATCGGTCTGTTCGGTGGTGCGGGCGTCGGCAAGACCGTCCTCATCCAGGAGATGATCACGCGTATCGCGCGTGAGTTCTCCGGCACCTCGGTGTTCGCCGGCGTCGGTGAGCGCACCCGTGAGGGCACCGACCTCCACCTCGAGATGGAGGAGATGGGCGTTCTCCAGGACACCGCGTTGGTGTTCGGTCAGATGGACGAGCCGCCGGGCACGCGTATGCGCGTGGCGCTGTCGGCGCTGACCATGGCGGAGTACTTCCGCGATGTGAAACACCAGGACGTGCTGCTCTTCATCGACAACATCTTCCGCTTCACGCAGGCGGGCTCGGAGGTCTCGACCCTCCTCGGCCGTATGCCGTCCGCGGTGGGTTACCAGCCGACCCTGGCCGACGAGATGGGTGAGCTCCAGGAGCGCATCACCTCGACCAAGGGTCGTTCGATCACCTCGCTGCAGGCGATCTACGTCCCCGCCGACGACTACACCGACCCGGCACCGGCCACGACCTTCGCGCACCTCGACGCGACCACCGAGCTCTCGCGTCCGATCTCGCAGCTGGGTATCTACCCCGCCGTGGACCCGCTGACCTCGACCTCGCGCATCCTCGAGGCGTCGATCGTCGGCGACGAGCACTTCCGCGTCGCCAACGAGGTCAAGCGCATCCTGCAGAAGTACAAGGAACTGCAGGACATCATCGCCATCCTCGGTATGGACGAGCTCTCCGAAGAGGACAAGGTCACGGTGCAGCGTGCGCGCCGTATCCAGAAGTTCCTCGGCCAGAACTTCCTCGTCGCCGAGAAGTTCACCGGCCAGAAGGGCTCGGTCGTCCCGCTCGCCGACACCATCGAGGCCTTCGACCGTGTCGCCAAGGGCGAGTTCGACCACCTGCCCGAGCAGGCGTTCAACAGCTGCGGTGGACTCGACGACGTGGAGGCCGCCGCCGCCAAGATCAGCGGAAAGTAGCGGTTCGCCATGGCTGAGAAGTCCTTCCACGTCGAGGTTGTCTCCGCGGATTCGAGCCTGTACTCGGGAGAGGCCACGTTCGTGATCGCGCAGACCACCGTCGGTGAGCTGGGTGTCCTGGCCAACCACGAGCCGCTCCTGGGCCAGCTGGTCCCGGGTGGCTTCGTGGTCATCGTCGAGGAGAACGGCAACCGTCGTGCGGCAGCGGTCGAGGGCGGGTTCCTCTCCGTCACCGGCGAGGCCGTCACGGTGCTGGCGGAGTCGGCCGACTGGGCCGACGACGTCGACGTCAACGCGGAGAAGACCGCGCTCGACGAGGCGGAGCCGGATTCGCCCGAGTACCACCGTGCTCACGCGCGTCTGACTGCGGCACAACACCTTTCCCGGTAGAGCGAGCCGCGCGAGCGGTTAGGGTCAACGACCGACCTCGGCCGGCCATCGGAATTCTCCGATGGCCGGCCGAGGTCGTTTGGCGTCTCATGTGCACGTTCTGGCATGCTTGTTCCACAGCCCCCCTGTCCCGCGTGTATGCAGCCCAAGCCGTCTGGAGCCCTACCGGGTTCGACGCTTCGCCTATCCGCGGTGACTGCACGAAGGAGTAGGTGATGTCGCTGGCGGTCGTGATGCTCAGTGTGCTGCTGGCGGTGGCGCTCCTGTTGTGTGGCTTCCTGGCGCTGCGTCTGGCGCAACTCCGTCGCGCGGGCACTCCGGTCCTGCTGCGCACGGTGCCGGCCGGCGTCGACCAGGGATGGCGTCACGGCACCGTGCACTACAGCGACGACTCTCTGCGCTACTACCGGCTCACGTCGCTGAAACCGGGACCGAACGTGACGTTCGCACGACAGGGCATGGAGATCTCCGGTCGTCGCGCCCCCGAGGGCACCGAGACGGAGATCCTCGACGGCATGCTCATCCTCCAGGTGCAGACCGCCGGCCGCGCCGAGGACGACTACGAACTGGCGATGGGCCCGGGTGCGGTGACCGCGTTCCAGTCCTGGCTCGAATCCCGGCAGTCCGCGAGATCGCAGCGGCGCCGCAGCGCCTAGGAATCCGGCTGCGCCGGGGCTTTCCCGCCCGTCTTCGCCGGGTCTTGATGGACCGGCTTCGCCGGGGGCCGTTGCCGGTTGCCGCCCGGAACCCACTTGACGTCGCCGGGGGAGTTCGCGCCCTGCTGGTCGCCTCCCGCGGCGGGGCGAGTGCGGTTCGCCACCCGCGACAGGATGAACAGCAGATCCGACAACCGGTTCAGGTATTTCGCGGGCAGCACGCTGGTGTCGTCGGGGTGGGCGGCGACCGCGGCCCACGCCGAGCGCTCGGCCCGTCTGGTCACCGTTCGTGCCTGATGCAGCAGGGCAGCCAGCGGTGTGCCGCCCGGCAGGATGAACGAGTCCAGTGCGGGCAGATCGGCACCGAAGGAGTCGCACCAGCGCTCGAGGGCGTCGATGTAATCCTGCGCGATGCGCAGCGGCGGGTACTCGGGGTCGTCGACGACCGGCGTGGAGAGGTCGGCGCCGGCGTCGAAGAGGTCGTTCTGGACGGTCGTGAGCACTTCCCGCAGGTCGTCGGGGACGTCACCCCCGAGTGCCAGGGCGACACCGATGACGGCGTTCGCCTCGTCGCAATCGGCGTAGGCGACGACACGCGGATCGGTCTTGGACACCCGGGAGAAGTCGCTCAGCCCGGTGGAGCCGTCGTCGCCCGTTCGGGTGTAGATCCTCGTCAGGTGTACCGCCATGCGTCGAATGTACTGCGCCGGACCCACGGGATCGGACGCACGGTCGGAGGACGTACTGGCCGGTGGGCCGGTGACCCCGGACGGTTAAGGTGGCAGTCGTGAGCGATCGGTTTCTGGTGTCCGGGGGAGCGCGTCTGTCCGGCGAGGTGGCAGTGGGGGGCGCGAAGAACAGCGTCCTGAAACTCATGGCCGCGGCCCTCCTCGCCGAGGGGACGACCGTGCTGACCAACGCACCCGAGATCGCCGATGTCCCGCTGATGGCGGACGTTCTCCGCGGTCTGGGTGCGGTCGTCGACATGGACGGCGAGACGGTCACCATCACGGCGCCGGCGGAGCCGAAGTTCCATGCCGACTTCGCGGCGGTCCGGCAGTTCCGCGCCTCGGTCTGTGTCCTCGGCCCGCTGATGGCGCGTTGTCACCGGGCCGTCGTGGCGCTGCCCGGCGGAGACGCGATCGGGTCGCGGCCGCTCGACATGCACCAGGCGGGTCTGCGCGCCCTCGGCGCCACCAGCTCGATCGAGCACGGCTGCGTGGTGGCCGAGGCCGACACGTTGGTCGGCGCACCGATCGCGCTGGAGTTCCCGTCGGTGGGGGCGACCGAGAACATCCTCATGGCCGCCGTGCTGGCCGAGGGACAGACCACCATCGACAACGCCGCCCGCGAGCCGGAGATCGTCGACCTGTGCGTGATGCTGCAGCAGATGGGCGCACAGATCGACGGCGCCGGCACCTCGACCCTGACCGTCGTCGGTGTGGACCGGCTGCATCCGACGACGCACCGGGTGGTCGGAGACCGCATCGTCGGTGCCACCTGGGGGATTGCGGCCGCCATGACGCGCGGTGACGTCACCGTGCGCGGCGTGAAACCCGAGCACCTGCAGCTGGTTCTGAACAAACTGGGCGACACCGGCGCGGTGGTCGACACCTTCGACGACGGCTTCCGGGTCCGGCACGACCGCCGGCCCACCGCCGTCAACGTCTCGACGTTGCCGTTTCCCGGATTCCCCACCGATCTGCAGCCGATGGCGATCGGCCTCGCCGCCATCTCCGACGGCATGTCGGTGATCACGGAGAACGTCTTCGAGGCCCGGTTCCGCTTCGTCGAGGAGATGGTCCGTCTCGGTGCGGATGCGCGGACCGACGGCCACCACGCCGTCATCCGCGGGATCGACCGCCTGTCGAGTGCGCCGGTCTGGTGTTCGGACATCCGGGCGGGCGCCGGCCTCGTGCTGGCCGGGCTCGTCGCCGACGGCGTGACCGAAGTACACGACGTCGAGCACATCGACCGCGGGTACCCGCACTTCGTGGAGATCCTGCGCAGTCTCGGCGGTGAGATCGAGCGCGTGCGCGACTGAACCCTGTCCGATCGGACAGGTACCGGCCCGTCCGGCCGGGTGCACTGTGGTCGAGGACGGGCAGGACCCCTTGTCCCGGTTGTGATCTGGACGACATTCTCGTTGTGACAGACCAACCGTCACAAGGAGTTCACCACCATGGCCATTGAGCTGAACCAGATCTGGGACTTCCCGATCAAGGAGTTCCATCCGTTCCCGAAGGCGAAGCTGGGTGTCGGCGCGCACGACATGCTCGGTGTCGAGGCCAAGGACCTGGGCATGACCCGTGCGCTCCTGATGACGACGGGTCTACGCGGCTCCGGGATCATCGAGGAGCTGATCGGCAAGATCGAGTACCAGGGCGTCGACGTGGTGCTCTACGACCAGGTGGAGTCCAACCCCAAGGACTACAACTGCATGGACGCCGCGGCCCTCTACCAGTCGGAGAAGTGCGACGGCATCATCTCGGTCGGTGGCGGCTCCAGCCACGACGCCGCCAAGGGTGCACGTATGGTCATCGCCCACGACGGCCGCAACATCAACGAGTTCGAGGGCTTCTCCAAGGCCACCAACAAGGAGAATCCGAAGCACATCGCGGTCTCGACGACGGCCGGCACCGGCTCGGAGACCTCCTGGGCCTACGTCATCACCGATACCTCGGACATGAACAAGCCGCACAAATGGGTGGCCTTCGACGACACCTGCCTCGTCGACCTGGCGATGGACGACCCGCTGCTCTACTACACGTGCCCCGAGCACTTCACCGCCTTCTGCGGTTTCGACGTGCTCGCGCACGCGAGCGAGCCCTACGTGTCGCGTCTGGACTTCGCACCCTCGCTGGGCAATGCCAAGTACTCGATCGAGCTGATCCGCGACCATCTGCGCACCGCCGTGTACGACCCGCGAAACCTGGCGGCCCGCACCGGGATGATGTACGCGCAGTACATCTCCGCGCAGGCGTTCAACTCCGGCGGCCTCGGTCTCGTGCACTCGCTGTCGCATGCGGTGAGCGCGTTCTATGACAGCCATCACGGGCTGAACAACGCCATCGCCCTTCCCCGCGTCTGGGAGTACAACCTGCCGTCTCGCTACGAGCGTTACGCCGAGATCGCCGCGCTGCTCGGTGTCGACACATCGAAGATGACGACGGTCCAGGCCGCCGACGCCGCCGTCGAGGAGGCCATCCGGCTGGGCAAAGACCTTGGTATCCCGGACAACTTCGGTCAGCTGTCGACGAGCAGTTACGACAAGAACCGGATGAACACCGGCAAGTACGAGGGTCGTGGCGAGACCATGGATACCTCCGACAAGCAGATCCGCGCCATCGCCGAGCACATGATGGACGACTGGTGCACGCCGGGCAACCCGCGTGAGAGCACCGTCGAATCGCTGATTCCGATGGTGGCGCACGCATTCACGGGCAGCTACTGATCCGCCCGCTCGCCCGCCTGATCCGAGATCCCGACTGTTCCGAGAACCGCAGGCCGACAAGGAGTCCGACATCCGATGACGCACGTGTGCGCACCTCGGGAAACCGCCGAGGACATCACCCGGGACATCACCCCGGACAGCCGTTCCTTCCCGTCCGTGGAGGAGCTGACCGACGCGTTGGGTGAGCAGGGCTACCTGATCGGTCCGGAACTCGCGGTCGTCGTCCATCTCGCGACGCTCCTCGACCGGCCCCTCCTGCTGGAGGGGCCGGCCGGGGTCGGCAAGACGGAGCTGGCGAAGGCGTTGGCGGCGGCTTCGGGGCGCGAGCTGGTACGGCTGCAGTGCTACGAGGGTCTCGACGAGTCGCGTGCCCTCTACGAATGGGATTACGCACGACAGCTTCTCCATGTGCAGATGCTGCGCGATCGCATCAGTGCGGAACTCGCCGCCGAGACGACCCTCTCGGCCGCGAGTTCGGCGCTGGCGCGCGCCGAGGTCGGCGTCTACACCGAAGACTTCCTGGTGGCCCGGCCACTGATGGCGGCCATCACGTCGCCCTCGCCGACGGTCCTGCTCGTCGACGAGATCGACCGCACCGACGAGGCGATGGAAGCGGTGATGCTCGAGGTCCTCGCCGAGCGCCAGGTGACGGTCCCCGAACTCGGGACGTTCACGGCACGGTCGTCGCCGTGGGTCATCCTGACCTCCAACGACACCCGCGAACTCTCGCCCGCGCTCAAACGTCGCTGCCTGCACTTCCAGGTCGACTACCCGGATCCGCAGACCGAGCGGGACATCGTCGCGGTCCGCGCCCCCGACGTCGAGGAGACGATCATCGGCGAGGTCGTCGACCTCGCCCGGCGGCTTCGCGATCTCCCGTTGCGCAAGAGTCCGTCCATCGCGGAGGTCATAGACGCCGCGCGGGCCGCCTCGTACCTCGGAGCACGGGACGGACAGGTGGGCACGCCGATCGACGCCGAGCATCGCAGCGCTCTGCTGGCGTTGCTCGTGAAGTTCGGTTCGGACGGCGAGATCGCCCGTCGCGCTCTGTCTTCCGAACACGGAGGGTCGCCGCCGGCAGGCTCGCCGGTCGGCGTGGACGGGACCACGCCCGGAGGGTCGGTGACCGCGCGCGCCTTCGGAGCGGGGCGCGCCCGCAGTGCGGGTGTCCGACCGGGACGATGACGCCGATGACTGCGGCGTCGGCCACCCCGGTACCCGTCGCGAAGGCGAGGCGGGCGGACCCGCTCGACCTGCTCGCGGTCGCGTTCGGAAGGGTCCTGCGGAGCTCCGGGATCGCGGCCTCGCCCGCCGAGGTCATCGAGATCCGGCGGACCCTGTCGATGGTCGGCTGTGCCGAGCCGGCGGTCCTGCGTGCGGCGCTACAGAGCGTGTGCGTCAAATACGGCTACGAGACAGCGGGTTTCGAGCGGGCCTTCGAGCTTTTCTTCCTCGGCGCCGAACCCGATAGCGCCGACGAGGACGACCTTCCCCGGGCCCGCGGCGTCGCGGCCGATCTGCCCGATGACGTGGTCTGGGACGAGGAATTCGAGGGCGCTGCCCGCCAGATCGGCGCCGACGAACACACCGACGAGATCGGCCACCTGATGGCCGACGATCCCGACGCCGCGCACCGGAACGCCGAGAGCGCTCACCGGGAGGAGAACGACTTCAGCGTCTCGGCCGGCGCCGAGCAGCTCGGCGTCGACCCGGACGGCGGCACGACCGGTGGGGGAGTGACCTACACGGTCGAGGTCGACTCCGCCGACTCGTCGACCGTCGGCGAACTGACCGGATCGGCGGCCCGGGTCTCGAGTCGGCCGCTCGGGCTGACCGGCGCCCACGCCATCCTCGCCGCACTCGACGCCTACGATCCGCGCAAGGCATACGGCACCGACGGCAACGACGACCTCGGCGATGCGCGGAGAGCCGAACTCGAACGCGCACTGGGTGCTTTCGTCGACGCACTGGTCGCCCGACTGGACGCCGACGGAGTCGTCGAGGCAGTGTCCGGCGCGGACCGGCGGGCCGAGGGGTACGTCGACCAGGCGGAGATCGATCGCGCGTGCCACCGGCTGATCCAGCGCATGCGCGGCGCGCCGCGACGGGTGGTCCGTCCGGTCGACCGTGGTGCGCTGGACATCAGGGCAACGATGCGAGCGGCGGCCGCGACCGACGGTGTGCCCGCCGAACTGTGGCGACGCCGCCGGCGCCCCGGTCCGGTCCGGATGCTCGTCCTCGTGGACGTCTCGCTCTCGGTCCGGCCGGTCACGGGGTTCATCCTGCGTCTGGCACAGACACTGCACCGCTTCGGTGACCGTTGCGAGGTCATCGCGTTCGTGGATAGGCCGGTGCGCGTCACGACCGCATTGCGGACCGCGGCCGCCGACTCGGCCCTCGCAGCGGTGCTGGCCGCCGACGGTCTCGATCTCGCCGCGACGAGCGATTACGGGCGCATGTTCGGCGAACTGCTGGGCGAGTTCGGAGACCTGATCAGCAGACGGACCTCGGTACTGGTCGTCGGGGACGCGCGCAGCAACGGACTCGACCCGCGCGTCGACCTCGTCGCCGAGGTGGGCCGGCGATCGCATCGGATCGCCTGGATCACACCGGAACCCGAACGCTACTGGCAGCAGTCCGGGTGCGCGATGGCCGACTACGCCGACCACTGCAGCGGCGTCGTCAGCGTGCGCGACGGTGCCGAGATGCTCGCGCGCTGCGACGAGTTGGGTGCGGCGCTCCGATGAGGTGGGTAGCGTCGGGGTACCGGTGAGACGACCGGCCGGTGTGGTCGAGCGGAGTGGTCGGGACGGATGGATCGGAGGCAGGTCGGATGCTGGGTGACGCGCGCCGCCGGACCTCGGGCCAGGTCGCCAAGTTCCACACCCCGGAGATCGTCCTCGGACCGGGAGCCTTCGGAGAGGTGCCGGTGGCGACGGCGGGACTCGGGATGCGCAGACCGTTCGTCGTCAGCGACCGTTGTCTCGAGCGCACGCCCTGGTACGCCCAGCTGATCGCCGGGCTGCGCGCCGGTGGACTCGACGCGGCGTCGTACCTGGATGTGTCGCCGAACCCGCGGTCAGGCGAGGTCGCGGCCGCGTTCCTCGCCTACAAGGCGCACGACGCCGACGGACTCGTCGCACTGGGTGGCGGCTCGGTGATCGACGCCGCGAAAGGGGTCGCCGTGCTGGCTGCAAACGGCGGCCACATCCTCGAGTACGAGGGGATCGACCGCGCGCGGCGACCGCTCCCACCGCTCATCGCGGTGCCGACGACGGCAGGTAGCGGCGCGGACGTCTCCCAGTTCTGCATCATCAACGACGCCGAGCGGCGCACCAAGGTGACCATCATCGGGCGGTCGCTGGTGCCGGATGTGACGGTGAGCGACCCGACCCTGCTGATGACCGCGCCCGCCGAGGTCACCGCGCAGGTCGGCATGGACGTGCTGACCCACTGCGTCGAGGCCTATGTCTCGCTCGCGCACGGGCGGCTCACGGATTCGCTTACGCTGGAATCGATTCGCGGTGTGTGGACGCATCTCGAACGGCTCGTCGACGATCCGCGTGACCGGGTGGCGGCCGAGGAGATGTCGCTCGCGGCGCTACGGGCGGGGATGGCGTTCACCAACGCGATACTCGGCGCCACGCACGCGATGAGTCACCCGGTCGGCGGGCACTGCGACGCCCCGCACGGCGCGATCAACGCCGTCCTGCTGCCGCACGTGATCCGCTACAACGCCCATGTGTGTGCCGACGGCTTCGTCGACCTGGCCGACGCCATCGGGGTCGAGACATCCGGTGACGCCCGGACCGTCGCCGACCGACTGGCCGATGCGATCGCCGCGCTCGGCGCCCGGGTCGGCATGCCGGCGTCGCTCGAACCGCTGGGCGTGCGCAGCGCCGACCTCGACCGCCTCACCGCCCACGCGCTGGCCGATTCGTGCATGACCACCAACCCGCGGCGTCCGCAGGCCGCAGGCATCCGGGACCTCTACGCCGAAGCGCTGTGATGACCGGTCCGTCGCCCGAGCGAAGCGCTCTCCCCGAACAGGCCGACCTCGAGAGCCTGGTCGGACTCCGCAGCGTCAAGGGCAGCCATTACGCGGCGCTGCGCGGTGTCGAGGCGCGACTGAGTCGCGTCGTCGATGCGCTGGAACGGATTTCGCGCGCGCTCGTCCGTACGGCTGAGGGGCCCGAGGCCCTGGTCATCGCGGTCGTCGAGGCGGCACGGGACCATCTGGGCGCGGACTGGGTCGTCTTCGCGCTCGCGGACGGCCGACTCGAGCAGTCGGCCCCGCGCCACCTGATCAGCGCGAGCGGTGGTCGGCTCTACGCCTTCGAAGGGTCCGAGCGGGCCGCCACACCCGACGACCTGCCCGACGAGGTGCTCAACCGGCTCAACGACATCCTCCGCGGACACGAGACCGTCCTGCACGGCGCGATCCTCCAGGAGGACCACGTCCACGTCCCCGTCGAACTCGACGGCAACGTCGTCGGGGGACTGTCGGCCTGGACACCGGTCGGTCGCATGGTCGATCCCACCGATCTCGTCGTGCTGCGCATCCTGGCCAGCCAGGCGATCGTCGCACTGCTCAACGCCGAGCTGTTCTCCGAGACCGACCGCCACGCAATGGAACTCGCCGAGCGCAACACCGAACTGGAACGTACCCAGCGCGAACTGTCGGCGGCGATGCGGGCGACCGTGCTCAACGAGGAGCGCGGACGGATCGCCCGCGAGCTCCACGACTCGGTCACCCAGTCGGTGCTGTCGGCGGGGGTGCAGATCGAACTGTGTCGCGGCATCGTCGAAGGTCCCGCACTCGATCGCCTGGAGATGGCGGGCCGGCTGACCAAGGAGGCCGTGGAGCAGTTGCGGTCGTTCATCTACGCGCTCAACAACGCCACGAACGCGCCGTCGCCGAGTGTGCGCGACGTCCTGACCGAGCTGTGCTCGTTGCACATGCCGCCGGACCTGCGCACGGCGGTCCACATGCGCGGCCGGGAGCGCGATCTTGCCGATGAGGTCCAGCACGCCCTGCTGCGGATCGCCGGCGAGGCCCTCTTCAACACCGCCGTACACTCGCGTGCCCACCAGGTCACGGTGACCCTCACCTACGCCATGGACACCGTCGCACTGTCGGTCGACGACGACGGCGTCGGTGATCCCGAACATCTGCGCCGGGTGATGCGCACTGCGTCGCTCGGCGATCTCACGGCCGGACGGCACCGCGGCCTGGCCAACATGTCCTCGCGCGCCGCCGAGCTCGGAGGCGAACTGCGGATCCGCCGGTCGCGCATCGGCGGTATCCGCGTCGCGGTGGTGCTGCCGATCGGCACGGCCGGCACCGCGACGCCCGACGACCCGCTCAGAACGAAGGAGTTCGGTTGAGTGACAACGACATCAGGCGCCCCATCCGGACCCTTCTCGTCGACGACCACGCCCTCCTGCGCCAGGGGATGCGGTCGCTGCTGGAGCGCGAGGACGTCGTGGACGTGGTCGGCGAGGCGGGATCGGCCGACGCCGCGCTGGCCGAGGTGAACGCCCGACACCCCGATGTCGTCGTGGTCGACCTCAAGCTGTCGGCGGGCACCGAGTACGAGGGGCTGCGGCTCATCGAGCAGATCGCGCAGCGCCACCCGGAGGTCGCCGCGCTGGTGCTGACCACGTTCCTCGACGACGATCTGGTCGTGCGCGCCGTGCGGGCGGGAGCCCGGGGGTACGTGGTCAAGGATGTCGACACGACCGAACTCGTGCGCGCGATCCAGGCGGTGTCCGGCGGCGGCAGCGCCTTCGACCCGCGCAGCGCGGCCGTCGTCCTCCGCGCGGTGTCCGGCGAGAACGAGAAGTCCGAGGCACTCAGCGACCGGGAGCGCGAGGTCTTGCGGCTCCTCGCCGACGGGCTGTCGAACAAGCGGATCGGCGAGACGCTCTACATCTCGGAGTCAACCGTGAAGTTCCACATTCGCAACATCATTCGCAAGCTCGGGGTGTCCAAGCGGACCGACGCGGTGTACATCGCCAGCAAACGCGGGCTGATATGACGCGGTCGCTCGGTACCGCGGCCGGACTCGAGGAATCAGGACCCGGGGGTGAGGACGAGCCATCCGCCGTGATCGACGAGGACCTCGGCGCCGGCATGCGGGACGGCTCGAGCCCAGCCGCACAGGTCGTTCTCGGTGAGCCGGACGAGGTGGCCGAAGTGCGGGCTCGGCTCGTCTTCGAACGGCACGCCGATGACCACGCGCTGCCGGGCGACCCGGAGGGCCTCGCCGATCGCGGCGTGCGCCCCCGCGGGATCGAGGTGTTCGAGGAGATGGATGAGCGTGACGGTGTCGGCCGAGTCGTCGGCGTAGGGGAGAGCGATCGCGTTCCCGACGGTTGCGACGACGGGCAGTCGGAGTCGGTGAGCGGCGTCGGAGAGCAACGACACCGCTCCGGGCGAGATGTCGCAGGCCGCGACCTGGAGACCGTCCAGGGCGCAGGCGAGAGCGAAGAAGCCGAAGCACGATCCCACCTCGAGGACGGCCCCGCCCGAGACGAGTCTCCGCGCGCGTTTGTGGACGGGCGCGAATGCCGATGCGCCCGTGCGTAGTTCGCGAAGCGAGTTGTCGTAGAAAGCCGCCCACGCGTCGGTGGACCTACTCGCCGAGGTGCGGATGATCCCCATCGCGGCGGATTCGAACTGCGACTGCCCGGCCAACACGCCGGCCTCGACGAGAGCGACGAGTCCGTCGACGACCACGGCGTCGGAGATGCTGTGCTCGTCGAAGGGATGGGCGATGTGCAGGACGCCCGCCTGTCGGCGCCAGGAGAGGAGACCGCAACGCGTGAACCCCTCGGGGACAAGCGCGGACGAGACAACCCGCGGTGGGAGTCCGGGTACCGGCGATGCGCCGATGGGCGCGGTCGTCGGGGTCGTGGCCAGTTCGGTCGCGGTCATGTTTCGACCGTATGAACCCTCTGACCTGCGCATAACTGACCGACCGGGGGTGATGACCTGTCCGAAAGGACGGTCTGCGACGCACGTCACATCGATGTGATTCACCGAAATCCGCGCGCAGCAGCGGGATTCGACTCCGATGGGAAAGCGATGACCTGCGACGATGGCTGTACTGGCGGGCGGCGAGCAGGCGATTTGACCCCAGCGATCCGCTTGCGTAACTTTCTTCAAGTCAGCGAGCCACGGCGCCGCCCCGGAAGGGCCTGGAAGGGTCTGATGGTGGGGAGTGGAGACCGGGTTTCTTGGCTGGCCGCCCCTGAATATTTTGGCTTGAGTCGTTGTGGCTCGGGTAGAGTGTTTGGGGTTTGCTGGGTCTCTCAGTGGTTCGGAATTCTTCGGGGTTGCGGGCTGCGGGTGGGGTCTGGTAGGCTGGAAGAGTTGCCCCGGAGACGGGGTGGCTGGCAAGGTTGAATGCGAAGTCTGCTGGTGAGAGCCCTGATGTGGGGTGGGTAGCTGGTGGGTGTGTGTTCTTTGAGAACTCGATAGTGTGATGATGAATTGTCTGATGCCAATTTGGCATCGTGCATCTTTGTGGATGTAGATGTTTGTTTTTTGTGTGGCGTTCGGGCCCCGTCCTGGGTGTCACATTTTGCTAGGTTTATTTTGGTCAGGTTGTGCTTTCCTGATTGTGTTGAAACGCCGGCCCTTGTGGGGTTGGTTTTGTTTCACGGTTTTTTCATGGAGAGTTTGATCCTGGCTCAGGACGAACGCTGGCGGCGTGCTTAACACATGCAAGTCGAACGGAAAGGCCCAGCTTGCTGGGTACTCGAGTGGCGAACGGGTGAGTAACACGTGGGTGATCTGCCCTGCACTCTGGGATAAGCCTGGGAAACTGGGTCTAATACCGGATATGACCAACTGTCGCATGGTGGTTGGTGGAAAGCTTTTGCGGTGTGGGATGGGCCCGCGGCCTATCAGCTTGTTGGTGGGGTAATGGCCTACCAAGGCGACGACGGGTAGCCGACCTGAGAGGGTGATCG
>NZ_LNQO01000016.1:0-117574 GCF_001456905.1 Gordonia sp. SGD-V-85
GGTCAACAGTTTCGCGTCGAGGTTGGCCCCAGCGGAGGCGACCTGGGTGGTGCCGAGATCGACCCGTTCGCCCAGCAGGGACGCCAACCCGGTCGACTCGGCCACTCTCATGACCGGTACCAGTCCGGCGTGCGACACCAGGTTGTTGTCGTCGAAGACCGCGGACGTGGCGGAGAACGTGTGCGATACTTTCACTGAAAGTGCCTTCTGAGCTGGAATGTTTTGTGTCTCAACACCACCAATCATTCCAGCTCAGAGGGCATTTTCACGTTATCGACACCCCGCACCCGTCCACGGATCCAGGCTCAGGGAGCAGGAAAAGCGCGTCCCCACCCCGCTCCCTGATCCGAAAGCGCCACACACCCATTGGTCCCTGAGGTGCGAGGAGCGATAGCGACGAGCCACGAAGGGCCTGGTAAGGCACCTTGCGAGCCCCTTCGTGGCTCGCTTCGCTCGCACCTCAGGGAGCACAAGTAGGCTCGCTTCGCTCGCACCTCAGGGAGCACAAGAAGGCTCGCTTCGCTCGCACCTCAGGGAGCACAAGTAGGCTCGCTTCGCTCGCACCTCAGGGAGCAAGAAAAGCGCGTCCCCACCCCGCTCCCTGAGGAGCGCCCGGAGCTTGCGGAGGGCGCGTCACGAAGGGTCACGCCGGCCGCTCGTTGCGCGCCGCCCGTTCGACGATGGTGGCGATGCGTTTGGTCTTGGTCTCCGGTCGTTTCGCCATCGCCAGTTGCGACAGCCCGAACTTGCGCGCGCTGGGCGGGAACGCGTCCCAGTTGGCCCGCGCGACGGGATCGGAGTCGAGGGCGGCGGCGAGTTCGGGGGATTCGATGAGCGCCTCGGCGTCGTCGAACAGCGTCCACAGGCCGCGGGCCTGAGCGTCGTCGATGACGGCCTGGCCGGCGGGCTGGATGCGGCCGGCGGCCGCGAGGTCGGCGACCCGCGCCTTGTTCGACGCCGACCATCCGCTGTTGCGACCGCGCCGGGTGAACCACATGCCGCGGCGGTCGGAGTCGATCACACGGGTGTGACCGTCGATCCACCCCCAGCACAGCGCTTCGCGCACGCACTCGTCGTAGTCGAGCGGTTCCCGGCCCGAACCCCTGCGCCAGAACACAAGCCACACCCCCGGCGAGGTCTCATGGTTGTCGCGCAACCACTCTCGCCAGGCCTCGACGGTGTCGAGGCTGAGCTTCGGCGCGTCCGGGTCGGCCACGTGTTCACCCTAATGACCTCGGCCTTCTCTCGGTACAGTTGAGCCGTGAACGAGATCGTCGACTTCGCCGAGAGCTACTGGTGGCTGATCTTCCCGGTCGGCGCGGTCGTCGGCGGGTGGGCCGGTTCGATCGGCAAGTACAACGAGAAGCGACGCAAGGACAAGATCGAGCTCGCCCGGATCAAGGCGAACGCCCAGACCGAGCAGCTGAAGCTCACGACGACCTCGGCCGACCAGTTGCGCCGGGTCCGCAAGCAGCACGACGCGCTCAACGAGAAGTGGTTCGCCTACGAACTCGATCTCGCGACTCTGATCGAGTTCCCGCTGATGACCGACATGCGCGAACCGTTGACGCTGGCCTTCCACCGGGCCCGGGTCCGCGCGGATGATCTACGGCCCGAATCGGATTCCGCCGCCGGCACGGCCGAGGCCTCCATGTCCGCAGCCGACTTCGCCGAGTACCGCGATGCGGTCGGCGACTATGCCGCCGCGTTCGACGCTGCCGAGCGAGAGGCGCGGCGTCGCAAGCAGACCGGGTTCTCCCCCATCGAACGCGAGGCGCTCGACCGGGCGCGCAAACTCATCAACGTCGCCGCCGACACCGGCGCCACGCCGGCCGAGAGGCAGTCCGCCTACAAGAAGGTCCGCGCCGAGCTCGACGGCATCATCGACGTTCCCCGGGTGGCGGCCGCACATCTCGAACAGCAGATCGCCGGCGCGCTGGAGCGCGGCTCGGACTGAACGTTCCGGGTCGATCAGAGGTCCGGGATCGGGAGATCCAGGTTGGGCGCGATGATCCCGCCGTCGACCTCGAGGATCTTGCCGGTGACGTACGCACCGGCGGGCGACGCCAGGTAGAGCGCCGCCGCGGCGATGTCCTCCGGATCACCGAGGCGGTGCAACGGCGTGGAGGTCTCGACCTCGGTGCGCATCCCTTCGTCGCCGGCGACGATCTCCAACGCCGAGGTCAGGATGGCACCCGGCGCGATGCCGTTGACCCTGATCTTCGGGTTCAGATCCATCGCCGCGATGCGGGTGTAGTGCGCGAGAGCGGCTTTCGCGGTGCCGTAGGCGGCATAGGCGCGTCCGGGCACGCGGCCGACCGCGGAGGTGATGTTGATGATCGACCCCTGGCCCGTGGTCGCGAGGATCTGCTTGGCGCCGGCGACGACCAGCGCGTGCGCGTTGCCGACGTTGAAGTCGAAGGCGTCCCGCAGGTGCTTGGGACTGGTGTCGAACAGCGGCCGCGGCATCGCACCGCCGACGTTGTTGACCACGGTGTCGAGGCGACCGAACTCGTCGACCGCGGTCTGGGCGAGTGCCGCCGCGGCGTCGGGGTCGGCGAGATCCACGGCCACGGCGTGCGCCCGTCGGCCCGCCGCACGGATCCGGTCGGCGACCTGGGCGAGGTCGGACTCACTGCGGGCCGCGATCACCACGTCGCCGCCTGCCTCGGCGAAGGCGACCGCGATCGCCGCCCCGAGTCCCCGGCTCGCGCCGGTCACGATGGCCACCTGGTCGTCTATCCGGAATCTGTCGAGAATCACCCGTCGACCATGCCACGGCGAGACGCGAAACGAGAACGTGTTCTAGAAACTGGGGGAACCCCGAGGTCACACCGTCTCAGTAGTCGCGGTTCGTGGTCACCACGGACAGGAGTTCCTCATCCGCGACGAATCGGCGCAGGTTCTCGGCGACCCACGGCGCGAGCTCACGCGTCAGCCCCGACGCCGGGTTGGCGACGTGCGGGGTGATGATCACGTTCGGAAGGGACCAGAGCGGATGGTCGTCGGCGGGCGGTTCCGGATCGGTCACGTCGAGCGCCGCCCCCGCGATCTGCCCGTCGACCAGCGCGCGGTGCAGCGCCTCCTCGTCGACGAGGGGCCCGCGCGCGACGTTCACCACCCACGCGTGCGTGGGTAACGCGGCGAGGCTCTCGGCGTTGATCATGTGCCGCGTCTCCGGCGTCGACGGCGCGGCCAGCACGACGTGGTCGAAGGTCCCCCACAGCTGATCCAACTCATCCGACCGTCGGACCTCGTGCGCGCCGGGCACCTCGCGCCCGGACCGGTTCACTGCGACGACGCGAGCGCCACATGCCCGAAGACGCGGAGCGAGGGAGGCGCCGATCCCGCCGGCTCCGACGATGGCGACCGTGGAACCGTGCAGCGACCGGACCGCGGTGTCGATCCGCTCCTTGTCCCAGTGGCGCAGGACGGCGGTGTTGATCTGCCGGAGCCCGGCGAGGAGCAGAGCCAGTGCGTGTTCGGCGACGTTCTCCGCATAGAAGCCGGACGCATTGGTCCAGATCCGACGGTCGTCGAGGACGTCGGCGGCCACGAAATCCTCGATCCCCGCGGTCTTGAGCGCCACCCATTCGACGGCGTCCGGCAGCTCCGGGAACTCCCCGGGCGGCCCGATCCACACCAGCACCCGGGCGTCGTCGAGACCGACGATCCGGCCGCCCGCACCTTCGATCGCGGCGACCAGGTGCTCGTCGCGGACGGGTTCGACGGCCACCGCCACCGGCGTCATCGGGCCACCGATCGGGCCGCGGTGGTCGCGAGTTCGTCAGCGATCTCGTTGAAGTGATCGCCGGCATGCCCTTTGACCCAGCGCCACTCCACCTGGTGTCGCTTCTCCTCCTCGACCAGACGACGCCAGAGATCGGCGTTCTTGACCGGCTTGCGATCCTTGGTCTTCCAGCCGTTGGCCTGCCAGCCGTTGACCCACTTCATGATGCCGTTGCGCACGTAGGTCGAATCGGTGTAGATGATGACGGTCGACGGCCTGGTCAGTGCCGCCAGACCCTCGATGGCGGCCGTGAGCTCCATCTTGTTGTTCGTCGTGTCCGGCTCGGACCCGGAGATCCGCTTCTCGGTGCCCTTGTAGCGGAGCACCGCGCCCCAGCCACCCGGGCCCGGGTTGCCCAGGCAGGCACCGTCGGTCGAGATCTCGACGACGGCCGAGCCGGCCGCCGGATCTGCAGAGGTGCCATCGGTTGCCTGGTTCGCGGAAGCTGTCACGCAGGGAAGCCTACGGCAGCCGCGACCCCCGATCGCAGGCTCACGGTTAGGGTGGAGTCATGGTTGTGTGGGACCCGACACGCTATCTGCAGTTCGCTGACGTCCGTGCGCGTCCGTTTCTCGACCTCATCGCACAGATCCCGACCGACCCGCTATCGGTGATCGACCTGGGTTGCGGACCGGGTCATCTCACCAAGCACCTTCGGGCACGCTGGCCGTCGGCGGAGATTTTGGGCATCGACGATTCGGCGGAGATGGTCGATCGCGCGATCCGCGACAACACCGATCCGCATGCCAACTACGACGCCGCCGACGTCTCGCAGTGGACGCCTCACCGGCCGGTCGACCTGATGATCTCCAACGCGATGTTTCAGTGGGTACCCGACCACCTCGACGTCATCGACCGACTGCTCGGCCACCTCACCGACGGAGGCGCGTTCGCGCTGCAGGTGCCCAACAACACGGACTCCCCCACCCACTCTGTCCTCGCCGATCTCGCCGCGACCGAGCCGTATCTGGGAGCTTTCGGCGACCTGCGGGCACTGCCCCGACTCGACGCCGAGATGTACCTCGAGTTCTTCGCCGGCCGCGGTTACCACGCCGACGCCTGGGAGACGACCTACTTCCACGTGCTCGACGGCCAGGACCCGGTGTTCGACTGGATGTCCGGCACCGGCGCCCGCCCGTACATGCAAGCGCTGTCCGACGAACTCCGGGTGCAGTTCGTCGCCGATCTCAAGCAACGCCTCGCCGAGGCCTATCCCCGACGCGAATGGGGCACGGTCCTACCCTTCCGCCGCACGTTCGCGGTGGCCACCCGCCGCTGATCCGCTCGGCGCCGCGATCCAAGAGAAGCAACTCCCCCACTGCTCCCTGAGGAGCGCCTGGAGCTTGCGGAGGGCGCGTCAACCCCCCTGCTCCCTGAGGAGCGCCCGGAGCTTGCGGAGGGTGCGTCACCCCCCTGCTCCCTGAGGAGCGCCCGGAGCTTGCGGAGGGCGCGTCAACCCCCCTGCTACCTGAGGAGCGCCCGGAGCTTGCGGAGGGCGCGTCACGAAGGGTCTTCGCAACCCGACTCACCAAGACCCTTCGTGACGCTCGCAAGCTCGCTCCTCAGGGAGCAGGAGGAAGGCTCGCAAGCTCGCTCCTCCCGGGTCACGCACCGGCCTCGGTTTGGCATCGACGCTTCTCCCAGCTGACACTTCTGCAACACTGACACCACTTGTCGTTTCTCCTGGGAGTGCGTCCATGCGTCCGGCCCGCCGCATCTTCTCGACCGTTGCCGCTGTCGCCCTCACGGGCGGCCTGCTCGCCGCTGGGTCCGCACCCGCCGAAGCCGCGGTCTGCAACGCCACCGGCATCACCGGGGGCGATGTCGGCAGCACCGGCAGTTCGGGCTCCAGCGAGCTCGGCTGGGGCAGTCTCGACTTCGGCAGCTATCGGGCGGATGGGAAGAAGCCGCAGGGACCGCTCCCGAATCTCACCGGCGCCAGCAAGGCCATCTCCTGGGTGACCGGTCCCCGAAGTCCCGCCCGCACCGACACCCGTTTCGGGATCACCGCGACCGACGTCGGCGTGCCGTGGGACAACGGCTCCGGTCAGATCCTGATGGCCTTCGGCGACACCTGGGGCCGATGCGCGGGGCAGATGGCCTGGAAGCACAACACGATGCTGCGCAGCGACGCGACTTCCGACCTCGCCAAGGGAATCCGATTCCCGAACGCCGTACCCGGATCGGTCCGGTCGGGCGCCTCGGTGACACCGGCCCACCCGACGTAGGCGCAACCCATGTTCAACGCGGTCGGGGTGCGCAACATCGAGGTCGGGCGGATTCCCACCGGCGGGATCTCGATCAACGGCACGCAGTTCGTCAGTTTCATGTCGATCCACCGGTGGCTTGGCCCAGGCCGCTGGAACACCAACTATTCGGGAATCGCCGTGTCGTACAACAACGGTCAGACCTGGACCGTCGACAACAACACCCTTCGCTGGAATGCCGATCTGACGATCCCGGGCGTTCCCCAGGTGACGCGTGGCCACAACCGGTTCCAGATGGGCGCCTTCCTCCGGAGTGGCGAGTACATCTATCAGTACGGCACCCCGAATGGGCGTTTCGGCTCTGCTCACGTGGCCCGTTTCCGGCCCGCCGACATCCTGAACCTCGACCGGTACCAGTACTTTCGCGGCGGCACGGGCTGGTCGTCGAATCCGGCCGAGGCCACGCCGATCGTCGCCGGCCCGGTCGGCGAGATGTCCGTGGCATACAACGCATTCCTAGGCCGGTTCATCATGCTGACCGAGCGGTCGGGGACGATCGTGATGCGCACGTCGCCGTCACCCGTGGGTCCGTGGAGCGGCGAGCGGGTGCTCGTCTCGCACAAGCAGTCCAGCGGTCTGTACACGCCCTACATCCACCCTCGATCGTCGGGTAGGGACCTCTACTTCGTCGTCTCCCGGTGGGACGACTACAACGTGATGCTGATTCGGACCGACCTGTCGAAGGTACGTTCGTGAGCCGGCGCATCGTGCTCATCCGCGCGGTGAACGTCGGCGGCGCGAAACTCCCCATGGCCGAACTACGTGATCTGGCAGCCGATCTCGGAGCCACGGAGGTCTCCACCTACATCGCGTCGGGGAACCTGATCTGTTCGCCGCCCGCCGACCCCGAGCGGTTCGACCGCGCGCTCGAGACCGCGCTGCAGGATCGCTACGGCTGGTTCCGGGAGGTCATCAGCCGCTCGCCCGAACAGGTCCGGGCCGCGCTCGAGGCGCATCCGTTCGACGTCGTCGACGACAAATACTCCTACGTCTACTTCCTGACCAGCGAACCGGCGCGCGACAAGGTGGCCGCGTTCGAACGCAAGGACTTCGGCGACGATGTGGTCCGCGTCCTCGGGTCCGACCTGCACATCCGCTACGCCAACGGGGCCGGACGATCGACCCTGACCGCCCCGGTCATCGCGCGCGGCCTGGGTGTACAGGGCACCGGCCGCAACCTGCGGACCGTGCGCACACTGCTGGAACTCGCCGGCCCCTGAGTGTCGCCCGGTGGCCGGGCTCCCGGCACGGGCGTAGCGTCGGAGAAGTCATCAGGACGAACCAAGCGAACCGCGAACGACACATTCGCGTCGAGAGGAGTCCGCACATGAGTCAACCGGTCCCGCCGCCCCCACCTCCGCCCGAGCCCGTGCCTGCGCCCGAGCCCATCCCGGAGCCGCCGCCGGAGCCGCCGATTCCCGTTCCCACCCCGCCGCCGGCTCCCGACCCACAGCCTGCTCCCCCGCAGCCGGACCCGCCGCCACGGCCGACGGTGATCTGACCGTCAGCCGCGCGACAGCACTCGGGCGACGCGGTCGAGGTCGGCGAGCTGTTCCTCGCGAGGTGCCTCCCACAGCTTCTTCGGCAGCTTCTCGAGGTCCTTGATCGCCGACTCGGCGTGATCGAGCGCCTCGGTCGACTCGTCGTCGCCCAGATCCACCGACGCGATCAGCCGGTCGTCGAGTTCGAAGACCGCGTCGTCGAGGCGGTTGCGTGCCGCGACGAGTTCGTCGTCGTGCGGGATCGCCGGGTTGGCATGCACGTCGGCGATCGCGTATCGAATGCGCCGATGCAGCAGTGCTTCCCGGGTATTGTCGGTGGCCCAGCTCTCCGGCGCCCGACCCGGTCGGCCGGGAATCAGGTCGGTGGATCGGGCGAAGGTGCGCACCCGTTTGTCCGAGTCGTACGCGAACCAGGCGGCGCCGCCGAGGATGAACAGGGCAACCACCACGGTGGCCACGATGATGATGACCGCGATCATGTGGTCAGCCTACTCAGGACGACTGCACTCCCTTGGGCGCCTTTCCCGACATGAAACCGAACAGGTATCCGGCGACGCGTCGCATCTGGATCTCGTCGGCACCTTCGGTGATCCGGTAGCGCCGATGGTGCCGGTAGATGTGCTCGAACGGCTCGTGCCGCGAGTATCCGCGTCCGCCGAACACCTGCATCGCCTGGTCGGCGGCATCGCAGCACAGCCGGTTCGCCTGGTAGTTGCACATGGAGACCTCGGCCGACGCGGCGAACGGCCCGTAGGTGTCCATCTTCCAGGCGGTTTCGCGGATCAGCGCCCGGATCATCGCGCACCGGGTGTGCAGGTCGACGAGCGGGAACTGGATCGCCTGATTCGTCGAGAGCTTCTTGCCGAACGGCGCGCGCTCGTTGGCGTAGGCCACCGCACGGTCGACGCAGTACTGGGCGGCACCGAGACTGGAGGCCGCCTGCCGGATGCGGTTCTCGTTGAAGAAGTGCTGCACGACCTGCAGGCCGGCTCCCTCCGCCCCGAACACCGCGGAGTTCGGCACCCGGACGTCCCGCAGCGTGATGTGCGCGTGGTCGGTGGGCATGTTGAACGTCCAGAGATATTCCTCCACGGCGAAACCCGGATCCTGCGGGTCGACGAGGAACGCCGTGATGCCGCGGGCCTCGCCCGGTTCGCCGCTGGTGCGCGCGAAGATGATGTCGCGATGGGCGGCGTGGATACCGGTGTTCCACGTCTTCTCGCCGTTGATGATCCAGTCGTCGCCGTCGCGGACGGCGGTCGTCTCCATCCACGTGGCGTCGGAGCCGTGGTCGGGTTCGGTGATGCCGAAGGCGAAGAACTTCGTACCCGCGGCCAGGCCCTCCACCCATTCCTCCCGCTGCTCGGGGGTGCCGTACTCGAGCATGAGGAGCAGCCCGATGTTGTTGCCGACGATGGCGTGCTCGTTCTGCAGATCGCAGTGCAGCCCCAGACCTTTCGACGCCAGGTGCTCGCGGATGATCGCCATCGCCAGGTTCGATCCGTCCCGACCACCGAACTCGGACGGGAAGGGGTAGCGGAAGTGGCCGGCCGCATCCGCGCGTCGTCTCGCCTCTCCCAGAAGAGCTTCCCACTCCTTGTTCGGCAAACCACCACGCTCCCAGTCTGTTCGGGAGTCCTCGCGCCGATGGTCGAAGAAGCGGATGTTGTCGTCGGTCTGCTCGAGGGGAATGATCTCCGCCTCGATGAAAGCATCGAGTTCGGCAAGATAGTCGGTCAGCGACTCGGGCAGTGCGAAGTCCACGATGAACCCCTCTCGGTTGGAATCGGATGTCCGGCGGTCACGGGTGAGGGACCGCGAAGTACTTGGGGTTGGCGACCAGGAGTCGCGCCCGCACGTCGGCGACGACGGCGTCACGGACCTTCGGGTCGGTGCCGTCGAGTTCGCCGGAACGCAGGGCCTCGCACAGCGCGTGCTGATCAGCGACGCCGAGCGCACTCAGCCGTTGCGCGCTCGCTTCGGCATCCCGTGCGCCGGTGAGCATCTGTCGCCGCACGACGTCGACGACGTTGCCGGCCACTCTCGTATGGAAACGCACCTGCGGCGACAGGTCTGCCTGGACCGCGTCGGACCGCAGGAATTCGGTGAGCGCCTCGAGTAGTTCGACTGCGGTCGGTGAACCGTAGAGATCGTTGTCCGGTTCCTCGGCCGGCGCCTCGGCCAGCGGATCGGGTACCGGTCCCGGCGTCACGAGACCGAGGTCGAGCAGTGCGTCGAACTCCTGCTCGGCACTTCGGCGTCCGATCGCGGCCAGTTCGACGGATCGTTCGACGCCATCGAGGTGCCGGGCGGCCTGCACCGCGCAGATCAGTCCCCACTTGACGGTGGCGTAGAGCTCCCACCAGCGGAGGGCTTGTTCGGTGGGACGCCAACCCGCTTCGCGCGCATAGGCGTCGAGGAGCGAGGTCCGGTCACCCATCCCGGCCACGGGCGTCGACCCTCCGAAACGCCACGCCTTCGCACATAGCCAACTTAGGTCCTCGACGGGATCGCCGAGGTGCACCAGTTCCCAATCCAGAACCGCCGCAACTCCTTCGGCGTCGACGAGCAGATTGCCCAGCCGGAAGTCGCCATGCACGAGCGTGTGCCGTGGTGACGGTTCGGGTCGGTTGCCGGTGAGCCACTGGGTGGCCAGCACCAGGCCGGCCGGCATCGCATCGAACTCGCGTGGGAACAGCTCCCGCAAACCGTCGATCGGATCGCCGAGATCACCGAGACCGGGCGTCTGTGTGACGTCTATCCGGTGGATACGTGCGAGGATCTCGCCGCACTGATCGACGAATCCGGCGCGCGCACCCTCGTAGGCATCGTCTCGCAGAATGCGCCGCGGGATGGACTCTCCGTCGATGAAATTCATTGCCAGATAGGGGAATCCCAGCGCGTTGTCGTCCTCGTCGAATCCGGCGTCGAGGATCTCCGGCACCGGCACCCCGGCGTCGGCGGCGGCACGCAGGACCTGCGCCTCGGCCCGCAGTCCGCCGTCGTCGGTTGCAGCGGGAACCGCGCGGATGATGATCGGCTCGACCTGCCCGGTTCCGTCGACGAGGGTGGCCGCGTACGTCGCCCTGCTCGCGCCCGCCGGCAGGAGTCTCGCGCCCTCGACCGAGAGCGTGCCACCACGCTTGTCGCCGAGCCGGGACGCGATCTTCGCGGCGACACCGTCCGCTTCCGGTACTCCCACGCCCGATCCGTCCCTTCGCACCGTCGCCCGGCGGATGTAACCGCCACCACAGCGAAGCTAGCACGGGATCTGAATCCGGCCTCAGAAATCCGGGCCCGGAGTCTCAGTACTTCGGTGCCTGGAACTCCGGTTGGTCGATGATCCGCACCCACGATCCGTCGGCCTGCCGCGCCACCACCTGCGCGCGGGCACCTGCACCATCACGGGGTGGAGTCGACGTGAGTGCAAGATCGTCCCCGAATACCAGGGTGGGCAACGGCGGTTCCGGCGCGAAGGTCGGCCGGTGCGCCAAGACCGATGCCCAGAGATCCCGGATCGCGGCCCGTCCGCGCGCGACCTCACCGCGCCGGCCCCGGGGCCGCACCGTCGATCTCGCCTCGCTGCGCGACCGATCGCTCATCCGCCTGCCCCGCGGCGCGGGTATCCGAAGCGTGTTCGACGCGGCGGCCTCGGTCGCCGGAGGAGCCATCCGACCCGCGATCGAGGCCTCGTCGCCGGACGCCATCATCGAGTTGTTCTGCAGCGGAATGGGAGTCGGCATTCTCAGCGAGTCGATCGCCGCGGCCGACGACCGCGTGGTCGCGGTGCCGATCCGGGATGTCGATGCCACCGCACATCTGGGATTGCTCTGGAGGTCGGGGAACTCCGCTGCTGCAGCACGGTTCGTCGAAATTGCCCGAGACGCGTTCGCGGTTGGTGACTGATGAACTCGAACTCGACTGATGGACTTCGATCGAAGTCCATCAGTCGAGTTGACGTTCGTCGGTCGGGTGCGTCGGCCCGGGATCGGCGGCGGCCGAGGCCTCCAGCGACGGGGCGACCACGCTCGCGGGGTCGGTGGGCTTGCCGGCGATGAGGTCGCCGATGCTCAGACCCCAACGGCCCCAACGGTCGTCGAAGCTCTTCGCGCGGGCCCGCGCTTTCTCCGCCTTCGCCGGTGCGTACCGCCGGCGCGCCCACGCCGAGTGTGGCCGGGCCAGCCGGATGGCACCGGCCCAGGCGAACACCGGGATGAAGACGCCGACGATGGCGGTGGAGAACTTGCCCTTGAGCACGCACAGGATCGCGCAGGCGACATTGATCGGCACGGTGGCCACCAGCGCGACGGGACCGATCTCCACGTCCGCGTCGTCGAGCGGGTTGAACCCGAGGACCGCCATGCCCAGCGCGGCGACTGTCAGCGCCACCACCTGAACCGAGAGTTGGCCCTCCGGCGACCAATACACGTCTTGCAGGCGCAGGATCAGCGCGAACTCGTCGAGCACCAGTGAGGCGCCGACACCGATCAGCACCGCACTGATCTCCGCACCGGGCGACGCCCCGTTGACACCCACCGAGAGGAAGGCGCCGACGATCGTCAGGATCAGACCGGGCACCATGTGGTGCACGTGCACGCCGTCTGAGACGTTGTTGCGGAAGGGGCCCTTGCCCGCCCGGATGAGTCGGGTGATCACCCGCGTGACGATGAACGTGATGACGAACGACGCGAACAGCAGGAACAGCGGCAGTCGCTGATGCGTGAGCTCGTCGAGGAAGTTCACCGGGTCACCTTCGGCGTCAGCCGGGGACGATACCGGTGCGGCGCTGCTCGATGATCAGGCAGCGGTCCTCGACGTACAGCAGACCCGCATCCTCGGCGATCGCCCGCGCCTCCGCCGAGATGATCCCGAGCTGCAGCCAGAGCGCGGTCGCGCCGGCGGCGACGGCCGCCCGGGCGACGTCGGCGCACTCGGGTCCCGGGCGGAACACGTCGACGAGGCCGACCTGTTCCGGGATGTCGGCCAGGGTGCGGTACACCTTCTCCCCGACGATCTCGTCGGCCGCGGGATTCACCGGAATGATCCGCCAGCCACGGTTCTTCATGTACGCCGGCACCTCGTTGGCGGCCTTCGACGGATTGGCGCTGGCACCGACCACGGTGATCGCGTCGTAGGTGGACAGGATCTGCTCGACGACATCGTCGGTGTTGCTGGGGGCGGTCATCCCACGAGTGTAGGTGGGTGCGGGCGAGTCATCGGAGAACTCCGTGCACGACGATCGCGCTCATCTGATCGGCCCACGCGGTCTCGAAGTCGCGATTGTCGAGCAACAACGCATGCAGCATCGCCGCCCCGCCGACGACCTCGATGAGCCGATCCGGATCGACATCGGGATGCACCTCGCCGCGATCGACCGCGATCACCAACCGGTCACGCAACGCGCCGAACACCTCCGCGAACCCGGCGTGCACACGCGCCGCCAGCTCGGGTTCGGCAGCCATGTCCGAGATCAGACCGGGCAACGCCGCGCGGGTGACGGGACTGGCGAACAGGTCGCGCGCCGCTCCGACCATCGTGCGGATGTCGGCGCCCACCTCTCCGCTGGACGGCGGGAGTCGTGTCATGCGGGCGAACGCCAGATCGTGCACCAACTCCGCCTTCCCCGACCAGCGGCGGTAGAGCGCGGTCTTCGTCGTCCCCGCACGATCGGCGATCGCGGCCATCGTGAGTTTGCGGTATCCGACATCGACGAGCAGTTCGGCTGCGGCGTCGAGTACCGCGGAGTCGATACGCAGGTCGCGCGGCCGCCCCGAGACCGCTTCTCCCGTCTCAGTACTCATCGCTTGCCAACTCTCGCATAGAGATTTCCCGAAGTCGCTGCGGACCGCACGACCGTTCTGCTGTCATAACGCTACTCACCGTAGCGAATCCGCCGGTATCGATCACAGGGGGTGCCATGGCCACCGAGCCAGCCGTCGAGCAGATCGACCATCTGCAACGTTCCAGCCGCGACAACGCCTCGGTCCCCGAGACGCTCGCGCGCTGGCTGTCCGAGCAGGACGACACATCCGATGTCGTACCGGAGGTCACGGTCGCAGCCTCCGGAGACAGCAACGGCATGTCGTCGGAGACCATCCCCGTCTCCGTGTCGTGGCCCGGCGAGCCCACCCGGCACTGGGTGATGCGGATGGCGCCGTCGAACACCGACGTCCCCGTGTTCCGTTCCTACCGAATGGATCACCAGTACGAGACGATGCGCTTGGTCGCCCGGCTCAGCGACGTCCCGGTCCCGGTAGTGCACCACCTCGAGCCGACCGGCTCGCTGCTGGGAGCCCCGTTCTTCCTCATGGACCGGTGCGAGGGCGAAGTCCCACCCGATGTCATGCCGTACACGTTCGGCGACAACTGGTTCGGGGACGCCACCGAGTACGATCGCCGGCGGGCCCAGGAGTCCGCGGTCGGCGTGATCGCCGCCCTGCACTCGATCCCCGACGCGGCCCGGCACTTCGACTTCCTCGCCGACGACCTGCCCGCCGGTGACACCCCCCTCGCTCGTCTGCTCGCCTGGTTGCGGGACTGGTACGACTTCTCGGTCGAGGGGATCGGCCGCTCGCCTCTCGTCGAGCGGGCGCTCGCCTGGCTCGCCGACAACTTCCCCGACGATGCCGCGAACGCCGAACCGGTGCTGTCCTGGGGAGATTCGCGCATCGGGAACATGATGTTCGTCGACTTCACCCCGACGGCGGTGCTCGACTGGGAGATGGCGCGCACCGGTCCCCGCGAACTGGACATCGCCTGGGTGATATTCGCACACCGGGTCTTCCAAGAGCTCGCGACGATGGCCGGCCTTCCCGGGCTGCCGGACCTGCTCCGCGAGAACGACGTCCGCGACACCTACCGCGAGCTCACCGGAGTCGAGTTGGGCGACCTGCGCTGGTTCTACGTCCATGCCGCGGTCCAGTGGTGCTGTGTCTTCATGCGGACCGGCGCCCGCCGCGTGCACTTCGGCGAACTTGAACGTCCCGACGACGTCGACGGCACCCTGTTCTACCACCGACCACTGCTCGAACGACTCCTCGAGGAGGACTGACCACATGAGCCGACGCGGCCTGGGGCCGATGGACGAGTACCCCATTCACCAACTGCCACAACCGATCGCCTGGCCGGGCAACAGTGATCGCAACTTCTACGACCGGGCCTACCTGAACGCGCACGACCGCAGCGGCACCGTCTTCCTGATCACCGGCATCGGGTACTACCCCAACCTCGGTGTCAAGGATGCGTTCGTCCTCATCCGGCGCCGCCGGCCCGACGGCACCGACACCCAGACCGCGGTGCACCTGAGTGACTCGATCGACGACAACCGTCTCGAGCAGCGCGTCGGCAACTACTCACTGGCCGTCGACGAGCCGCTTCGCGCCCTGCACCTGACGCTGGACGAGACCGAGGGCATCGCGCTCGATCTGCGCTGGGAGGGCCTGTTCGACGCCCTTCTCGAGCAGCCGCACGTGATGCGGCAGGGTGCGAAGGTCACCCTCGACGCGCAGCGCTTCGCACAGGTAGGTACGTGGCGCGGGTCGATCACCGTCGACGGCGAGGAGATCGCGGTGGACCCGTCGACCTGGGTCGGGACCCGCGATCGGTCGTGGGGAATCCGGCCGGTCGGCGAGCCCGAGCCGGCGGGCCGGCCGTCGGACCCACCGTTCGAGGGCATGTGGTGGCTGTACATTCCGATGACCTTCGACGATTTCCAGCTGGTCTTCATCATCCAGGAGGATCCCGACGGCTACCGAAGTCTCAACGACTGTTCGCGGGTCTGGAAGGACGGCCACGTCGAACAGCTCGGTTGGCCGAACGTCACCGTCCACTACGCGCCTGGGACCCGGGTACCCACCGGCGCAACGATTTCCACGACCGGAGCGGGAGGGGCGCCCGTCACCCTCGAGGTGGAGTCCCTGCTGCCCGTGCCCATTCATGTGGGCGGCGGTTACGGCGGTGACCCCGACTGGACCCACGGCGCCTGGCGCGGAACGGACTTCACCGAACGCCGCACCTACGACATGAACAGTGCCGAGATCGTCGGTCGCATGCCGTTCGGCGTGATCGATCACGTCGGACGCGCCGAATGCCGGGAGTCCGACGGCACCACCCGCACCGGTTGGGGACTCTTCGAGCACGGGGCACTCGGCCGGCACGACCCCTCCGGGTTCGCCGACTGGCTCAGTGTCGCACCGGAGTGAGGAGCGACTAGTTCGACGCGCGTAGCCGATACCCCATGCCGCGCACCGTCTCCAATCGGTGAGAACCGATCTTGTTCCGCAGGGCGCGCACGTAGACGTCGACCACATTCGACGCCGGGTCGAAGTCGTAACCCCACACGTGACCGAGGATCTGCTCGCGTGACAGCACCTGATCCGGATGCCGCAGAAACACTTCCAGCAACGCGAACTCGCGAGCGGTGAGGTCGAACGTCTCCGTCCCCACCCGGGCGCGCCTGGACTTCAGATCCAGACGCAGGTCCCCGGCGGACAACAGGTTCTCCGACGCGACGGCCGAGTCGTCGACGAGTCGTAGCCGGATGCGGGCGAGCAGTTCGGCGAACTGGAAGGGCTTGGTCATGTAGTCATTGGCACCGCCCTCGAGGCCGTTCACCGTGTCGCTCACGCTGTCCCGGGCGGTGAGTACCACGACCGGCGTCGTGATCCCCTCGCCG
The DNA here is from genome assembly GCF_001456905.1 of Gordonia sp. SGD-V-85. Lineage (NCBI taxonomy): Bacteria > Bacillati > Actinomycetota > Actinomycetes > Mycobacteriales > Gordoniaceae > Gordonia > Gordonia sp. SGD-V-85. Next base: position 16,234 of record NZ_LNQO01000016.1, read on the forward strand.
CGCATGGAATACAGGACATCGAAGCCATCCATCGCCGGGAGACCGATGTCGAGGACGACCATGTCGAAACCGCCGCTGCGCACGGCCTCGAGCGCCGACAAGCCGTCGGACACGTGCTCGGTGCTGTACCCGGCCGCACGCAGTCCGTTGCCGATGAACGAGGCGATCCGCGCGTCGTCCTCGGCGATCAGAACCCGGCTCATCGCCGCTCTCCTTCTGCTGGCACCGACGGCGCTGCATCGGTGTAGGGGGTCGTGTCGGGAACCGGGACGTCGATGCCGAACGTGGCGCCGTGCCCGGGAATGCTACGTACCCAGGCGATTCCGTGATGGGCGTCGGCGATGGCCCGCACGATCGCCAGTCCCAACCCGGCGCCGGCCGCGTGCTGAGGCGCCGACGCCGACCGCCCGCGCTGAAAGCGCTCGAAGATCCGCGCCGCGTCCTGCTGCTCGACGCCCGGGCCGTCGTCGGTGATCCAGATGGACAGATGCCGCTGCTCTCCGACGCCGGCGAAGCGTGAGCCCAGCTGGATGACGGAACCGGCACGGGTGTGCCGAACCGCGTTGGAGGCGTACTGCAGCATCGCCTGGGTGATCCGCTCGTGATCGACGGTGCACGGCCCCTCGGCGACCTCCATGAGCAACCACTGCCGGTCACCGAGCGGTTGCACCTTGGACTCGATGTCGAGCATCAGCTGAGCCGCGTCGGTCGGCCTGGCCGCCACGAAGTCGGGTTGCTCCGACTTCGCCAGCATGAGCAGATCGCCGACGATGCGGCCCATCCGCCCCAGCTCGCTGTCCACGAGATCGAGGGTCTTGCGCCTCTCCTCCGGATCGTCGGGCAACAACTCGAGATGACCGCGCACCACCGTGATCGGCGTCCGTAGCTCGTGCCCGGCGTCGTCGACGAACTGCCGCTGCGTCGTGTACGCGTCCTCGATCCGGTCCAGCATCGCGTTGAAGGTCTGGGCCAGCGCGGCCACGTCATCACGGCCGATGACCGGCACGCGCGCGGTGAGGTCGTTCTCGCTGATCTCCGCGGCGACCATCCGCACGCTCCGGACCGGAGCAAGGATCCGTCCCGCGACGAGATAGGCCACACCGGTGGTGACGATCATCCCGCCCAACCCGACCATCGCGAGGACTCGCATCGTGCGGTCCACCAGTTCCCGCCCCGGGTCGGTGTAGATGCCCACGATGAACGTCCCCGGTTGCGCCGCCTCGGACGCCGGATCGGCCGACCCACCACCGGCCGGCTCCAGATCGACCTTGCCCCAACGAATTTCTCCATGAGCGGTCATCAGCACCCCGGCCGCCCCGCTCTGGGCGCGCAGTTCGTCGAGCACACGGCGTCCCTCGCCCGGCTCCGGCCAGGCATTACCCGGCAGTTCGAGGATCTCGGTGTCGCCGACGACGCCGGCCATGACCTCCCCCTCGCCGGCCGATTGCCGCGACAGGAACACCTCGAGCAACCGTGACACCGAGGTGAACGGTTCGGTGGTCGTCGGGTCGACCCCCTCGGCCGCGAACGTCCGGAACTCACTGGCCTCCTGCGCGACGTAGTTGTTCACGCGGGTGTCCACGTCGCGGAGCAGCAGGTTGCGCGTCACCACGAACACCACCACCAGCAGCAGGAACGTGGTGAGCATGATCCAGGCCGTGATACGCCAACGCGCCGAGAGCGCGGGGCGCTGACGCACACCCGCACTCTCGGCTGGATTCGGTTTCGCGTCGTCAGTCGTCCTGGTCGTCATCGATGTCATCGTCCCAGTCGTCGCCCTGGTCGTCCCAGTCGTCGTTCTGATCGTCCCAGGCGTCATCCCAGTCGTCGTCGCAGTCGTCGTCACGATGGGCCGCGCGCGGGTCACACCAGTCGTCGTCATCGGAGTTCAGGTTCGGCGGGACGGCCCGCTGCACCGGAGCCCCGGCCGGGATCTGGGGAACCGGCGCCGGGGCAGGCGGGGTCTGGGCCTGAGGCGTCGGAATCTGGGGTGTCTGCGACGACACATCCACGGACACGGCGTCGGAGGCCAGGCTGGGCTCGGGCGAACGGATGAGGAAGAAGCTGGCGGTCACGACGGCAACCGCGAGCGCACCGAGGGCGATGGTGGCGAGTACTCGTGAGAAGTTCATGTCAACGACTCTGGCGGACGCCGGTGAGCCGTCCATGAGTCGAAGATGAAGGTTTTTTCATCTACGAACTGCGTGCACCGACGTCAAGAACTCGTCGATGCGGGGCCACGTCTGCTCGACCGCAGCCGACCCGGCGATCAGACCCAGGTGACTGGTCTCCACCGTGGTGAACTCGACGCGTGGCGCCCCGGACAGCAGCTCCACGCCGTGGTGGGCCGCGGCCCAGCTGACGATCGCATCCCGGTGACTACCGAACAAGGCGACCGGGACATCGACATCGGCGAGGTCGACGACGCGCCCGCCGAAGTCGAGCACGCTGTCGGCCAGCTCACCGCGCATGATGAAGTTCTCCCACATCTGCTCGGACACCTTGCCGGGATAACCGGGCATCGTCTCCTGGAAACGGTCGATGGCCTTCATCCGCACGAGGGCGTCGGTGTCGTCGGCGTTGCGCAGGATGTAGCCCGGCTTCTTGAGTTCGCGCTGCCAGGCCGTGCCTCGATAGGCGAGGCGGACCAGCGGCGCGGGGATCCCGCCGAGCGCTCGCAGCGCCATCGTCACCGGCGCGGTGCCGACCGGTTTCATCAGCGTCTTGACCAGTGGATACGGCGGGACCTTGGAGTAATCGAGAGGCGTCCCGACCGCGACGACCGACGCCACCGGCAGATCTGGGTGCGCGGCAGCGGTCAACAGGCTGATCGTCCCGCCGATACTCCACGCGAGCAGATCGACCCCCGCGGGATCCCGCGACGTTCCGGCGGCCGGGTCATCGGCGCTGCCGTAGAAGTCTGCGACGGTCGCGGCGACGGCCCCGGGGACGATGTCGTCGAAGAAGTCGGCGAACCCGAGGTGTCGGTCGGCGCGGGTCATGTCGCCGAAGTCGAGTACGTACGGAACCCGGCCGGTCGACAGGAGGAACTGCACCACCGACAGCCCGTCGGCGAGGTCGTAGCACGATGTGGACACCGCGAGCGGCGGGATCAGCAGCACCGGTCGCCGTCCCGTGCCGACGGTTGCGATCACCTCGTCGTCGGTGCCGTACCGCCGCAGCGTGCGGTGCGGTCCGTCGGCGATCACCGTGTGCGGCGTCTCGTGGGACTCGCCGATCTGTCCACCACGTGCCAGATGGACCAGCGTCGCGAGGCCGTCGAAACCACCCACCACTACCTCCCAGTCTTCGTCCGGGGACATTCAACACACCCCGCCCGGGTCATGCCCGGGCGGGGTGTGACCGTTTGGTGCACGACGCCCGCGGGTACCGGATCCGACGAGGCGCCGATGCCGTAGTCGGCGCGTACAAGGAGGTACACGGCCATGGCCGAAGAACTGAACGGCACCACCATCGCTTTCCTGGTCGCCCAGGAGGGCGCCGAGCAGGTCGAACTCACCGAACCGTGGAAGTCGGTCGAGGCGTGCGGCGGCAAGCCCGTCCTGGTGTCCACCGACTCCGGCACGGTGCAGGCGTTCAACCACCTCGACAAGGCCGACACCTTCCCCGTCGACACCCCTCTCGAGGACGCCCGCGTGATGGACTTCGACGCGCTGGTCCTGCCGGGCGGTGTCGCGAACCCGGATTTCCTGCGAACCTCGGAGCCCGCCGTCCGCTTCGTGCGCAGCTTCTTCGATGCCGGCAAGCCGGTCGCGGCCATCTGCCACGCGCCCTGGACCCTGATCGAGGCGGACGTTGTCCGCGGCCGCACCCTCACGTCGTTCCCGAGTGTGCGCACCGACGTCATCAACGCCGGCGGCACCTGGGTCGACGAGGAGGTCGTGACATGCCGCGACGGGGACAACGTGCTGATCACCAGCCGCAAGCCCGACGACCTCGCCGCCTTCAACGCCGCGATCGTCGCCGAGTTCGCGCGCACGAACGTCGCGAGCTGACCGCCCCGTCGGGGACGTCAGACGACGGACAACGGTGCAGATTCCCTGCCGGTCAGGGTGAGCAACGCCTGCTCGCCCTGACCGGTGAGCAGTGCGGTGGCGGCCGCCGTCGACAGCGCTGACGCCAGCACCTCGGCCGGCAGCGGGAGATCGGAACCGATCGCCCGCGAGATGTCGAGACCGTGCACCGCGAGTTCGAAGGTCCGGGTGGGCAGGTAGTCGGACAGCATGATGCCGCCGAACGGCGTCGTCAGGGGCCGATCCCCCGTTCCCGCAAGGGCGTCGACGGCCTGTGCGCGCCGCTCCCGGACCCCGGCGCGCGGATCGTTCCCTAGGGATAGCCCGGCGTCCACTCCTCGCTGTCGGACCGACGCGGGGTCTCCGTAACCGCGGATCGATGCGAAATAGGCCGCGGTCGAGGTCAATTCGACATCACCACCGGGCTCGGCCAGGTAGGTGACGACCGTCGTCAGCGATCTGCTCGCGTGTCCGACGAGCGATCGCAACGACCATTCGCCGAGACCGGGTCCGTCCCAGCGATCGTCGGCGATCAGGTCCACCAACCGCGTCAGATGCTCGGCACCGGCCGTGAAGTCGTCGATCGCACGTGTCAGTGTTCCCTCTGCCATGTCAGTCCGTCGGAGTGCCGGCGGTCGTCGACGACGTCCCGCTCGCGGTTGCGATCTTGCGGACACGGTCGTAGAGGAGGGCGATGGTCGCGGCGAACACGATGACGCCGAGGATCTGTGCCCAGGTCCCGAAGCCGTCGCCGACGATCGCCAGCGCCGAGTCATCCCCTGTGGTCGCCACGATCCCGGCGAAGACCACGCCGAAGAGCGCCTCGCCGACGATCAGACCGGTGGCCAGCAGGACACCCATCCGCTTCTTGTGTTCCACTGCGCCGCCGCTGCGTTCGGCCCACCGGTTGTAGTAGTGACCGATGAAGGCGCCGATCGGGATGATCAGGACCACCGACATCGGCAGGTACATACCCATCCCGACAGCCAGCGGCGGCAGCCGGAAACGCCCTGCGCGACCGAGGAGTTCGTCGATCACGATCACCACCGCGCCGATCAGGGCGCCGATTCCGACGAGTCCCCAGTTCAGGTCCGCCCCGAGGACACCTTGCGCGAGGGTCGTCAGCAGCCCGGCCTGCGGTGCCGCGAGCGCGTCCTCGGTGGCACCCGGCGCGCCGACGAACCCGAAGGCCTCGTACATCAGCTGCAGGATCGGCGGGATCACGGCCGACCCGAACAGCACGCCGATGATCAGCGCCACCTGCTGTTTCCACGGTGTCGCCCCGACGAGTTGACCGGTCTTGAGGTCCTGCAGGTTGTCATTGGAGATGGTCGCGACGCCGAAGACGACCGCGGCCGTGAACAACGTGTAGGCGATGAGCGCGTCGGTCTGCGAGTCGTCCGCCGGCCCGAAGGTCAGCTTCACGAGCAGTGCGGCGATGAGAACCACCAGGATGCCCACGCCGGAGATGGGGCTGTTCGACGACCCGATCAGGCCCGCCATGTACCCGCACACCGACGCGACCGCCAGTCCGATGACGAACACGAAGACGATGCTGACCACGATGATCCCGGTGGCACTGCCCTCCAGAACCGTGTCGCGCACGAAGTCCCACAACAGGATTCCGATCGGGATGAGCAGCACGAGGATGCTGCCGCCGACGATGTTGATCGGCATGTCCCGCTCGGTGATGTCGACCGTGACCCCCTCCCGACGCGATCGCGAGGAGACCATGGCCGCCCGGATTCCCCGCACGATCGGACCGATGACCTTGATCAGCGTCCAGACGGCCGCGATGGCGATCGCCCCGGCCCCGATGAGTCGCACGTCGTTGGCGAAGATCGAGCTGACGGCGTCGCCGAAATCCTCCCCCGCCGTGCGCCCCTGGGTCTCGATGGGCAGCAGTACGACGTAGGAGATCACCACCCCGACGAGCATGGCGATGCCCACGGTGATCCCGACGAGATGGCCGATGCCGATCAGCGACATCGACAACCCGGCACTGAACAACGTTCCGCCCGTGCCGATCCTGATCGTCGTCGAGATCGAATCGCTGAGGACCTGGAGTTTGGTGAGCAGGGCGAAACCGGCCGACGCGAGCGAACCGATGACGATCGTGCGCAGGCCGGCCTTGTTCTCCGCGGCGCCGCCCGCGGAATCGCCGACCTTCAGTACCTCTGCTGCCGCAACGCCTTCCGGGTAGGGCAGGTCGGAGCCGGTGACCAGCGCGCGCCGTAGCGGGATCGAGTACATGACGCCGAGGATTCCGCCGATCGCGCAGACCGCCACCGTGATCCAGTACGGGAAGCCCGTCCACCATCCGATGATGACCAGACCGGGTATGACGAAGATGATCGCCGACAGCGTGCCGGCGGCGGACGCGATCGTCTGGACGATGTTGTTCTCGACCACCGAGTGGTTGGCGAAGTACCGCAGAATGCTCATCGAGATGACGGCGGCCGGGATCGCGGTGGCGAACGTGAGGCCCACCTTGAGTCCGAGGTACACGTTGGCGGCCGTGAAGACCAGCGTGATGATGCCACCGAGGACGGCACCTCGGAGCGTCAGTTCTCGCAGGTTCGCCGTGGCCGGAGGCGCAGTCGCCATCTGGTCCCCTAACAGTCGGGTCCTGCGACCGGCGGTCGGTCGGACGGTGGATCATCCGGACGTTCGTCGATCCACCTTAGGCCCGGATGACCACTCGCGCTGCGACTTCCCGCGCAGCCGGGGTCGGTTCGCGTGTCGCGTCGACGCACCTCCGTACGGCACTGACCGCTTTGCGGTGTTTCGGCGAGTCGGACAGGCCACCATCCCGGCGTCTCGATCGGCGACGGTAGGGCATCATCGATCCATGAGCGAAGGCAAGACGGAGCAGTCTGCCCGCACCCGTGCGCTGCTCATCGAGGCGGCCGAGAAACTGATCGCCCTGAACGGGGTCGCGGCCGTGTCCAGTCGCCAGATCAGCAAGGCGGCCGGTCAGGGCAACAACTATGCCGTCGGCCATCACTTCGGTTCCAAGGACGATCTCCTCCGCGCAACCCTGACGTCGCACAACGTCCCGATCGAGCGGCTTCGCCAGAAATGCCTGTCGGAGGTCGGACCCGACCCCGGGGTCCGCGACTGGCTCCGCTGCCTCGTCGGGCCCGAGGTCGAGTACCTCGCACAGATCGGTGCGCCGAGCTACTTCGCCCGGTTCTTCGCCCAGGTGTCGAGCGATCCGTCCGCGACCGCCCTGCTCTATGAGGAGACCGCGCGATCGGAGGTCCTCATGACGATCCTCGACCGGTTCTACGCCACCTTGCCGACCTTTCCCGACGACGTGCTCGAAGTGCGCAACAACCTGACGCGCCACATGATCGTCAACGCGCTCGCCGACATCGAACGGGCCGCCGAGGACGGCGGGACTCGAACAGCCCCATGGGAGCACGAGCGCGACCTGGTCGTCGATGCGCTGACCGGGATGTGGCTCGCGCCGGCCGCCTCCCGGTGATCAGATGACCGTGCCGACATCCCGGGCGACGATCCGGTCGAGAGCGCGCTCGGCGACCGCCGCGATGGTCATCGACGGATTGCAGGCCGCGGTGTTGCCCGGCATGAGTGCGCCGTCGATGACGTAGAGCCCGCGCTGGCCGTGGACGCGCCCCTCGAGGTCGCACACCGCACCCATGTTGGCCCCGCCGAGCGCGTGCCAGGTCGAGGGGAACACCGCATTGGTGTCCGTCAGGACGGCGTCGGGTCCGGCGATCCGGCGCACGGTCCGGTCGATGTGCTTGGTCTGGATCTCCGAATCGCCCTCGTGTGGCCAGCGGATCACCGAATCTCCGATCGCCGAGTCGTAGGAGATGACGCCACGTCCCGAGCTCACCCCGAAGCCGACCATCATCGTGGTGCCGGCGTACACGGGTAGTGGCGGCAGCGATGCCTGGATGACGGTGAACGCGCTCTTCGGATCACTCCAGTTGGGGCTGCCGAAGACCACCGGTCCGCCCTGTACCGTCCCGAAGTCGATACTGGGGCTGGTCCAGGTGTAGATCCGGTCGGCGTTGGTGCCCCATCCGTGCCCCACCCCGTCGGGCAGGCCCGGCACGGTTCCGGTCGCGCGCGCCTTCACCAACAGCTTGGTCGTGTTCACGCTGCCCGCCGACAGGATGAGTGTCCCTGCGATCAGTTCGTTGTGCTCCAACACTTTCCCGGACTCGTCGGTTCGTTCGACCTCGAGGGACCATCGGCCGTCGGGTCGGCGGGCGACCTGCCGCACGGTGTGCAGGGTTCGGACCTGAACCCGCCCGGTCGCCTCGGCCTCGCGGATATAGGTGACGTCGACGCTGTGCTTGCCACCGTTGTTCACGCCGATGGCGCCGTCGCCGTTGGTGTAGGCGGGCTTCATCTCGCCACGCAGCTCGGCCGCGGCATACCCCCAGTCGATCGGCATCGGGATCTTCTGCAGCGGAAGGCCCTCGGCCCGAACTCGTTTCGCGAACTGTCGCGGTGCCAGGTATTGCGGGGAACGCACCACCGAGTCGGGCGCCACCGCGACCTTCAGCATCCGCGCGACCCGCGGGTAGTGCACACGGTTCATCAGTTGCCAGTCGAGTGCGTTCGGGAAGTGCTCGTTGAACACCGCCTCGCTCGGTTGCAGTGTCATGCCCTGGTAGACAAGGGAACCACCGCCGAGGCCGGCCGGGCAGAGTGCGGTCATGTTGACGCCCGCGACCGACTCGAACAGTCCCACATAGGGTTCGACGCTCAGCGGCTTGCCGAAGAGGTTCGGGGTCGACTCGTGCCACAGGATCCGCTTGTCCGGACTCGACGCACGCGGGAAGGTTTCCGAGTTCGGACCCGTCGGCCACCGCCGACCCCGCTCGAGCAACAGGACCGGCACGCCGGCTTGCGCGAGCCGGAGGGCCGCGACGCCACCGCCGAATCCCGAGCCGACGATCACCACCCGATGCTCTTCGCGTGTCCGCCGGATACGTCGCGATGGATCTCCCGACGCCGGTCCGGCTCCGGTGACGGCAGCGGCCGCCGAACCCGCCGCGGTCATCGCCGCCGCTCGCAGGAAGGTACGTCTCGTCGGTGATACCCCGGTCATGGTTCTCCTGTCGTTCGGCGCGAGATGGCGCCGGGTGCTTGATGATTCGGCAGCTCAAGAAACGGTGGAGACCGTGGTCGCGGGTCGAGGACGCCGCGCGGGACGGACCGGGGCGTGGCCGTCGCGACACAGGATTTGTCATGGACGACCTATGTGTCAAGGGCCACTTCGGTGACCAGCGGTGATCGGGGACATCGCCGACGCAACCCTTGACAAGCCCTTCAGTCATGTGACTGAATCGTCGCGGGCGTGGGTAGGGCCGCCATCGGTGTACGGCCGATGCGCGGGCGTGAGTGCGGCGCGCCGCGCTCGCGTGGACCTGGTCGGGATCGTGGCCGAGTGCCGAAGAGCGAAGAGAGGACGGGGAGTTCGCCGAGCAGGCGGCAACGGAACGCTAGGATGACGCGACCATTTGTCGCGGGCGGGGAGTTGCATGTCTGATCATCTGCAGGGCAAGACCATCATCATCACCGGCGCCGGAGGCGGTTTCGGCAAGGTGATCGCGGAGATGTGCGCGGCACAGGGCGCTCACATCGTCGGTGTGGACATCGACTCCGACGGGCTCACCGCGGTCGCCGACGGCATCACCGCCACCGGCGGGTCGGCTGTCGCACACGTCGCCGACGTCACCGACATGGACCAGATGAAGGGCGCCGCGGCGGCGGCCGTCGACCGGTTCGGTGCGATCGACGTGATCGTCAACAACGCCGGGGTGATGCCGCTGGCGTTCTTCGCCGACCACGAGCGGGCCTGGGAGAAGTGGCACCGGGCCATCGACATCAACATCAAAGGCGTCGTGAACGGCATCTCGGCGGTGTACGACCAGATGATCGCACAGGGCCGGGGTCAGGTGGTCAACATCGCGTCGATCTACGGCAACGGCGGCTTCGAGGGCTCGGGTGTCTACAGCGCGACCAAGGCCGCCGTGACGACGCTGTCGGACTCCTTACGCATCGAGGCCAAGGGCAAGATCAAGGTGACGACGGTCAAACCGACCGGCGTGGCCGGCACCAACCTGGCGAGCTGGATCGTCAACGACCGCGCGATCCGCGGGATCGTCGGGCAACGTGCGGCGTCGTACCGCGAGCACATCACGGAGCTGATGCAGGGCACGCTGCCCGACGAGCTCGTCGACGTCGACTCGGTGAAGTACTGGCTGATCACCCCGGAGGATCTCGCCCGGGCGGTCGTGCATGTCATCGACCAGCCGTGGGGCATCAGTCTGTCCGACGTGACGGTCCGGGCCAGCGGCGAGGACTACCTGTACTGAACGCCGGCGCCGTCTCGGCCTAGTTCGACGGGCGGCGTCGTTCACCGCGGTACTTGCGGTGGTACTCGTCGTAGAGGTCCGAGTTCTTCTCTCGTTCGAGCTTGTTCACCAGGTCGGGATCGAGTCCGTGCTGGACGAGCCGGTGACGGCGGTAGACCCGGTTCAACGCGATCGAGAAGAAGAGGTAGGCCAGCAGGATCGGCATGGTCATCGTGATCCGGACGCCCCAGTCGGCCGGGACGAACAGCATCGGGGTCAGCACGATGATGCACGGCACCGCCCAGCGGACCACCATGCGTACCGACGCACCCGGGCCGGCCAGGTCGTTGGTCACCCAGCCGAGCATCGATTTCGGCAGACGCGCCCAGTAGGCGTACTTCACGTACTCCCAGGCGTTCGGCTTGGTGCGCGGTGCAGAGGTCACCTGTCGATCGTGCACCACGTGCGGGAGTCGTCCGACGTCGCCTCCCCCACCCCGGCTGGGTAACCTGACCGGCATGGGTTCGGAGATGACCGCGTCGGCCGACGACCCCACCGGCCCGGATCCGATCAGCGGCCTCGAGGCCGAACTCACCGATTTCTGGCGACGGGGCCGGGTGCGCACCCGGTTGCGCGCCCGCGCCATCGACCCGCGGCTGGACCCGTCGTGCTACCCGCTCATCACCGTGCTGGCCCGGCACCATTCGATGCCGATGTCGGATCTGGTCACCGCCGTCGGCATGGAGAAGTCGACGGTGACGCGGCAGATCGACGCGATCGTGCGCCTCGGGCTCGCCGAGCGGCACCCCGACCCGCGCGATGCCCGCGCCCGCGTGGTCACCCTCACCGAACACGGTCGTGAACGCGTCGACGCCGTGCTCGCCTCGGCGGTCACCGATTGGCGGGCACGGTTGGCCCAATGGGACCCCGACGACATCCGGACGCTCACGTATCTGCTGCATCGCCTCACCGAGGCCACGAACGATCCCGAGGCCGGCGAGGGGTCTCGTTGACCGGGCATGGCACCGTCGGCGATCCTTGGCCGGTGACTCCGGACGAAGGACTTCTGCCCCTCGAGGGCATCACCGTGGTGGCGCTCGAGCAGGCCGTCGCCGCACCGCTGGCCACCCGGCACCTCGCCGATCTCGGCGCCCGGGTCATCAAGGTGGAACGGGTCGGTGACGGGGACTTCGCGAGGCAGTACGACGCGGCGGTGCGAGGCGGCGCCGCCTCGCACTTCGTGTGGCTCAACCGCGGCAAGGAGTCGGTCGCGCTCGACCTCAAGAGCGAGGACGGACGCCACGCGATCCGAACCCTGATCGCCGGCGCGGACGTCTTCGTCCAGAATCTCGCTCCCGGGGCGGCCGCCCGGCTCGGACTCGCCGCCGACGATCTGCGCGCCGACCATCCCGAGCTCGTCGTCGTCGACATGTCCGGATACGGCGACGCCGGACCGTATCGCGACCGCAAGGCCTACGACATGCTGGTGCAGGCCGAGGCCGGGCTGATCTCGGTGACCGGGACGCCCGACGAGATGTCCAAGACGGGTATCCCGACCTCCGACATCGCAGCCGGTATGTACGCACTGACCTCCGTACTGTCGGCGCTGTTCCGACGCGCCACCACCGGAGTCGGCGCGCGCGTCTCGGTGGCCATGTTCGACGCCACGGTCGAATGGATGGGCCACCCGATGTACATGCGCCTGTACGGTGGCCGGCAGATCGCCCGTGCCGGGCTCGGCCATGCGGCGATCGTGCCCTACGACAAGTACCCGACCGCCGACGGCGACATCCTCATCGGCGTCCAGAACGACCGCGGCTGGGACACGCTCACCCGCGTGGCCCTCGAGCGCCCGGATCTGGCCGACGACCCCCGCTATCGCACCAACATCGAGCGGGTCGCCCGGCGAGCCGAGGTCGACGCCGCGATCGGCGCCGAGACCAAACGCTTCACCACCGACGAGCTCGACCGTCGCCTCGCCGACGCGGGCATTCCCGCGGCCGAGATCCGCGACCTCGAAGGCGTCGTCGCGCATCCGCAGCTGAGTGAGCGCGACCGCTGGCGCGAGGTGGACACCGAGGTCGGCCCGGTACGGGCGCTGCTTCCGCCGCTGACCTTCGACGACGTCGAGCTCGCGATGGGTCCGGTACCGGCTCTCGGACAGCACACCGAGGCGGTGTTGCGGGAATTCGGGATCGGCGTCCCGCCGACGCCGTCGGCGTAGGATCGGCGGAACGGACCTGCAGCCCTCGGGTCCGCTTGTCATGCACGGATACGACGACCTCTCGGAGGCGATATGTCCGACGATTCTCTGTTCACCACCCGGGATTCGGGAGCACCCGCGGGGAGTGACGAACACTCCCTGACGGTTGGCGCCGGCGGCCCGATCGTCCTGCACGATCACTACCTGATCGAGCAGATGGCCCAGTTCAATCGCGAGCGCATCCCCGAGCGCCAGCCGCATGCCAAGGGCAGCGGCGCTTTCGGCACTTTCGAGACGACGCAGGACGTCTCGGCCTACACCTGTGCCGCACTGTTCCAACCTGGCGTGAAAACCGAGATGGTGGCCCGGTTCTCGACCGTTGCCGGCGAGCGCGGCAGCCCCGACACCTGGCGTGACCCGCGTGGTTTCGCACTGAAGTTCTACACCGACGAAGGCATCTACGACATGGTCGGCAACAACACGCCGGTCTTCTTCGTCAAGGACCCGATGAAGTTCCAGCACTTCATCCGTTCGCAGAAACGCCGTCAGGACAACAACCTTCGCGATCACGACATGCAGTGGGACTTCTGGACGCTCTCGCCGGAGTCGGCGCATCAGGTGACTTGGCTGATGGGCGATCGGGGGATTCCCAAGACCTGGCGCCACATGAACGGATACAGCTCGCACACCTACCTGTGGGTCAATTCCGAAGGTGTCAAGCACTGGGTCAAATACCATTTCAAGTCCGACCAGGGAGTCGAGCACCTCACCCAGCACGAGGCCGACCAGATGGCTTCTGCGGACACCGATTTCCACACCCGGGACCTGTTCGAGAACATCGCGGCGGGCAACCATCCGAGCTGGACTCTCAAGGTGCAGCTGATGCCCTTCGACGACGCGGTGAGCTACCGCTTCAACCCGTTCGACCTGACGAAGGTGTGGCCGCACGGCGACTACCCGCTCATCGAGGTCGGCAAGATGACCCTGCACACCAATCCGGTCGATCACCACACGCAGATCGAGCAGGCCGCGTTCGAGCCGAACAACGTCGTGCCGGGTATCGGTTTCAGCCCCGACCGCATGCTGCTCGCGCGCGTGTTCTCCTATGCCGACGCCCATCGCCACCGGATCGGCGGCAACTACAAGCAGATCCCGGTGAACGCGCCGAAGAACGAAGTGCATTCGTACTCCAAGGACGGGGCGATGCGCATCCACAACGTCCCCGACCCGGTCTACGCACCCAATTCCAAGGGCGGCCCGTCGGCGCTGTATCCCGGCCAGGGCGAACCGCAGTGGGCGGCGAACGGGGAGATCCTGCGCAGCGCCTACGTGGACCATCCCGAGGACGACGACTGGGGCCAAGCGGGGACGATGGTCCGGGAGGTCTTCGACGACGAGCAGCGCGAACGTTTCGTGGACAACGTCGTCGGGCACCTCCTCAACGGTGTCTCCGAACCGATCCTCCAGCGTGCGTTTGAATACTGGCATCGCGTCGACCCCGACATCGGTGCGCGGATCAAGTCCGGTGTGACCGAGAAGCAGGACGAATCCGATCCGAAGGCCGATGACCAGGCCAACCCCGCCCGGTCGTCCGCCCAGGAGAAGGCCAAGGCCGAGAAGGCCTGACATTCTCCGCGCAGTGCGCACCGAACCGTGGAACGCGCCCTCTGACGGGGGCGCGTTCTGCGTCGGTGGCCTACTAGGCTCGATGGCGTGAGTGTGCGCGCAGGCATCGTGGTCACCGGAACCGAAGTCCTCACCGGCCGGATCACTGACCAGAACGGGCCCTGGCTGTCCGAGGAACTCCTCGAACTCGGGGTGGACGTCGCCCACATCACGATCTGCGGCGACCGTCCCGCCGACCTCACCGCGCAACTGCGCTTCCTCGCCGAGCAGCAGGTGGATCTGATCGTCACCAGCGGCGGGCTCGGCCCCACCGCCGACGACCTCACCGTCGCCACCGTCGCCGAGTTCTGCGGCCGCGAACTACTCCTCGATCCCGGACTCGAGGAGCACATCGCCGCGATCATCCAGCGTTGGCGCGGGATCGGATTCGACGTCGATTCCGGCCCGACGAGGGCGGGTATCCGCAAGCAGGCCCTGGTACCGGTGGGGGCGGTTCCGGTACCACCGACCGGCACCGCGCCGGGTGTCGTCATCCCCGCGGCGGCCGGCGTGCCGACGATCGTCGTCCTGCCCGGCCCGCCCTCGGAGCTGCAGGCGATGTGGCCGACCGCGATCGCCACGGCGGCTGTCGCCGACGTCCTGTCCCGCGCCGACGATCTGCGTCAGGCGACCGTCCGCGCCTACGGTCTCCTCGAAGCGGAACTCGCCGAGACGCTGCGATCGGCGGAGACCGCGATCCCCGCCTTCGGGCAGCTCGAGATCACCACCTGCCTGCGGCGAGGCGAACTCGACATGGTCACCCGATTCGCCGCAGCTGATGCGTCGGTCTACGACTCCCTCCTCGACCTCCTCGTCGAACATCATGGGCGGCAGATCTTCTCGACCGACGGCTCCACGATCGACGATCTCCTGGTCGACGCCTTGGACGGGCGACTGATCGCGACTGCCGAATCGTGCACCGGCGGACTCGTCGCGGCCCGGCTCACCGACCGGCCCGGCTCCTCGGCCTATGTGATGGGCGGCGTGGTGTCGTACTCCAACGACGCCAAGTCGGATCTGCTCGACGTCCCGGCCGAGCTCATCGCCACGCACGGAGCCGTCAGCGAGGAGGTCGCCGCCGCGATGGCCGAGGGTGCGCTCGCACGGTTCGGAACCGATGTCGCGGTGTCGACCACCGGAGTGGCCGGTCCCGGTGGCGGCACCGAGACGAAACCGGTGGGCACCGTGTGCTTCGGGATGGCTCTACGAGACCGGCCCACGGTCACCGTCACCCGCAGATTCCCCGGTGGCCGCGATCGTGTCCGGTCGCTGACCACCACTGCCGCACTGCATCTCGTCGTACGCGCGCTCAGCGACGCCTCCGCCTGACACGACCCTGCGGTGGTTTAGTGCAGCGATCCTCGGCTCCTCAAACCCGCAAGAGGCGACGCTCCATTGCTCCCTGAGGTGCGAGGAGCGCAAGCGACGAGCCTCGAAGGGCCGCCGCCCAGAAATCTGTTTCCCGGCAATGCGCAGTAGGTCAGACTGTCCTGATGCTGTTGGCCATCTCGGCCGAACGTTCATCCACGCTCGAGACCCCGAGCGATCTGGGCTTTCTGCTGCACAAGCATCCGGAGAAGGTGCAGCCCTTCGACGTGTACGGCGGAACGGCGCACGTCTTCTACCCCGAGGTCACCGATGTTCGCTGCACAGCCGCGCTCCTGGTGGAGGTCGACCCGGTTGCGTTGGTGCGAGGACGATCCGGGACGCGCGACGGGTTCGCGTTGGGCCAGTACGTGAACGATCGGCCCTACGTCGCCTCGTCGTTGCTGGCAGTGGCGATGGGAAAGGTCTTCCGGTCTGCGCTCCATGGGCGCTGCGCGAGTCGCCAAGAGCTTGCGGACTCGAAGTTGGATCTGACGATCACCCTACCGGTGGTCCCGGGCGATCCCTCCCTGTTGTGCCGCCTTTTCGAACCCATGGGTTGGACTGTCACCGCCGAGGCCATCGAGCTGGATGCCACGCGACCCGATTGGGGTGATGCGCCGCTCGTGTCCCTGGCCCTCGTCGGATCGCTTCGTCTGGCCGCGGCACTCAATCACCTCTACGTCTTGCTGCCGGTACTCGACGATGCCAAACATTATTGGGTCGGTGACGACGAGGTGGACAAGCTCGTCCGCGCCGGATCGGGATGGTTGGCCGGCCATCCGGAGCGGGAGCTGATCACCCATCGCTACCTGGCCCACCAGCGCGGGCTGAAAGATGCTGCCACACAACGGTTGGTCGAACTGGACGACCGGCCGGTCGAGGACGCCGCGGAAGACGACGATCCCGATGTCTCGCGCCCGCTGGTGCGGACAAGGCACGACGCGGTTCTGGACGTCGTGCGCGAGTACCGACCGGCGACGATCGTCGACCTCGGATGTGGGTCGGGAGCTCTGCTCGGTGCGTTGCTCGAATTGCGCGGCGTGACACGGGTGATCGGCACAGATGTGTCCGACTCGTCCCTGTCGAAGGCGGCCAATCGGCTGCATGTCGACCGGATGACCGAGCGTCAATCCGAGCGCCTCACATTGTTGCTGTCGTCGCTGCAGTATGAGGACGATCGCCTCGAAGGCCTCGATCTGGCAATTCTCATGGAGGTCATCGAACACATCGATCCAGCACGGCTCCCGGCGGTCGTCGACAACGTCTTCGGGACGATGCGGCCCCGCCGCATCGTCGTCACGACACCCAACAGCGAGTACAACGTGCGGTACCCGGCTCTGGTCGACGGCGGCTTTCGACACCCGGACCACCGTTTCGAGTGGACGCGCCGGGAATTCGAGACCTGGGCCGGTGCGGTGTGTGAATCCTACGGCTATGTCGTCGATTTCAGACCGGTGGGCGAGCACGACGACGCGATCGGGCCGCCGACGCAGATGGCTGTGTTTGCACAACTGTCGACGGGACGGGCAAACGCATGACCGAGCTCAGTATTCCGGAACTGTCCCTGGTCGTCCTGATCGGTACGACGGGTTCCGGCAAGTCGACCTTCGCGGCCGGCCACTTTCTTCCGACGGAAGTCGTGTCCAGTGACGACTGCCGAGCGATGGTCTCGGATGACCCCAATGAACAGGGCGCGACGTCGGATGCGTTCGATGTGCTCGAGTACATCGTCGGCAAGCGACTCGACCGCGGCCGGCTCACCGTCGTCGATGCCACCAATGTGCAGGCGTCCGCGCGTAAGTCGTTGTTGGCGCTGGCCAAGGAGCACGATGTCCTCCCGGTGGCGATCGTCCTCGACGTTCCGGTCGCACTGGCGCTGGAGCGCAACGCCGCTCGGCCGGATCGGGACTTCGGCGCGCACGTCGTGAAGCGTCAGCATGACCAGCTACGAAGGTCGCTACGCAGCCTCAAACGGGAAGGGTTCCGCACGATCCACGTCCTGGATTCTGTCGAAGCCGTTTCATCGGCGTCGATCGTGCGGACGCGTCTGTTCAACGACCGCCGAGACGAGCGCGGCCCGTTCGATGTGATCGGCGACGTACATGGTTGCCGCGACGAGCTCGTGGCGTTGCTCGAGCGATTGGGATATGCGGTCGTCCGCGACGACGAGGGACGCTGCGTGGACGCCGCGCACCGGGATGGCCGCCGAGCAGTCTTCGTCGGCGATCTCGTCGACCGCGGTCCGGACTCCGCGGGCGTGCTGCGCCTGGTGATGGGCATGGTGGCTGCCGGCAATGCGCTGTGTGTGTCGGGCAATCACGAGGCGAAACTCGTGCGTGCTCTTGGCCGTAAAGACGTCAAGCCCACACACGGCCTGCAGGAGACACTGGATCAGCTGGCCGCAGAGGACACTGAGTTCGTCGCCGAGGTGCGGCGATTCTGCGATGGTCTCGTCGCGCACTACGTACTCGACGACGGCAGGCTGGTGGTCGCGCACGCGGGATTGGCCGAGAAGTATCACGGCCGGGCGTCCGGGCGGGTGCGGGCGTTCGCACTATACGGCGACACGAGCGGCGAGACCGACGAGTTCGGTCTGCCGATCCGTTACCCGTGGGCGACTGAATATCGAGGCGCGGCAACAGTGTTGTATGGACATACTCCGGTGCCCGAGACCGAGTGGGTCAACAACACCATGTGCCTGGACACGGGATGTGTCTTCGGCGGCAGCCTCACGGCACTGCGCTACCCCGAGCGCGAGGTGGTGTCCGAACAGGCACGAGCGACGTATTACGAACCCGTCCGTCCGCTGGTCCCGCCGCCGCGCCGCCCCGAGGTGCTGACCCTGACCGACGTCCTCGGTCAGCGCGTGGTCGACACCCATCACATGGGTCGGGTGTCCTTGCGAGACGAGACCGCCGCCGGCGCCTTGGAGGTGATGAGCAGATTCGCGATTCCGCCGGCCGAGCTGCTCTACTTGCCGCCGACGATGTCGCCGGTGGACAGCTCGTCGCGCGATGGACTGCTGGAGCACCCGGATGAGGCGTTCGGATTCTACGCGAAGCACTCGATCGGCCGGGTGGTCTGCGAAGAGAAGCACATGGGGTCCCGTGGGATCGTCCGGGTGGCGCGCGACGGGTCCGGCTGCATCCATTCGCGGACCGGACGCGCCTTCTTCTCCGACGAACGGCAGACGGAACTGCTGTCGCGGATCGCCGATGCCGTGACCCGCGCCGGTGTGTGGACGGACCTCGACGCGACCTGGATACTCGTCGACGCTGAACTGCTGCCGTGGACTGCGAAGGCGGAGGCCATGATTCGCAGCCAGTACGCCCGGGTCGGCGCCGCGGCGACGCACGCACTGCCGGCGGCGGTCGACGTACTGGCGGTCGCAGCCGCGCGCGGAATCGATGTCGATGATCTGCTCACCAGGGTGCGGTCGCGCGCCGCCAACGCCGACCGCTTCGTCGACTCCTATCGTCACCACGTGCAACCGATCGACACTCCGTTGGGAATCCAGGTGGCGCCCTTCCAACTTCTCGCCACGGATGCCGCGACGTATGAGACCCGCGATCACGAGTGGCACCTCGGCATTGCGGATCGCCTGGTCGCCTCCGACCCGGAGTTGTTCCGGCCCACCCGACGCCTCGTCGTGGAGACAGCCGATGCATCGTCGCGCGCAGCAGGCGTCAGCTGGTGGGAGGACCTCACCGCGAGCGGCGGCGAGGGAATGGTCGTCAAGCCGCTCGACAATCTCGTCCGCGGACCGAAGGGCCTCGTCCAGCCGGGGCTCAAAGTCCGCGGTCGTGAGTATCTGCGAATCATCTACGGCCCCGACTACACCGAAGCGGCGACCCTCGCCCGGCTCAAGAACCGCAACCTCCGATTGAAACGGTCGATGGCGCTGCGCGAGTACGCCCTAGGGCTCGAGGCGCTGCGTCGAGCAGTGGCAGGAGAGCCGACGTGGCGCATTCACCAATGCGTGTTCGGCGTCCTCGCGATGGAGTCGGAGGCCGTGGACCCGCGGCTGTAACCGCTGCGGGTCAGAGCGGGCCGGTCGGGAGGTGCCGGCGGACGAGCTTGCCGGTGGGGTTGCGAGGCAGGTCTTCGACGAAGACGACGTCGCGGGGCACCTTGTACCGGGCGAGGTGCTTCTTGGCGTGCGCCTTGATGTCCTCAGGCGTGGGGTTCGCATGTTCGGCGGCGACGATGAAGGCGCGCAGACGTTTTCCGTATTCGTCGTCGTCGACGCCGATGACCGCCACGTCGTCGATGTCGGGATGCTCGCCGAGCAGGTTCTCCACCTCGAGCGGGTAGACGTTCTCGCCGCCGGAGACGATCATGTCGTCGTCGCGGCCGTCGATGTGGAGGAGCCCGTGCTCGTCGAACCGGGCCATGTCGCCGGTGGACATGTAACCGTCGATGATCTCCTTGTTGCGGCCGTCGGTGTACCCCTCGAACGGGGCGCCGTTGCGCACGAACAGCCTGCCGCGCACGTTGGTCCCGGAGATCCGGTTGCCCTTGTCGTCGAAGAGCGCGAGTCGGCTCGTGACCGGTGCGCGGCCCACCGTCCCCGGTGCCAGACGCAGCTCCTTCGGTTGCGCGACCGTGGCGATCGCGACCTCGGTGGAGCCGTAGAGGTTGTAGAGCACGTCACCGAACGTGTCCTGAATGGCTTCCGAAAGTGTCGGCGACAGAGCCGAACCCGCGAGCACGACGATCTTCAGCGACGACACGTCGTACTTGCCGATGACGTCGGGACCCAGGGCGACCATGCGGTGCAGCATGGTCGGGACGGCGACCAGCACCTCCGCCTTGTGCTCGGCGATCGCGGCGAGGGTCTTCTCCGCGTCGAACCGACGCATCACCACGGTCTTGTTGCCCAGCGCCGTCCCCACCCCCCACAATGCGAAACCGGTGGAGTGGAAGATCGGCGAGACGATCACCATGGCGCTGCGCTGCGGCAACGAGATCCGGTCCAGCAGAAGCGCACTGGCGAACGGTGACATCTTGGATCGCTGGGCGCCCTTGGGCAGTCCGGTCGTGCCGCTGGTGAGGATGACGAGTCCACCCCACGCGGCTGGTTCGGGCGGAGTCGACGTATCGCCGGTGGCTGCGATGTCGTCGAGGGTCTGGACGCCGTCGCCGACGGGGCGGTTGCCGTCGATCCAGGTGACGATGCGCAGGGTGTCGGCGGGGAGGGAGTCGGCGAGGTCGGTGAACTCCTCGTCGTAGAGCATCGCCACGATCTTCTCGCGTTCGGCGACCTCGGCGAACTGGGTCTTGCCGAAGCCGGTGTTCATCATGGCCAGGCGGAACCCGGCCTTGCCCGCGGCGCTCATGGTGGTGAGCAGACCCCGGTGGTCCCGCGCGATGACGCCGATGACCGATCCCGGCTTGATGCCGGACGCGAGCAGGTGGTTGGCGAGTGCGTTGGCGTGCGCATTGAGTTCACCGAAGGTGAGCTCGCCGTGCTCGTCGGCGACGGCTCCGGCCTCGGGATACTCGTCGGCACCGTGTGCCACAGCCGCCGCACACGGACCGATGATCTTGGCCCGCTTGACCGTGGTCAGCAGCTCCTTGGGTTTCGTCGGATCCACGAGACCCGATCGCCGCAGGACCTTGAACGCCCCAAAGGCATCCTGCGCCGATTCCACCACCGTGCCGACCGCACCGGTCACCGAGACCATGTCCACCCCACCTTCCGCGGCTGGGCCGCGTCGTCGCTCTCTTCCGGTTCGCTGCGCGCCCGACGCACCCTGGTCACCGTCGTCACCAGCCGTGCCACAGGTGCAGGATATGCCGACCATGCCGACCGATGTCCGTTTCACCCGAATCGGTTGTCACACTGATCAGTTCACCGCATTTCGCACTCAGGTCACCGTTCGCCGTCCCGATGGGGTCGACCGAACGGCGATCTCGTGGCGACAGGCTACCAAGTCTGACAACTCGCGTCATCAGATTGGAGCCCCACGTGCTCTCGGGTCAGTACGGCGGTGGGTCGATGCGGTCGAGTTCTTCGCGGGCTCGTTTGTTTCGGGCGCGTTCTTGTCGCCGGCGGGCCAGTTTGGCGTCCAGTCGGCTGTGTGTGCGCTCCGGGTTGTCGGAGGCGATGACCCGTGGTGTGGGTGGGGCTTGGGCGGCTTGCTCGAACCGGATCCGCCGAAGGTTCGGGAAGGTGTCTTCCAGCGTCTCGGCGTCGCCGGGCAGAGTGACCCCTTCGGGCGTTTCGTATTCGGTGACCAGGCGACCGTCGTCGTCGCGGTACTGCACATCAACCCAGTCCCCGTGGGTCTTGAAGAGGTGACTGGGGCGGCATTTGGTGTTGAGGTTCTCACTCGACGTCGCCCCACCCCGGGCGGGGTCGGTGTGGTCGTACTCGGTGACATGGTCGAGATCGCACGCGAATGCCGAACGGGTACAGCCGGGTTCGGTGCAATACCCGTCCCGCACCCGCACGAAATCAGCACACGACGCGGTGGGCCGATACCCGTTGCCGGGATGGGTCGCCGGATACACCACCGCCACACCCGCGGCGGTGACATCGGTCGAGTCGCCGAAGTGGGTTGCGGTGGAATGCTTCTCGCTGTCGGCTCGGGTGTCCTCGGCTGGTGCCGGGCGTTGGGCGGTCCGCCGCTGGTCATCGTCATTGGTGCTGGGGGCGACGTAGGTGGGTTGGGTGCGGGCGGGGGTGACCGGGGACAGCGTGGCGTCCGGGCGGGCGGCGAGGTCACGGACGTGTTCGTCGCTGATGATGCCGTGTTCGTCGAGGAACCCGACCCCGGGTGCCCCGGCCAGGGTCGCGGCATCGGTGACCACATGGATCACGATCTCGGCGCGGACCGCGTCGAGGACGCTTTGCGGGTCCGGGATGTCGGCAGTGCACGGCTGTTCATCGTCGCACTGGCAGTCGAAGCTGGTGCGGGTCAACAGCGCGAACATCGCATCGGATCGTCGAATCCCCTGGGTGCGGCCATCTCGCTTACAGACCGTGTCGGCGAGGATGGCGACGGCTTTGGCCGAGATCCGCACGTTTTCCGCCGACATGACGGCGGTGAGTTCGGCGGTGCCGTCGGGCAGTTCGTGGCTCCATACCCCACGTTGGTCCATGGCGTCTTTGCGGCGTTGGCGTACCGCGTCGGGGTCGTGGCGAAAGACGAGGCGGTCGACCATGTCGCGCAGGCGGGCCCGATCCCACACCCCTTTTCGGCGGCGCACCGTGTCGGCGATCTCGGCATCCAACGCGGGGGTGATCGGGTCGTCGGTGGGGATCAGTTCGGTGCGGGAGATGATGAGCCGGATCTGCCACTGCGACAGGACCCCGTCACGCAGGGTGTCGGCAACCTCGGGGAGCCGGTCGCGTAGTGCGATGGCCTCGTCGATGAGGGTTTCGGCGTGCCGGCGGGACACCCCGGCTTGGCGGGCGATGCGGGCCGCGCAGTCAGCATGGCCGTCCATGACGAACCCGGACGCGCTGGTGGTGATCAGGCGGTCGGTCATTGCTGCGATCGTCTGATACTGGTGCCAGGCGAGGTAGGACTCGCCGCGCCGGGTGGCGTCGAGGCCGGCCATCAACATGACCATGTCGGTCTCGGCCGCGTGGGCAGGATCGACCCCGGCGATGTACTCGCCCGGCAGATCGGTCCACGCCTTCACCACGCCCCCCGACGCTTGTTTCGTCACCCGCCCCGAGCTGGGTGAGCTGTTACCAACCAATCTAAACCCGACCACCGACAAAACGTGGATGAGTCTCCACAGCAGATGACATCGTCGTAGACGAAATGTGCGCTGGGCGTTGCGGTATGGTGCCGTCCGGGTCGGTGGTGGCTGAGATCGTCGGGTCGCCAGGTGGTTTCGACACGGCGACTCGCCTAGCGGCTCGTTGCCGGCTCAACCAGCGGAGGGGTATCGGCTCGACCAGCGGAGGGAAGGGGTGGTCGCCAGGTGGTTTCGACACGGCGACTCGCCTAGCGGCTCGTTGCCGGCTCAACCAGCGGGGGTGGGCGACTCGCCTAGCGGCTCGTTGCCGGCTCAACCGGCGGAGGTGTGCCAGCTCAACCAGCGCGGGGAGGGGCGCCTCGCTCCGCTCGGGGCCGGCTCGACCAGCGACGGATTTCGCGGCTGCGCGCCGAGCGCTCCGCAGGTCAGCGACGACGACTAGGCCGAACGCGCCGATCCGGAACCGCTCCGCCGGCGCTCACACCGACGCCGCGCGGGCCCGTCCGAGCATGGCGCGCGCGACGGTGTCGACGTGCACGCCCTCGTCCTGGAACAACAACTGGTCGGTCTTGGCCCGCCGGAAGTGGTGATGCAGCGGGTGCTCCCACGTGAACCCGATCCCGCCGTGGATCTGGATGGCCTCCTCCGCGGCGTACATGGCGGCCCGCGAGGCCAGCACGCGAGCCGACGCGGCCCGCTCGGCCAGATCCGCGTCGTCGAAGCGGTCGACATCCGCGGCGTCGAGGACCGTCGCCTCGGCGAGCTCGGTGGCAACGAGCATGTCGACGAGGCGGTGTTTGAGCGCCTGAAACGATCCGATCGTGCGACCGAACTGCTGACGCGTCTTCGCGTAGTCCACCGTCATCTCGAGGCACCGGCGGGCGATACCCACCTGCTCGGCAGCCAGGGCGATCATCAGCAGCGACCGAACCCGGCGCAGCCGCTCCTCGAGATACGGGCCCGACACCCGGGTCGCCTCGACACCGGTGAACTCGACAGTCGCGAACTCTCGTGTGAGATCCAGGCTTTCACGCTGGTGGCGGCCGACACCGGCAGAGCTGCCGTCGACGACGGCGAGTTCCACACCGGACGCGGTGTGCGCGACGACCACGAGCACGTCGGCCGACGCCGCGTCGAGGACGACGTCCTGCCGTCCGTTCAGGACGAGCGTTCCCTCATCGGTGACCTCCGCACCGATCGACGAGGAGACCACGGCGGGGTCGCAGACGAGTGCGGCGCGCCGCTCCCCGGACGCGATGGCCGGCAGGTGTGCCCGTCGCCCCTCGTCGTCGGCGGCATGGAGCAGGGTGAGGCCGGCCATGATCACCGACGAGAGGTACGGCGAGGAACCGAGACAGCGACCGTGGGCGGTCATCACGACCGACGCGTCCTTCACCCCGTACCCGGCCCCGCCCAGATCCTCCGGAAACGGGATCTCGGTCAGTCCGAGTTCCCGAATCGACGGCCAGACATCCTGCGCCGGAGCGTGTTCCGACCACGCATCGGTGAGGGCGGCCTGCAGATCGCGCTGCTCCACGGTGAGTTCGATGGGCATGTGTACTCCTAGCGGGGTTCGCGCGGCAGTCCGAGGCCGCGTTCGCCGATGATGTTCCGTTGGATCTCGTCCGAGCCGCCCGCGATGCGGTACCCGGGTGCGCCGAGCAGATGCTCCGACCATGCGAACGTGTCGGGCTCGCCGGTGTCGGCGACGATCCGGTCGCCGAGGAACGACGCCGCGGCGTCGCCGACGCGCTTCAGGTTCTGCGTCCACACGAGTTTGCCGATGGAGCCCTCGACACCCGGGACGGCACCGGCCCGTTCACGTTCGGCGTAGCGCGCCACCATGAGGGCCGCCGCCCGTTCATAGATCGCGGCGTCGCCGAGCTGCTGGCGGGCCAACGGGTCGTCGGACAGTCCGAGACGGTCGGCCAGGCGGGCGAGGTCGACGCTGTTACCGCCGGCACTGACGATCCCGGCGCTGGAGTTCCGCTCGAAACCGAGTGTGGTGAGCGCGACCTTCCATCCGTCGCCCTCGGCACCGACCCGCAGGGAGTCCGGTAGTTCGACGTCGGAGAGGAAGACCTCGTTGAACGTCGACCCACCGGACATCTGCCGGATCGGCCGCACCTCCACGCCGGGCGTGTCCATCGGGACCATGAATGCGGTCATGCCCTTGTGTTTCGGCGCCGACCGGTCGGACCGGGCGATGAGCAGACCCCACTCGGAGAACTGCGCGCCGGAACTCCACACCTTCTGGCCGTTGATCCGCCAGGTGTCCCCACTCCGAACGGCTTTCGTCGACAAGCCGGCCAGGTCCGAACCCGCCCCGGGCTCGGAGAACAGTTGGCAGCACAGCTCGTCCGCGCGCAGGAAGGGGCGGACGAACCGCTTCCGCTGCTCGTCGGTCCCGAGTGCGTGCAGGGTCGGCGCCACCAGTTCGACTGTCACCAAAACGTTCTCGTGGCGTTCGGGGGCCTGGTATCCGCGTTCGAGGTTCACGTAAACGCGTTCGTGGCCCGCGGTGAGACCCGGTCCGCCCCACTCCGGGCCCCAGGTGATCGCGCCGAAGCCCGCGTCGACGCGTCGGGCCTGCCACGCTCGCGCCGCGTCGATCAACGCACGCTCCTCGTCGTGCGTCCGATTGTGGAAGATGGCGTAGGTCGGGTCGTGCTCCTGTGCAGCCCAGGCCGGCAGTTCGGCGTCGAGCCAGGCCCGCGCCTGTTCTTCGTAGTCATCGAGCGTGATCGCGCCCGGTGCGGTCGTCGTCATTCTCGTCGTTCCTGTCCTGCTCGGTCGTGCTGTCCTGCTGGATTTCTCACCGTTCGTGCGCCGCGGAGATGGTCACGGCCTGCATCTGCGGCGGTGTGGTCGTGCGGTCGCGGGTCCAGTCGCGGAGGGCGAACTTCTGGATCTTCCCGCTGGCCGTCTTCGGCAGGGAGTCGACGACGAACACGCTCTCCGGGACCTTCTGCATCGCGATTCCTCTCGCGGAGAGGAACTCTCGAACCTCTTCGAGGGTGAGGTCGACGGCGTCCCGGGTGACCACGAACGCGCACCCCCGCTCCCCGGTTCGGGCGTCCGGCCCGGCGACGACCGCGATCTCGGCGACCGCGGGATGCTCACTCAGTTCGTTCTCCACGTCGTGGGTGCTGATCTTCTCGCCGGACCGATTGATGATGTCCTTGATCCGGCCGACGATGTGGATTCCACCGTCGGCATCGAAGTAGGCGAGATCACCGCTGCGGAAGAACCCGTCGGCGGTGAAGGCCTCGTCGTTGAGCGATGCGTCGAGGTATCCGAGGAAGGTGTCGGGCCCGCGCCACAGCACCTCACCGACGACGCCGGTCGCAGCGATACCCCCGGCGCCGTCGGACACGATGACCTCGGTCGGGGCG
Organism: Gordonia sp. SGD-V-85; assembly: GCF_001456905.1. Taxonomy (NCBI): domain Bacteria; kingdom Bacillati; phylum Actinomycetota; class Actinomycetes; order Mycobacteriales; family Gordoniaceae; genus Gordonia; species Gordonia sp. SGD-V-85. The sequence continues at coordinate 42,956 of NZ_LNQO01000016.1, forward strand.
AGCACGCGGCCATCGGTCCCGGTACGCAGGCGGGGTTCGTCGGAGCGATTGGCGGACGTCACCGACGGCCCCTCGGTGGCGCCGTACATCCGCGTCACGGTGCCCAGCACCTCGGTGGATCTGGTCACCAGCGAGTCCGGGATGTCGGCACCCCCGCAGATGATGTAGCGCACCGACGGTGTGCGTACGCCACGCGCGACGGCCGCGTCCAAGAGGCCACGTAGGAACGGGGTCGCGAAGATCATGAAGCTGGCGCGCTCCTCGAGCACCCTCGTCAGTGCGACCTCCGGGTCCCACGCGTCCTGGAGCACCACCGGCGCACCGAGGAGGAAGGGCAGGGTGAGGGCGCAGTTCACGCCCGTCACATGCGTCACCGGCGACGGGTTGAACACGACGTCGCGCTCGTTGAGTCCGAACGTGTCGATCATCGACATGTTCTCGAACACGAGGGTGTTGTGACTGTGCAACGCGCCCTTCGGATCCGCGGTGGTCCCCGATGTGTACAGCAGCAGGCATACGTCGTCGGGATCGGCGGGCGGCAGCGCGCGCACCGCCTCGATCATCTCCGGCGTCGCGGACGCGATCAGATCGGCGAGTCCGACGGTCTGGCCGTCGGTTGCCTGGCCGTCGGTCGTGACGACCAGGTCCAGTTCCGGAAGTCGTTGTCGGAGAGTTGCATACATCGCGACGTGATCGAATCCTCGGTGTGTTCCGGGAACGAAGGCGACCTTGGTGCCCGCCTGGCCGAGAATGAACCCGACCTCGCGTTCCCGGTAGATCGGCACGATCGGGTTGGCGACACCACGGACCCGATGGATCGCATGGAAGACGACGACCGCCTCGGCCGAGTTGGGGAGCTGGAACGACACCACGTCGCCCGGCTGCACACCGCGGTCGTGGAGCGCCGCGGCCAGGCGCAGGGATTGCTGTTCCACATCGGCGAAGGTCAGCCGCCGGTCGCCGTCGATGACCGCGACCGTGTCGGGATACAGCGCGGCGGCCCGCTCGAGGAAGTGGTCGACCGTCTGGTCGCGCCAATGCCCCGCCGCCCGGTAGCGCACGGCGAGATCGGGACGTGGAGAGTGCGTGGGACGCATGGTGATTCCTCCGGATGCTCTTGCCGATTGCTCGTGACGCGTTCTACAGTAACCCACGTCTCACTAAATATGTACATATTAGTGCCCCAGAGTCCATTCCCAGAAAGAGACCTCATGGCATCCCAGGATCGACGGAGCCGGCGAGCGGTCGTCGCGGCCGGCATCGGAACGGTGGTCGAGTACTACGACCTGACGGTGTACGCGTACCTCGCGGTCGTGGTCAGCCCGCTGTTCTTCCCCAGCGATGACCCGACCGCCTCGTTGTTGTCCAGCCTCGCCGTCTTCGCGTCGGCATATCTGATGCGGCCGATCGGCGGCATCTTCTTCGGACGTCTCGGCGACCGCTTCGGCCGCAAACGAGCGCTCCTGGTGTCGGTGATCCTGATGGGTGTGGGCACCACGCTCATGGCCCTGCTGCCCACTTACGCCGCGGTCGGGGTCCTCGCGCCGATCCTGCTGGTCATCGCCCGGTTGCTCCAGGGCTTCTCGGCGGGCGGTGAGCTCGGCGGCGCGCTGACCTACGTCTACGAGATCGTCGGACCGAAGCGTCGCGGTCTGGGCGGATCGATCGTTGCACTGGGCTCGAACAGTGGCTTCGCCCTGGCTGCGATCGTCGTCGCGACCACCTCGGCACTGACCTCCGAGGCCCAGATGGACAGTTGGGGCTGGCGCATCCCGTTCGTCGCCGGCCTGCCGCTGCTGGTGCTCTGCCTGTGGCTGCGAACCCGCATCGAGGACTCGCCCGAGTTCACCAAGACCGCCGAACGGCGCGAACTGCCGAAGGCGCCGCTCCGAGAGCTGTTGCGCAGTCAGCCCGCCCAGGTCCTGCAGGTCCTCGGGTTGGGTATCGCTCAGAACGCGACCGGGTACATGGTGCTCACCTACATCGGCATCCACCTCGTCCGCGAGGGTGGATACAGTCAGACCGCGGTCACCTGGACCGCCGCCGGCGTGATCGTCTTCATCGCATCGTGTATGCCATTGGCTGGAATCCTGGTGGACCGCTTCGGAAGTCGGCCCGTCCTCATCGCCGGCCTGCTCACCGCCGCCACCCTCGCCTACCCCGCGATGGCTCTGATGACCGGGCACGGTCTGGCGGTGGCCGCCATCGCCTTCGCGGTGTTCGCACTGTGCACCCCGCTGATCCAGGTCGCCACCGCGCCGCTGTTCCCGTCGCTGTTCGACACGAAGGTTCGTCTGACCGGTGTCGCCCTCGGCTTCAACCTGTCGACGGTCCTGGCCGGCGGGACCGCCGCCTACATCGCCACGTGGCTCATCGACCGCACGGGCAACTCGCTCTCCCCCGCCTACTTCCTCATCGGTTCGAGCGCGATCGGTCTGCTGGCGCTGTTGACGATCCGACGGAAGCGCCGCGGACTCGGCGAGGCCGGTGACGCTGCCGACGACACCCCGGCCGTTCCCGCGCGTACCTGACCCGACCCGGCGTCATCCGGCGCCCGACAACCGAATCCGACGAAACGGACGCGGACCGCTCTGCACGGTGTGGTCCGCGTCCGTTTCGGCATACTGTTCGAGAACTCAGTTCCTCGAATCCCGGAGGTTCACGTGGCCAGTGGTCTCGTCGCCCTGCTCGATGACATCGTGACCCTCACCCGGGCGGCCGCCGCATCTCTCGACGACATCGGCGCGGCGGCCGGTAAGGCCAGCGTCAAGGCGGCGGGAGTCGTGGTCGACGACACCGCGGTCACACCTCGCTATGTCCACGGGTTCACGCCCGACCGCGAGTTGCCGATCGTGCGCAAGATCGCCCTGGGCTCGATCCGCAACAAGTTGCTGATCATCCTGCCGGTGGCGATGATTCTCAGCCAGTTCCTCCCACAGGCGCTTCCCTACCTGCTGATCGCCGGCGGCCTGTTCCTCTGCTTCGAGGGCGCCGAGAAGGTCTGGGAGGCGATCGGCGGCGGCCACCACGCCGAAGAGCAGACCGCTGGCCAAGCCGGTCCGGAGTTCGAGAAGACGATGGTCAGCGGCGCGATCCGCACCGACCTGATCCTGTCCGCCGAGATCATGGTCATCTCGTTGTCCTCCGTCGAGTCCGAACCGTTCTGGACCCGTCTCGCGGTCCTCGTGGTCGTCGCCTTCCTGATCACCGCGCTCGTCTACGGCGTCGTCGCCGTCATCGTGAAGATGGACGACGTCGGGCTGGCACTGGCGCAGCGCGAGTCGCCGACGGTGCAGAAGATCGGCCGCGGTCTGGTCCGCGCCATGCCCAAGATCATGTCGACGCTGACGGTCGTCGGTATCGCGGCCATGCTCTGGGTGGGCGGCCACATCCTGATCGTCAACGTCGGCGAGGCCGGCTTCCATTGGCCCGCCGATCGGCTCCACGACGTCGAGCACTGGTTCGAAGAGCTGGTCCACGGCGGCTTCGGCGCCGTGCTGTCCTGGACGGCCGGCACCGTGCTCTCCGCCGTCGTCGGCCTCGTGGTCGGTGCCATCATCGTGGCGATCCTGCACGTCATCCCGCGGCGCAAGAAGGACACCGCCGCCGCGCACTGACCCGAGGCCCGTCGACTGGGCGTCGATTCACGTCGACCGTGCACCCCGGGATCACGCGAGCAGTCGCCAGAGGCCGATGAGCCCGACGACGACGATCACCCCGCGAAGCGCGCGGGGGGAGAGGCGCCGCCCGTACCTGGCGCCGAGGAAACCGCCGATGAGCGAGCCGACGGCGATGGCCGCCGCGGCCCACCAATCGATCCGGTCGAACGCGACCAGCGTGTACGTGACGGCGGCGACGACGTTGACCACCAGGGACAGCAGGTTCTTAGCCGCGTTCAGCCGTTGCAGGTGGTCGGGGACGACCACCCCCAGGATGCCCATCAAGAGGATGCCCTGCGCGGCGGTGAAGTAGCCGCCGTAGACACCGACGGCGAATGTGCCGAGGGTCATCGCCGCGATCCGCAGGGGACCGAGGTGCGATGGCGTGAGGTCTCCGCCGGGGGACGTGCGAGTGCCCACCCATCTCTGGATGTAGGGCTGGGCGACGACGAGGATCAGCGCGGCGACGAGCAGAATCGGGACCACGGTCTCGAACACCGTCTCCGGCAGATGGAGCAGAAGCCAGCAGCCGGCGATCGCACCGGTGAACGACGCCGGAATCTGCCACCGGAGTCGCGGCCACTGGCCCTCGAGTTCACGCCGGTATCCCCACGTTCCGGACACCCCGCCGGCGACGAGGCCGATCGCGTTGGACATCGTCGCGGTGACCGGCGGGACGCCGAACGCGACCAGCGTCGGGAACGTGATGAGGGTTCCGCTGCCCACGAGGGCGTTGATCGCGCCCGCCCCGACGCCGGCGACGAGTACGACGACTAGTTCCCAGATGGTCACAGTCTCCGAGGGTGCCTTCCGAGCTATTCGGCGGGTGCACCGGGGTGGTTTCGACGCGCGCTCGAGCACGCAGGCCGGGACCTACTTGTCAGTTGATGCGGTCTCCGGTGGACGGGTCGAAAAGGTGCACCGCACTGTCGGACTGGCGCAGGCGGATACCCTCACCGCGCTTGGCCGGGGCCCGGTCGGCAGACCGCGCGACCATCACCATCGGATCGCCGTCGAGGTTGCGGACCGAGTCGTCGGCGAGGTTGGCGTAGATGTAGGTCTCACTGCCGAGTTCCTCGAGGAGGGCGACGTCGGCGTTGAGTCCGGTGCCACCGTCGGACAACGCGAGGTGCTCCGGACGGATGCCCACGACCACGGACTCCAGACCGGAACGACGCAGCGCGGCCTGCGCTTCGGCGTCGATGTCCACGGCGGCACCCGACACGGTGATCACACCGTCGACGACCGGCGCCACGAAGAGGTTCATCCCCGGCGAGCCGATGAACCCGGCGACGAATGCGTTGACCGGGCGGTCGTACAGTTCCGTCGGCGTGGAGAACTGCTGCAGCACACCGTTCTTCAGGACAGCGACACGATCCCCCATCGTCATCGCCTCGACCTGGTCGTGGGTGACATAGACGGTCGTGGTGCCCAGACGCCGCTGCAGGGCCGCGATCTGGGTACGGGTCTGAACGCGGAGTTTGGCGTCGAGGTTCGACAGCGGTTCGTCCATGCAGAAGACCTGCGGTTCGCGAACGATGGCCCGCCCCATGGCGACACGCTGCCGCTGGCCACCCGACAGCTTCGCCGGCTTGCGGTCGAGGAAGTCGGTCAGGTCGAGCAACCGCGCGGCCTCGGCGACCTTGCGCTTGCGCTCGTCGGCGGGCACGCCCCGCATCTTCAACGCGAAACCCATGTTCTCCCCAACGGTCTTGTTGGGGTACAGCGCGTAGTTCTGGAAGACCATCGCGATGTCGCGGTCCTTGGGCGCGACGCCGACCATGTTGTCGCCACCGATCCGGATCTGACCCGAGTCGATCTCTTCGAGCCCGGCGAGCATGCGCAGGGCGGTGGACTTGCCCGAGCCCGACGGTCCGACGAGGACCACGAACTCACCGTCGTCGATGTCCAGGTTCAGTGAGTCGACGGCGAGTTTGTCCGCGCCGGGGTAGACGCAGCAGGCCTTGTCGTAGGTGATGGAAGCCATGATGTTCTCCGGTTTCTACAAAGGTGTTGTGCGAGTGCGTGTCAGAGGGAGTGGATCACTTGATTGCGCCGAATGAGAGGCCGCGGACGAGCTTGTTCTGGGCGATCCAGCCGCAGATGACGACCGGCAGCGCGGCGAGCACGGATGCGGCGGACAGCTGCGCCCAGTACAGGCCCTGGCCGGACATGAAACCGGTCAGGAACACCGGCATCGTCTGCGCGTTGACCGCGGTCATGTTGACGGCGAAGAAGAACTCGTTCCACGAGAAGATCACGCAGATCAGTGCTGTCGCTGCGATTCCCGGCGAGATGAGCGGGAGGATGACTTCACGCACCGAGGTCCACAGACTGGCGCCGTCGATACTGGCGGCCTCGAGGAGTTCGCCGGGGACCTCGAGGAAGAACGACCGCATCATCCACACCGCTATCGGTAGGTTCATCGCGGTGTAGAGGATGACCAGCGTCCAGATGTTGTCGAGCATCCCGATCTCGCCGACGATCACATAGAGCGGGATGATTGCGGCGACGATCGGCAGCATCTTGGTGCTGATGAAGAAGAACAGCGCATCCCTGGTCTTGCGTACGGGGCGCAGCGACAGCGCGAACGCAGCCGGCACGCCGAGCAACAGCACCAGGATCGTCGACACGATCGTCGCGAACAAGGAATTCAACAGGGGTGTGGCGATTCCGGCGTCGAAGACGTCGCGGAACTGCTGCAGTGTGGGCTCGAAGATGAAGGTCGGCGGGTTCGTCGCGGCGTCGCTCTCCTGCTTGAACGCCGTCAGCACCATCCAGAGCACCGGGAAGAAGAACCCGATCGCGAGGATCCAGGTGACGGCGGTGAGGGCTGCCTGGCGCGGTTGTCGACGACGGCGGATCTCGGTGCCGGACTTGTCTTCTGTATTGCGCGCCGAGGAATGGTCGGAGCGAATGTCGGTGGTCATCAGGCCGGCTCCTCTGTTCCGGAGAATGATTTGAAGATCAGTCGCAGGGCGAGCGTGGCGACGACGATTGTGCCGATCACCGTCACGACACCCATCGCAGCGGCCTGGCCGATGTCGAAGCCGAGGAACGCGCGCTGGTAGATGTAGTACGACAGATTCGAACTGGAGACACCCGGACCACCGGAGGTCATCATGTACACCGCGTCGAAGGTGTTCACCAGGTAGATGGCCCCGAGCACCGCACCCAGTTCGATGAACCGGCGCAGATGCGGGAGTGTGAGTTCCCGGAAGAGCCGGAAGCTCGTGGCGCCGTCGACGCGTGCCGCTTCCTGGATGTCACGGGGCATCGATTGCAGGCCCGCGAGGATCAGCAGCATCATGAACGGCGTCCACTGCCAGACCAATTCGGCCATCACGCTCATCAGCGGGAACTCCGACAGCCAGTCGGTCTCGATACCGAACGGACTCAGCGCCCAGTTGACGAGTCCGTTGGTCGGCGAGAGCAAGCTCGTCTTCCACAGCAGCGCAGCCGCCACCGGGGTCACCAGGAACGGCGTGATGAGCAGTGTCCGAACCACGCCCCGGCCCAGAAACTTCCGGTCGAGCAGAAGGGCGAACATCAGACCGAGGAGCACCGAGATGAGCACCGTGCCGACGATCAGCAGGATCGTGTTGACCGTCACCCGCCAGAACTGACTGTCGCCGAAGACCGCGACATAGTTGTCGAGACCGACGAACGCACGCGAATCCGGACGTACCAGGTTCCATGACTGGGTGGAGTAGTACAGCGTGAACACGAACGGGATCTGCGTGACCACGATCAAGAAGATCAGGGCCGGCAGGAGCGGGCCGCGACGCCGCCAGCCCTCGGCGCGCGTGACGTGATCACGCGAGGACGTCAGCGGTGCCTTCGGGGTCGTGTCGGGTGGTGGAGTGGAGACTGCGGTGGCCATGATCACTGCTCCCTTTGGTAGGACTTGCCGACGACCTGGGCGTACTCCTGTGCCTGGGCGAGCGCGTCGTCGACACTGATCTGACCGGCGATGGCTGCCGAGATCTGTTGACTCACCCGGGTTCCGAGGTCTTGGAACTCCGGGATCGCGAGGAACTGGACGCCGGTATAGGGCACCGGCTCGAGGGTCGGCTTCAACTGGTTCGCTGCGCGCATCGCGCTCAGTGTCTGCTCGGCGAACGGCGCGGCGAGTTCCTTGTAGGCCGGCAGTTCATACGTGGACAGGCGGCTGCCCGGTGGGACGTGACTGGGCCCCAGGGACTCCGAGACGTACTCGATGTAGCTCTTGCTGGTCATCCACCGGATGAACTTCCACGCCTCGTCCTGGTGCTCGCTGCTGGTGGGGATGCCGAGCGACCAGGTGTAGAGCCAGCCGTTGTCTCCCTTGGCCATACTGGGCGCCGGCAGGTAGCCGACGTCCCCGGCGATCGACGAGGTGTCCGGGCTCTCGAGCACCGACACCGCCGAGGTCGCGTCGTACCACATCGCGACCTGGCCCTGCGACAACAGGTTTCCGCACTCCTGGAAGCCCGACGACGCGGCACCGGCCTCGCCGTGGTTCCGGACGGTGTCGACGTAGAACTTCACCGCCGCGGCGACCTCCGGACTGTCGAGCTGCGCGTTCCAGTCCTCGTCGTACCAGCGGCCGCCGAAGGCGTTGATCACCGTGTTGAGTGGGGCGAGCACCTCACCCCAGCCGGGCTTGCCGCGCAAGCAGATGCCCGCGGTGCGCTCGTTGTCGAGCTTGGCCGCCGCCTCCGCGACCTGTGGCCACGTCGGTTGGGCCGGCAACGACACCCCCGCCTCGGCGAAGAGCTTCTTGTTGTACATCAGGAACGACGACTCGCCGTAGAAGGGCGCCGAGTACATCGAACCATCGTGAGACAGAGCCGTTTTCAGCGTCGGGATGAAGTCGTCGGCGTCGTACTCGGGATCCGCATCCATGTACGGGCTCAGATTCACGAGCCAGCCGTACTCGCCCCACATCGGGGTCTCGTAGTTGCTGATCATCACGACGTCGAACTCACCGCCGCTGGTGGCCACCGATGCGGTGATCTTGGCCCGCGCCTCGTTCTCGGAGAGGGTCACGAATCGCACCGTGACGCCGGGATTCTGCTCCTCGAACTGCGTGGACAGCTTGACCGCGTCCTGCATCTGCGAGTTGGAGACCATCGCGACGGTGATCTCGCGACCACCGCCGCCGGTGAGTGAACCGGCGCCGGAGCAGCCGGTCAGCACCAGCGTCACGGTCGCGATGATCGCACCCAGCGCCCATCGCACTCGGTGTCGGGAGAACATCATTGTTCGCCTTTCTCTTGCACCACAAGCCATTCGGCGGTGGCGAGGTCGGTGACGAGAATGGTGGCGTAGCCACCGCGCAGTGCACCGAGGATGGACTCGCGACGGTGTGTGCCACCGGACACGAGGATCGATGTCGGGCATGCCCGGACCGCGTCGAGCGACACCGAGACGGTCCGATCGACGAGACTGGAGGGCACCGCGACGCCGTGCGCGTCGTAGAAGCGTCCGCCGATCTCTCCGACCGCGCCGAGTTCCAGGAGTTCGTCGAGGACGACGGCATCGATGAACGAGCCCTCGAACAATGTGGTCGACGTCGACACCGACCCGACGCCGAAGAGCATCACCTGCGCACCGCGCGCCGCCGAGAGCGCCTGCGACAGAATCGAATCACGGTTCACGGCGGTGACCGTCTCCGGGTCGACATAGAGCGGTGCGACCAGCCGCAGCGGACGGGCATGAAGACGTTCGGAGAACCGGGACAGTGCATGGTCGACGCCGGTGTGGTACTCCACCGAGGTCATCGAGCCGTCCATCTGCACGACCCGCTGACATGACGCCGATGCGGCCATGGCGTCGGCGACAGCCACCTGCTCCGGCCCCCAGGTGAATCCGAAGGTGTCGGTCGCCTGGATGCGGCGGGTGAGCACCGAGGCCCCGGCGCGGCCGAGCGCGGCGTTGCCGGTGGTGGTGCCGTCGGCCACCTCGTCGATGACGAGCACCTCGTCGAGACCGAGGGTCTCCTCCACCGCGCGCTCGAGATCGGTGTGGATCGAGGCCGAGAGGTGCGCCGGCGCAGCCACGGACACGCGGACGAGGCCTTGCGCCCGGGCTCGCGCCACCAGCCGACCGGCGGTCGGCCGCGAAACGCCCAGGCGTGATGCGATCTCGGCCTGGGTGAGCCCCTCGAGGTGGTACATCGTCGCGGCGCGGACGAGAAGACGCAGGTCCTGGCCGGAGTCGGGAGTTCCGCGCGAGGCCGCGCGGACTGTCGAGACGGACGGCTCGCCGTCGTCGCTCGTCGACTTCCGAGGTGCCATGGTCGCGTGCCCCGTCCCTGTCGTCGCCGTCGCCCGTTGAGCCAACGACGGTGAGCATCTGCTCACTGGCGGTCAATGTGCTCAATAAGCTAGCATCCGGGTGTGACCCACGCAACAACCGATCGCCCCATAGCGGACGTTCCCGACGCCATGCGCGCCGCCGTCCTGCATCCCGATCTCTCGGTGACCACCGAAAGTCGCAGGTCTCCGCACCCGGAGCCCGGTGACGTCACGGTGGCCGTACGCGCGGTGGGGGTCTGCGGGTCCGACACCCACTACTTCCGGCACGGACGGATCGGCGAGTACGTGGTCCGCGAACCGCTCGTCCTCGGTCACGAGGCGGCCGGGGTCGTCGTCGCCGTCGGGGAAGGGGTGGACCCGGGCCGGGTCGGCGAGCGGGTGTCCATCGAACCGCAGCGTCCCGACCCGACCACAGCGGAGAGCAGACGCGGTGACTACCACCTGTGCCCACACATGCGGTTCTACGCGACGCCTCCGGTGGACGGCGCCTTCGCCGAGTTCGTGACCATCGGAGCCGATTTCGCGCATCCCGTGCCACCCGAGGTCTCCGACGAGGCCGCCGCCTTGTTCGAGCCGCTCTCCGTGGGCATCGCCGCGATGCGCAAAGCCGAGGTGTCGGTGGGCGGCTCGGTCCTGATCGCCGGCGCGGGTCCGATCGGCCTGATGGTGGCGCAGGTCGCCCGGGCGTCCGGTCTCGCGCGCATCGTCGTCAGTGAGCCCGATGAGCAGCGACGTTCTCGCGCAATCGAATTCGGTGCCACCACGGTGATCGAGCCCGGAACCGGGAGCGAACCCGTCGATGCCTTCGTCGATGCCAGCGGTGTCGCGGGTGCGGTCCGGGATGGACTGGCCCGGGTGCGTCCCGGCGGGCGCGTCGTCCTCGTCGGGATGGGCGCCGACTCGATGGAACTGCCTGTGTCGCTCATTCAGAACCGCGAACTGGTGCTGACCGGAGTGTTCCGCTATGCCAACACCTGGCCGACGGCTCTCGCGCTGGTCCGGAGCGGCGCCGTCGACCTCGATGCGATGGTCACCGCCCGGTTCGGACTCGACCAACTCGCCGACGCGCTCGACTCCGATCGCACACCCGGCACCATCAAAGCTGTGGTCTACCCGTCTATTTCTAGATACCTGCCCGGGCCCGCCGATACCGCCCCGAACGAGACGGAAGGAACTCGTCGATGAGCACACCCCTGAACAACGAGACGATGTCGGGCCTCGCCGGCGTGGACGTCCCGACCTACGACCGTTCGGGCGTCACCCCCGGGATCGTGCACTTCGGTGTGGGCGCGTTCCACCGTGCACACCAGGCTATGTACCTCGACCATCTCCTCGCCACCGACGCGTCGGCGAGCGGGTGGGGCATCTGCGGGGTCGGCGTCCGTACGGCCGACGCCGCGATGCGCGACGCCCTGGGGCCGCAGGACGGACTGTTCACACTCACCCTCAAACACCCCGACGGCGCCGTCGAGACCTCGGTGATCGGATCGATCGTCGAATACCTCTACGCTCCAGACGATCCTGAGAAAGTAATCGAGCGGCTCAGCGACCCGGCGACACGCATCGTCTCGCTGACGGTGACCGAGGGCGGCTACAACTTCTCACCGTCGACCGGCGAGTTCGACGCCACGAACCCGGACATCGTCGCCGACCTCGAGGCCAGTGCGCCGCCGCGCACCGTCTTCGGACTGGTGACCGAGGCACTCGCGCGGCGCCGGGACCGCGGTGTCCCGTCGTTCACGGTCATGTCGTGCGACAACATCCAGGGCAACGGCCACATGGCACGATCGACCTTCCTCGCCTATGCGCAGCTACGCGATCCGGAACTGGCCGCGTGGATCGAGACCAACACCCGGTTCCCGAACTCGATGGTGGACCGCATCACCCCCGCGACCCCGCCCGGACTGGCCGCCGAGGTCGCTGATCGCACCGGTGTCGACGACAACTGGCCGGTGGTCGCCGAGCCCTTCACGCAGTGGGTGCTCGAGGACGACTTCTCGATGGGACGCCCTGCACTGGAGCAGGTGGGAGTCCAGGTCGTCGAGGACGTCACCCCGTACGAGCTGATGAAGTTGCGACTGCTCAACGCCGGTCACCAGGCGCTGTGCTACTTCGGATATCTGCTCGGGTACCGCTACGTCCACGACGCGTCGTCGGACCCGGACATTCGGAACCTTGTGCGCCGCTACATGACCGAAGAAGGAGCCACCACCCTCCGTCCACTTCCCGGCGTCGACGTCGAGGAGTACATCGACACCCTCCTCGAACGTTTCGCCAACCCGGCGATCGGTGACACCATCGCGCGCCTCTGCCAGGACTCCTCCGACCGCATCCCGAAGTGGCTGGTCCCGGTGATCCGCGAGCGCCTCGAACGGGACCAGCGAAGCGACCTCGCCGCTGCGGTCGTGGCGAGCTGGACCCGCTACGCTGAGGGCACCGACGAGGCAGGGGAACCGATCGACGTCGTCGACCCGCTTGCGGCCGAACTCGTTCCGCGAGCGCAACGGTCCCGCACCGACCCGCTGGCCTTCGTCGCCGACCCCGAGTTGTTCGGTACCCTCGCGCAGGATCCGCTGTTCACCACTCCGTATCTGTCGGCGCTGGAGTCGTTGCGCAGCAAGGGAGCCCGCGCGACGCTGATCGACCTGCTCGCATGACGACGCTGGTCGCCGGGATCGATTCGTCGACCCAGTCATGCAAGGTGGTCGTCTGTGACGCCGACACCGGGCAGGTGGTGCGCACCGGACACGCTCCGCACCCCGCCGGTACCGAGGTGCACCCGGATCACTGGTGGGACGCACTGTGCTCTGCGGTCGCCGCCGCGGACGGCTTCGACGACGTCTCCGCGGTGTCCGTGGCGGGCCAGCAGCACGGCATGGTCTGTCTGGACGGGAATGGCCGGGTGGTCCGGGAAGCGTTGCTGTGGAATGACACCCGTTCCGCACCGAGCGCTGCTGCTCTCGTCGACGAGTTCGGCGGATCCGAGCAGTGGGCGCGCTCGGTCGGGGTGGTGCCGGTGGCTTCCATCACCGCGACCAAACTCCGCTGGCTGGCCGACCACGAACCGGCGCACGCCGACGCCACGGCTGCGATCTGTCTTCCGCACGATTGGCTGACCTGGCGACTGCGCGACAGTCGCGACCTCGCCGAGCTGACGACCGACCGCAGCGACGCCTCCGGCACCGGCTATTTCAGCGCGGCGACCGGCGAGTACCGAACCGATCTGCTCGACGCCGCGTTCCGCGGCCGTCGACCGCTTCTGCCCCGGGTCCTCGGCCCCGCGGAACGGGCCGGCGTCACGCCGTCCGGCGTCGTCGTGGGCGCCGGCGCGGGCGACAACGCCGCAGCCGCACTGGGACTGCACGCCGGCCCCGGGGATTCCGTTGTCTCCCTGGGCACGTCGGGCGTGGTCAGCGCCGTCGGCGACGTGGCGCCGAATGATCCGTCGGGTCTGGTGGCCGGGTTCGCGGACGCGACCGGGCGTCACCTGCCGCTGGTCTGCACCCTGAACGGCGCCCCGGTGCTGGCGTCGACCGCGTCGATGCTCGGCGTGGACCTGGCCGAGTTCGCGCGGTTGGCCATGTCGGCTGAGCCCGGCGCGGGTGGCGTCACGATGGTGCCCTACTTCGCCGGCGAGCGCTCGCCGAACATCCCTGACGCGACCGGCACGCTGACGGGGCTGACCGCGGCCAACTTCACCCCGGCCGCGATCGCCCGCGCGGCCGTCGAGGGCCTGGTCTCGTCTCTGGTGTTCTGCCGCGAACGGATCGAGCAGCAGGGCATCGACGTCGAGCGCGTGCTGCTCACCGGCGGTGGCGCGAAGTCGGCTGCGGTGCGCCACATCGCACCGGGTCTGTTCGGCGGCAAGGTCGTCGTCCCCGCCGACGGCGAACACGTGGCGCTCGGTGCGGCGCGACAGGCCGCGTGGGCCCTGACCGGTGAACTGCCCGCGTGGGAGACATCGACCCAGACGCTCACCGGGACGCCCACGCCCGAGGTGTACGCGCACTACCGGGAGGCCTCGCTCATGGTGGAACGCGAGGCGGGGCGGTAGGACTGCGGCGGCCCGGATACGCCGAACGTCCGGCGGCCGTGCGCACTTGCCGGGACAATGGCCCGGGGTCGGTACACAACCGAGGAGTGAGCGATGGTCGATTGGGACGGTGACCGGTACGCGGACGTGAGCGCCTTGCAGCGCATGGTCGCCGAGGAGTCGATCGGCGACCTCGAACTCGCCGGGACCGAACGCCTGCTGGACATCGGGTGCGGCGACGGCTTCATCACGATGCTGCTCGCCGACCGGCTGCCGTCGGGCTCGGTCGTCGGCGTCGACGCCTCGCGCCGGATGATCGAACGCGCGCTCGTGCGGGTCCCGGCGGACCTGCTGCGCGTCCAGTTCCACGTCGACGACGTGCTTGCCCTGCCCTTCGACGACGACTTCGACATCGCGGTGTCGTTCAACGCGCTGCACTGGGTGCACGACCAAGGGGCGGCGCTGCAAGGAATCGCGCGCAGTCTCGTCGACGGCGGTCGGGCGGTGCTGCAGATGGTGTGCGCCACCGAGAGACCGAGTATCGAAGACGTGGGGATGGAGGTCGCGGCGCAACCGGAGCGGAAGCGCTACTTCGACGGCTTCGACGCGCCCTACGTCCACGTGGAACCATCGCGGTTCGGGGAACTCGCCACCGACGCCGGGTTCATCGTGGACGACCTGGCGGTGAAAGACCTTAGCTGGCGGTTCGATTCGGTCGACGACTTCCGGGCGTGGTTCGCGGTCGGGGCGTCAGATTGGACGAGCCGACTACCGGACAGTGCGGTCGACGATTTCGTCGATGCGGTCATCGATCGCTACACCGAGGTCGTCGGCGAGCCCGCACTGTTCCGGTTCAGTCAGTTGCGCGCCTCGCTGTCTAAACCTGCTCGCTCAGAGAACCTTTGCTGACCTCCGGTCACCCCGACCCCTGTTCCGAAAGAACCACAGCCACACCGGCCCGTCCCGCTCCCTGAGGAGCGCCCGGAGCCTGCGGAGGGCGCGTCACGAAGGGTCTGCCGCGCATCTCACCAGGACCCTTCGTGACGCTCGCAAGCTCGCTCCTCAGGGAGCAAGAGGGGTCGCAAGCTCGCTCCTCAGGGAGCAAGAGGGGTCGCAAGCTCGCTCCTCAGGGAGCAAGAGGGGTCGCTGCCTGCACCCTCACGCACAGTCAACGGGGCGGGGGTCACTCCGGCACGTAGTTGAAGGTGTCCGGATCGGGCCCGATGCGCTCGTCGTTGTTGAGGCGGTCGATCTGGGCGACCTCGTCGTCGGACAGTTCGAAGTCGAACAGTGCGAAGTTCTCCTCGACGCGCGAGCGGGTCACCGACTTCGGGAAGACGATGTCGCCGCGCTGGATGTGCCACCGCAGGGTGACCTGCGCGGGCGAGCGGTCCTTGGACTTGGCGATCTCGGTGATGACCGGGTCGTCGGCCACCTTGCCCTGGGCGATCGGGGACCATGCCTCGGTGGCGATGCCGTGCTCGGAGTTGAACGCCCGCAACGGGTTCTGCGACAGATACGGGTGCACCTCGATCTGGTTCACCGCGGGTACGACGTCGGTCTCGTCGAAGAGACGCTGTAGATGCGCCTGCTGGAAGTTCGACACGCCGATCGCGCGCGCCTTTCCGTCGGCGTAGGCCTTCTCGAGCGCCTTCCAGGTCTGGACGTAGTCGCCCACCTCCGGCAGTGGCCAGTGGATCAGGAAGAGGTCGATCTGCTCGACGCCGAGGTCGGCGAGGGTTCCGTCGAGCGCCTTCAGGGCGTCGTCGTAGTCGTGGAAGCCGTTGTTCAGCTTGCTGGTGATGAAGATGTCGTCGCGCGGAATGCCCGAATCGCGGACCGCTTCGCCGACGCCCTTCTCGTTGCCGTACATCTCCGCGGTGTCGATGTGGCGGTATCCGACCTCGAATGCGGTCAGAGTTGCTTCACGCGTGTCCTCCGGCGGAACCTGGAAGACTCCGAAACCCAACTGCGGGATGGTGATTCCGTTGTTCAGTGTGATGTTAGGGACTGCCATGAGCACTTGTCCTCTCTCTAGGGGTCGTCTACACCTGCCCCGCACCCGCGCGGCGGGCGGTGTGGGGCCACGTTGTGGTTCAAGGCCGCCGGCCCGCCCTGGTATTCCCGGCCTGGTCACGAACGGGTGCCACCGTCGCCGAGCAACCGGTCGAGGAAATCCGGCGACAACGCTGCCGGAGCGGGACGGTCACCGGCACGAACACTGCGGGCGACGTCGTCGACGAGCCGGGTGAACTCGTCGCCGCCATCCAGCGGAAACCGAACCATGCCCGACGCTGCGCACTGCGCCAGGACAGCCAGGGTGTGTGCGCGTGCCTCCTGCGTCCGACCGGCCGCAGCGAGACACACCGCCAGTAGTCGTCGCGCCCGCAGAAACGCCCGGTGGCGGCCACTGCCGGCCAACCGGTCCACCCACTCCTGCGCCCACCGACAGGCGACGTCAGGGGCTTCGGCGGACTCGCCGGCGTCAAGCATCAACCGGATCGCGGTCTCGGCATGGAGCTGCGCGACGATCGCCGCGATGCCGCGTGTCGGCACCTCGGCGCCGGCATCGACGCGCGCAGACACCCTACGACGAGCCGGCAGGTGCCTCATCACCTGCTCGTTCTCGGCGACGGCACGCAGCCGTGGGGTGTCGAGCCGCTCGGCGATGTCCACGGCTTCGTCCAGGTAGGACGCCGCGACCGCCCGGTCACCGTGGCACAACGCCACGCGCGCCCCGACGAGGTGGCGAGCCTCGATCATGTCGACGACGCCTTCGGCGGCCCCGATGAAGAAGCTCTCGTCGAGCAGTCGTTCGGCCTCGGACACATCACCGCGCTCGTACCGGACCGCCGCGAGAAGAGCGCTGGCGAGCTGCGCACCCTGCGACTGGGTCGACGAACCCTGTTCGCGCGACAACCGGAGTCCCGTACGGAAACATGCTTCGGCACGGTCGAGGTCGAGCTGCTCGACGTAGGCGAGCCCGTCGAGGCCGTAACCGTACATGACCGCGTACGGACCGGTGTTGCGTCGGTGTGCCGGGATCGCGCGTTGTTGCCAGCGGTGAGCCTCGTCGAAGTCGAATCGCAAGGTGGCGCTGAGGGTCCCGACATTGTGGATGGCCGACACGAGGAACGGCGACAACCCGTCGAGGTCGTCGGCCAGGCGCGCCACCAGTTCGTCGAGCCCGTCGAGCCGGTCGGAGATGGCGCGCACGCACGCCTCGGCGATGTCGGCCTCACGCCGAATCCCCAGGGCAGCATCGGACCTCGCCACTCGCTCGAGTGCGACCCGCGCCCGTTCGAGGGAGGCTTCGGCGAGCGCGGCGCGGTGCAGGAGAAGGTTCGCCCACGCGAGCTGCATCTGCAGGATCGGGTTGGCCGCCACCGTCACGGGCGGCAACTTCTCCATCAACGTGATCAGGGTGGTCATTCGCGAGTGTTCGATGAGTGACCGGCCGTCGGTTTCGACGAGTTCGATGGCGCGGTCCGCGTCACCGGCGGCGAGCGCATGGTCGACCGCCTCGGTCAGCATCCCGTGCCCCGCGAACCACTCCGACGCCCTGCGGTGCAGTTGCGGAATGAGTTGCGGCTCATCCCGTTCCAGCCTGCGTCGCAGGAACTCGGCGAACAGGGAGTGGAACCGGAACCATTCGCCGGCCTGGTCGACCCGGGTGAGGAACAGGTCACGGAGCTCGACCTCCTCGAGCATGGCCTGTCCGCGCGCCTCGCCGCTCAGCGTGGTCGCGAGATCGGCGCAGATCCGTTCCGGCAGCGAGACGGTGAGCAGGAAATGCAGGACCTCCGGTTCCAGCACGCCCAGGACGTTCTCGGCGAGGAAGTCACCGATGGCATGGTGGCGACCGGAGATGTCGCCGATCAGCTCGCCGGGATGCCCGGATCGGCGCAGCGACACGCATGCCAGTTGCAGCGCCGCGACCCAACCGTCGGTCGATGACCACAGTTCGGCGACCTCGTCGCCCCGCAGGTCCAGACCGGCGACATCAAGGAGGAACCGCCCGGCTTCCGCCTCGTCGAAACACAGTGCTTCCATGTCGATCTCGATGATCTCGTCGTGGACGTGCAAACGACTGACCGGGAGGCCTCGCCGGGTTCGGCTGGTCACGATCACCTGCAGGTGATGGCAACCGTGTTCGAGCAGATAGTCCATCACCCCGATGACCGTCGGGTCCGTCACCCGGTGCCAGTCGTCGACGATGAGCGCGATGCGCCGGCCGTGCGCGTGGACCTCGTTGATCAACGATGTCAGCACGTACTCCTCGGCGCGATCGCCGTGCTCCTCGACCGCCGCGGCGCAGTCGCCGACGGCGTCCGGGGCCGCCCGGCGCAGTGCCTCGACGAGGTCGGCGAGAAACCGTGCGACGTCGTTGTAGGTGTCGTCGACCGTCAGCCACGCCACCGGTACGCCGTCGACGGCGAGCTCCTCGGCCCACTGGGCCGCGACCGTGGTCTTCCCGTAGCCGGTGGGTGCGTGGATGAGCGTGAGACGGCGCAGCTTCCCGTCGCGCAGTGTCTTCAGGAGTCGGGTCCTGGTGACCTGCGCCCGAGGCCGGATGGGTGGGCGGAACTTCGTCGACGGCATGGGCAGCGTCATCGTCGTCCGCCGCCGCCGCGGCGTCGTCGAGGTGGCAGGCTCCGAGGACCCGTCCGGCAGTGCCATCCCGTCGAGTGGCACCCCGAGCCGCCGCTGCGCGTTCCGCAGTTCCTCGCCCAGCCCTGCCGCCGACCCGGAGCGGTCCGCGGGTTCGCGCGCCATCGCATGTTCGATGCAGCCGGACACCTCCGCGGGGAATCCGGCCGACGTGAGATCGGGAACTCCTTCGCTCGCGACGCGGAGGAAGTGCGCGACCACTTGCTCCCCGCTGCGCCTCTCGAACGCCGCGTGGCCGGTCAGCGCACAGAACAGGGTCGCGCCCAGCCCATAGACGTCGGAGGTCACCGATGGCGTCGCACCGGCGAGGAGCTCGGGCGCGGTGAAGGCGGGCGAACCGGTGACCAGATCGGCGTCGGTCTCGAAGCCGCCGGAGATCCGGGCGATGCCGAAGTCGGTCAACTGGGGTTCGCCGTATTCGGTGAGCAGGATGTTCCCCGGCTTGATGTCGCGGTGCAGGGTGCCCGCCCGGTGGGCCGTCTCGAGCGCACCGGCCACCTTGATGCCGAGCCGGAGCACATCGCGCCAGTCGAGCGGACCGTCCCTGCGGATGCGCAGGTCCAACGACGCGTGGGGGTGGTATTGCATCACGATGAACGGAAAGCCCTCGGGCGTGGACCCGACCTCGAGGATGTTGACGATGTTCGGGTGCCCGGAGAGTCGCCCCATCGCACGCTGCTCACGCACGAACCGCTCGAGGTTCTGGGCGTCGAGGTGGTCGGTCAGCACCTTGACCGCGACATCGCGGTCCAATGCGGGTTGGCGACAGCGATATACGGCACCGTAGCCACCACGACCGATCTCGACCGGATCGGCGAAACCTGCTTCCACCAGTTCACCGGCGACGTCGCGGACGGCATCGCGTTGTGTGGTCAGCGGATCGTTCTCGGCCATGACGTGCCTCGATCGCAGGTCGATCGCGTGGTGCCCTGTCCAGCCTACTCACGCAGACCCCGAACACCCGGGTTTCGTTCTCGAACGGGGTACCCGCGCAGCGGACCGCCCACACCGATTGCGCCCTGCGTTTCCCAACGGTCCTCATCTGTGACAGAGTTGACGGGCGGCCATCGGTCTTGGTGGTTGCGCACACTGAAGAAAGAAGTACAGCAGTATGGCACAGGGAACCGTCAAGTGGTTCAACGGCGAAAAGGGCTTCGGCTTCATCGCTCCCGACGACCAGGGCGCAGATGTCTTCGTCCACTACTCCTCGATTCAAGGTAGCGGCTTCCGCAACCTCGAAGAGAACCAGCGCGTCGAATTCGACGTCGAGCAGGGTGCCAAGGGCCCCCAGGCTACCAACGTCAGCGCGCTCTGAGCTCCTGACTTTCGCGAAACGCCCCGGACGGCCAGTCGGTCGGATGGGGCGTTTCGTCGTCTCCGGACCGAACATCATCTGGCCGGACCGGTTACACACGAAAGTCTTCGCGGCGCGTCGGTCGTCCTGACGAAAACCACCCCCCTCGGTGTAGTCCACGTCACAATGAGGCGGGGCAGGACCCCAGAGACGTGAGGGTGATGCAGGTGACCGATCCGGTGGTGGTGCTGACCAAAGCCCGTACGTCGTGCGAGATGCGGGCGGTACGCGAGTGGACGGCGGCGAACTATCCGGACGCGACGATCTCCCGATCGGCGGAGATCGACTTCGACGGCATGGCGCCGGAGACGTTGCTCGTGCCTGTCCGGGCGGTCTGGCTCCCGGCGGTCCGGCAAGGTGAGCGGCGGGTCACGCTGGGCGACGTCCTGGTGCTGTCCAATCCCCGGCGGCCGCTCGGAGCGGTCCAGCCGCTGATCCGGAAGAGACGTCCAGACAGTCTCCGCGTCGTTGCCGGTGCACCCGCCACGATCGAGGAACTACGCACCCGGTATG
This sequence comes from Gordonia sp. SGD-V-85, assembly GCF_001456905.1. NCBI lineage: Bacteria > Bacillati > Actinomycetota > Actinomycetes > Mycobacteriales > Gordoniaceae > Gordonia > Gordonia sp. SGD-V-85. Next base: position 63,488 of record NZ_LNQO01000016.1, read on the forward strand.
CCCATCACCAGGCGCAGGGTGAGCCGTTCGCCCAGTTCGTCCTGTTCCAGGCGTCGGTGTCGGCCGAGCGAGCCGAACGCCAGATCGTCGGTGATCGCTACAAGGTCCCCCGTCTGGTCGCCGAGCAGATCAGCAGTTCGTCGCGATTCCAGACGTCCGCGGCCAAACTCGCAGCCGAACTGGGTCGGCCCACCGATGCGGTGGTCGCCGAGGCCACCGACAAACTCTCGACCTTCGTCGCCACCCAGAGCCGGCTCATGGACGACGTGTTCTCGGCGACCTTCAACCGACTGCACGAGCGGGCCTGGAACGTCACCGTCGACGTCGAGAACCTCAACACCCTGCGCACCCTCAACAAGTCCACCGGCCTGATCTTCCTGCCCTCCCACCGGTCCTATGTCGATCCGCTGGTCCTGGCGAAAGTGCTGCGCAACAACGACTTCCCACCCAACCTCGTGCTCGGCGGGAACAATCTCTCGTTCTGGCCGGTGGGCCCGGTGGCCCGCCGCGCCGGCATGATCTTCATCCGACGCAAGTTCGGCGCGGACCCGGTCTACAAGTTCGCGATGCGCTCCTACCTCGCCTACATCGTCGAGAAGCGCTTCAACCTGGAGTGGTACATCGAGGGCGGTCGCAGCCGGACCGGCAAGCTCCGGAAGCCCAAACTGGGACTGCTCACCTACGTCGTCGACGCGGTGGGGCAGCTCGACGAGGCCGACGTGACGATCGTGCCGACCTCGATCGTGTACGACCAGCTCCAGGAGATCGGCGCGATGGCGGCCGAGGACGCCGGTGGCACGAAGAAGCCCGAGGGCGTCGGGTGGTTGTTGCGCTACGCGAAGGCGCAGCGCGCCTACCTGGGCGAGGCCCGGGTGCGATTCGGGACCCCCATCTCGCTGCGGACCGCTCTCGCCGACGCCGGCGAGGGCCGCGCGCGGCTGGAGAAGGTCGCGTTCCGGGTGATGGACGAGATCAATTCCGCCACCCCGATCTCGGCGACCTCGCTGGCCGGTTTCGCCCTCCTCGGCGCGCACGACAGGGCGTACACGCTCGCGGAGATCGAGGCCATCCTGGCTCCCCTGCTCGACTACATCCGCCGGCGCGAGCTACCCGGCCCGGACCCAGCCCTGTGCCGCGGGGTCGGGCTGACCCAGACTCTCCGGGTCCTCGCCGGCAACGGCGTGGTGAGCTGCTTCGACGGCGGTTCCGAACCGGTGTGGTCCATCGTGCCGGACAATCACGCGGTCGCGGCCTACTACCGCAACGGGGCGCTCCATCACTTCGTCGACCGCGCGATCGTCGAGGTCGCCATGCTCGCCGTGGCCGACGGTGACGTCCGGGCCGACGACATCCCGCCGGACGAACACCCCGTCGGATACGACGAGACGGCCGACGGTCCGCTCGCCGACGAGGGGCTGCTCGCGGCGTCGCAACGGGAGGCCCTGCGAATCCGCGATCTGCTCAAGTTCGAGTTCTTCTTCCCGGCCAAGACCGAGTTCCTGCACCGACTCGGTCTCGAACTCGATCTGCTGGCCCCGGGCTGGCGTGCCGTGACGCCGACGCAGGAGTGGACCTACGAGGTACTGCACGGCCACACCGGCGGACTCCTCGCCCGACGCACCCTGCAGCCGTTCTTCGACGCCCAACTGGTCTTCGCGACCAAACTCGTGGAACTCGGCACCGCATCGCGCGACAAGGAGGACCTGATCGTCGAATGCCTCGGTCTGGGACGCCAGCTGTCCCTGCAAGGTGTTGTGCGCAGCAAGGATTCGGTTTCCAAGGACCTCTACGACGGCTGTTATCAGCTCGCCGACAACCGCCACCTGATCCACGGCGAGGAGGTCGCGGACCTCGCGACCGCCCGCCGGGACTGGCTCGACGAGGTCGAATCGATGCGCGAGCGGCTGGCCCGGATCGCGTCGATCGAGGATCTCCAGCGTGCCGTGGGCGGAGCCGACACCATGGACACGGTCTGGTCGGAGGGGACACGATGAGTGCCTTCACCGACCGGATGCGGGCCATCCGGTCGGCACCCACCGGTAAGAAGGTCGCCGCGCTGTTCGACTACGACGGCACCCTGATCGAGGGCTTCTCCGCCGCCGCCATCATGCGAGCACGCTTGCGCAGCATGGAATTCGGTTTCGGCGAACTCGCCGACTTCCTGCTCATCGGATTGCGCGGCGTCGTGTCCGAACAGGACTACGCGGAAGTGCTCGACGCCACGCGTCCCACGTTCGCCGGCAAGACCTACGCCGAGCTGATCGAGTTCGGCGAACACCTCTTCAAATACGAGACGGCGGCCAAGCTGCGGCCGCAGATGTGGCAGATCCTGCGCGCGCATCGGGAGATGGGACACACCATCGTCATCGCGTCGTCGGCGACCCGATTCCAGATCGAACCCATCGCGCGGGAGATCGAGGCCGACTTCGCACTCGCCACCGATGTCGAGGTCGTCGACGGGGTGGTCACCGGCAACATCCGGGGACGCCCGCTTTGGGGTCCGGGGAAAGCCGCTGCGGTACGCACCCTCGCCCGTGAGCACGGCATCGACCTCGACGCCTCCTTCGCCTACAGCGACGGCAACGAGGACATCCCGTACCTGGAGTCGGTGGGCAACCCGGCGGCTGTCTCCCCGCGCCGAATACTGCGGGCGGAGGCCGAATCCCGCGGCTGGCCGATCATCGACCTGAAGAACCCCACGTACAACCGGCTCGGGATGCTGGCCCGAACCGGCGCCTTCTACGGTTCGTTTCTCGCCTCCGCCGCGGTGGGCGTCACCACCGGGCTCGTTCGACGCGATCCCGCCGCACTCGTCGAGGCCCTGCCGACCGGTACCGACGTCGGGCTGTCACTCGCCGGGATCCACGTGCAGGTCCTCGACGGAGGCGAGTACCTCACGTCGGCGCGGCCGTGCGTGTTCCTGTTCAACCACCAGTCGAAACTCGACCTGCCGGTGATGATCAACCTCGTGCGGTCCGAGGCCACGGGGGTGGCCAAGAAGGAGGTGCAACGGGTTCCGGTGGTCGGGCCGATCCTTCAGCAGGCCGGGTTGGTGTTCATCGATCGCGCCGACCCGGGCCGCGCGATCGAACAGCTGGCGCCGGCCGTCACAGCTCTGCGGGACGAGGGAATGTCGCTCGTGGTCGCGCCCGAGGGCACCCGGTCGCCCACACCACGTGTCGGCAGGTTCAAGAAGGGTCCGTTCCACATCGCGATGCAGGCGGGTGTCCCCGTCGTACCGGTGGTCCTGCGTAACACCGGCGAGTTGATGTGGCGCGGTGCGCAACTCATCCGACCGGGGACCGTCGAGGTGATGGTGCTGCCGCCGGTGGACACCAGCGACTGGTCGCCCGACGAGATCGGCGACCGCGCCGAGGAGGTCCGGCAGATGTACATCAGCGCCCTGGCCGACTGGCCGCTGGACTTCTTCGCCGACGACGACGCCCGGCCACCCGTCGAGGTACCGGAAGAGAGGCAAGTGTGAGCGAGGAACCGGACCTGACCGACGGGGTGGACCGACCGCTCGACTGGGCCAACGAGCCCCACATGAGCTCGGTGGACACCATCATGTGGCGAGGCGACACCGATCGCCGGATGCGCGGGACCATCTGCATGCTCGAGGTGTACGACTGCGCCCCGGACTGGGACCGGCTCGTGGCTGCCCACGAATGGGGAAGCCGAATGGCCCCGCGATTCCGGCAGCGCGTCGTCGACTCCCCGTTCGGCATGGGAACGCCCAGCTGGGCAGTCGACCCGGACTTCGACCTGCACTACCATCTGCGCCGAATCCGTCTGGGCGGCAACGGCAGCATGCGTGAGCTGCTCATCACGTGCGAGCAGCTCGCGATGACCGCGCTCGATGCCGCACGGCCGCCGTGGGAGGGCACGCTGATCGAAGGGCTGCCGGACGGCAGGGCAGCATATTTCCTGAAAGCCCACCATGCGCTCACCGACGGCCTGGGCGCGATCATCGGACTGGCCCAGCTGCATTCGCCCACACGCGAACACAATCCGGGCAAACCCCAGCCGCCGAGCCCCGATCCGGTGAACATCACGCCCGTCGACCTGCTCCGCCGGCAGGTGGGCGAGGAGATCCGGCGGATCCCGCATCGTGTCGACACGACATTCCGCGGCGTCCGCGCGCTGGCGCATCCCCGCCAGGCATTGAGTTCCGTTCTCCGATATGGTCGCTCGGTTCCACGCGTGGCGGGCCTGGTCAGCCCCCCTGGTTCCCCGCTGCTCGCGCATCGGAGCCTGTCGTGGCGTTTCAGCGCGTTCGAGGTCCCGTTCACCGACCTCAAAGCGACCGCGACGGCGACGCGGGCGTCGATCAACGACGTCTACCTCGCCGGGCTCATCGGCGGCTTCCGCCTCTATCACGAGAAGATGGGCACCCCGATCGAGACGATGCCGGTCGCGATCCCGATCTCGGTGCGGCGTCCGGAGGATCCGGCGGGTGGCAACCGGATCGCGGTGGGACGGCTCGCCGGACCGGTCGGGATCGCCGACCCCTTCGAGCGGGTCCTCACCATCCGCGAACAGGTCCGCGTCGCCCGGCACGAACCGGCCGTCGACATCTTCAACACGCTGGGCTCGGTGATGGCCTGGTTACCCGGATCGGTGCTCATGCAGTTCAGCGGCACGACCAGCCAGAACGATCTGCAGGCCAGCAACGTGCCGGGCATCCCGTGGGACACCTACGTGGCCGGCGCCAAGGTCGAGCGGATGTTCCCGTTCGGCCCGCTGCCCGGTTGCGCGATGATGGCGACGATGATCACCCACAACGGAACGGCCTGTCTCGGAATCAATTCCGACGGCGCCGCGGTCACCGACCTCGAGTTGTTCGCCGACTGCCTCGTCGCCGGTTTCGGTGAGGTGCTGGCTCTCGCCGCCGACGACGACGTCGTGCCGGGGGTGCTACGACGGGTGGTCTAGTCGACGCTCAGATCTGCCAGCGCACGGGTCGCGAGATGATGTCGCGGAGCCGGCGGCGGTAGTACCGGGCGGACTCCTGGTTGAAGACGTCCATCGCGGCCGCGGTCGCCTCGACATCGCGAGCGCGCATGGCGTCGAGGATGTCCTGCTGGAGTTCGAAGGCCGCGAGCCGCGTCGCGATGGGATGCTCGACGGGTTCGGCGTCGCGAACGAGCAGCCACAGCGTCTCCATGACCACCCGCAGTGCGGGATTGCCCGCCGCCTCGTACACCCCGCGCTGGAACGCGGCGTTGTTCTCCTGGAAGTTGGCGTGGTCCTCGGGATGGTCGCGCATCCGGTCCAGTGCCCGCTGCATCGACTCGATCTGCTCGTCGGTGACGTTCTGCGCCGCGGCCCGCGCGACCATCGGTTCGAGCATCAACCGGACGTCGATGACATCACTGATGTTCGCGCCGTTGATCTGGAGGAACAGCTTCATGATGTTGCCGAGCGAATCGAGTTCGGGCCGTTTGGCTATGGGCCCGCCGCCGATTCCCGCCTTGATCGTCACGAGGTCTCGGCTCTCGAGGAGCCGCAGTGCCTCACGCACCGTCGTGCGTGCCACGCCGAACTCGCTGACCATCTCCTTCTCGGTCGGCAGGCGCTGACCCTCGACGATGCCACCGCCGAGGATCTGATCGGCCACCATGTTGGCCACCCGCGCGGACATCTTCTGCCCGCGCGGCTGCCGGGTGGCGGGCTCGTCGGCGACGGTCATGCGGCTCCCGTGTCTCGGCTGATCGGTCGGTGCCGACACCTTACCCGCCCGCACCTGCTCTCTAGTTCGGATCGGGGCGGCAACGGTCGCCCCCGAACGATCGGTGCGGTGGCGAGACGACCCGTCGTCGTAACTGTGTACATATTTTGCTCGCTCGATTACCGTGAGTCCCGTTCCGTTCGCTCGCGCCGGGGCCCCGACCGCCCGTCGGCGCAGTCCACGACAGATAGGCACCCATGCAGACCACCTCCCCGGCCTCCGGGAACCTCTCCGTCACCGTGCACCAGCCCGGTATCGCACTCGTCGAGCTCTCGCGGGGCAAGGTCAACGCCATCGACGGGCAGATGTACGAGGACATCGCGGCGACGTTCGACGCGCTGTCCGACGACCAGGACGTGCGCGTGATCGTGCTGACCGGTCAGGGCCGCATCTTCAGCGCGGGCAACGACATCAACGAGTTCCGGACGATGTCCACCGTCAGCGGCGACATCGCGATGCGGCGGGCCCGGCGGGCGCTGTTCAGCGTGCGCGAGTGTCACCTCCCCGTGGTGTCCGCGGTGAACGGCCCGGCCCTGGGAAGCGGGTTCGGACTCGTCGCGCTCTCCGACCTCGTGGTCGCGTCCGAACGCGCCACCTTCGGACTGCCCGAGATGAACGTCGGGGTCCTCGGCGGTGGTCGCTTCACCGCCCGCATGTTGCCCCAGCAGGCAATGCGCCGCATGTTCCTCACCGCCGAACCGGTCGACGCGTCGACCCTGGAGCGGTGGGGAGCACCGATCGAGGTCGTCGCCCACGACGATCTCCTGGAGATCGCGACCGCCCGCGCGCGCTCCATCGCGGAGAAGAGCAGGCACGCCATCGTGCTCGCCAAACAATCCCTGAACGGCTGCGAAGATCTCGACATCCGTCGCGGTTACGAGCTCGAGCAGTCCTTCACCGTGCGACTGTCCGAACACCCCGACTCCAAGACCGCGGTGGAGGCCCAGGTCGCCGACCTCGCACGCAAGTGACGACGTCGGGTCCGCGCCGGCACAGCGCGGACCCGACAAACGTCAGTCCGTCGCGATGGTCAGCAGGAGATCCCCGCCGTCGACCTCGGTCGATCCCGACACCGCGACACGCTGCACGATCCCGGTGACCGGCGCGGAGATCGAGGCCTCCATCTTCATCGCCTCGATCGTGCCGATCGGTTCACCCCGGCGGAGTTCGTCGCCCTCCTTCACCGAGAGCGTCACCACACCGGCGAAGGGTGCGGCGAGTTGCCCCGGTACCGCGGGATCGGCCTTCTCCGCGGTGCGTGTCGTCGACTCGACCGAGCGGTCGCGCACCCGAACCGGCCGCAGTTGCCCGTTGAGGATGCAGAGCACGTTGCGCATCCCGGACTCGTCCGGGTCGGAGATCGCCTCGAGCCCGATGAGCAGTTCGACGCCCTTCGCCAGCTCCACGCGATGCTCTTCGTCCTGACGCAGACCGTAGAAGAACTGGTTGGTGGACAGCCGAGACGTGTCACCGTAGGTCTCGCGGTGCTCGCGGTACTCGCGATTCGGTCCGGGGAACAGCAACCGGTTGAGCGCATCACGACGCTCCGCCGACGTACCGGCGAGCGCCGCGAGGTCGCTCTCGGTCAGGGCGGTCACCGGGCGGGGGTCGGTGCGGCCCTCGAGGGCGCGCGTGCGCAGCGGCTCCGGCCACCCGCCCGCGGGTTCGCCCAGATCGCCCCGCAGGAAGTCCACCACCGAGTCCGGGATGTCGTAGGCCGTCGGGTCGTCCGCGAACTCGACGGCGCTCGCACCGGCGCCGACGAGTGCCAGCGCGAGATCGCCGACGACCTTCGACGACGGTGTCACCTTGATCAGTCGCCCGAGCACGGTGTCGGCGCCCGCGTAGGCCGCCTCGATGTCCTCGAACCGGTCCGCCAGCCCCAATGCCAGGGCCTGCTGCCGCAGGTTGGACAGCTGGCCGCCGGGGATCTCGTGGGCATAGACCCGGCCGGTGGGTGCCGGCAAGCCCGTGTCGAACGGCGAGTACGCCGCCCGGACCGCCTCCCAATATGGCTCGAGAGCGCAGCAGGCCGCGAGGTCGATCCCGGTGTCGCGGTCGGTGTTCGCCGTCGCGGCGACGATCGCCGACAACGGTGGCTGACTCGTCGTGCCGGCCAGCGGTGCGCTCGCCCCATCCACCGCGTCCACCCCGGCCTCCCAGGCGGCGAGGTAGGTCGCCAGCTGCCCGCCGGCGGTGTCGTGGCTGTGCAGATGGACGGGCAGGTCGAACCGCGACCGCAGGGCGCGCACCAGGGTCGACGCCGCGGCCGGGCGCAACAGGCCCGCCATGTCCTTGATCGCCAGGACGTGTGCGCCCGCGTCGACGATCCGTTCGGCCAGCTTCAGGTAGTAGTCCAGGGTGTACAGGGTCTCGCCGGGATCAGAGAGGTCGCCGGTGTAGGACATGGCCACCTCCGCCACCGCGGTCCCCGTCTCCCGCACCGCGTCGATGGCCGGCCGCATCGCGTCGATGTTGTTCAACGCGTCGAAGATCCGGAACACGTCGACGCCCGTGGCCGCCGCCTCGCGGACGAATGCGTCGTTCACCTCCACCGGGTACGGCGTGTACCCGACGGTGTTCTTGCCGCGCAACAGCATCTGCAGGCAGACGTTGGGCATCGCCGTGCGCAGGGCCGCCAGGCGTTCCCAGGGATCCTCCTTGAGGAATCGCAGTGCGACGTCGTAGGTCGCCCCACCCCACGCCTCGACCGACCACAGCTGTGGGGTCATCCGCGCGACGTGCGGTGCGACGGTCACCAGGTCGCGGCTGCGGACGCGGGTGGCGAGCAGCGACTGATGCGCGTCGCGGAAGGTGGTGTCGGTCAGCGCGAGTGCCGTCGACGCACGGAGCTCGGCGGCGAAACCGTCCGGCCCCAGCTCCCGGAGTCGATCGCGGGACCCCGGCGGCGGTGGGGACGTGAGGTCGATCGCCGGCAGTTTGTCGACCGGGTACACCGCGGACGGCCGCTCGCCGTGCGGTCGGTTCACGGTGACGTCGGCGAGATACCGCAGAATCCGGGTACCGCGGTCGGCGGAGGCGTGCTGCTCGAGCAGGTCCGGTCGGGATTCGATGAACGAGGTGGTGACCCGCCACGCGCCGAAGTCGTCGTCGGCCAGAACCGCTTGCAGGAACGGGATGTTGGTGGCGACGCCCCGGACCCGGAACTCGGCGATCGCACGACGTGCGCGCGCCCGCGCGGTCTCCAGGTCCCGGCCGCGACAGGTCAGCTTCACGAGCATCGAGTCGAAGTGGGAGCCGATCTCGGACCCCAGTCCGACGCTCCCGTCCAGACGGACACCCGAGCCACCGGGCGTGCGGTAGGCGGTGATCCGCCCGGTGTCGGGCCGGAAGCCGTCGGTCACGTCCTCGGTCGTGATGCGACATTGCACTGCCGCGCCGCGGATCTCGATCGAATCCTGGGTCAGTCCCAGCTCCCGCAGCGTCGCACCGGATGCGATCTGCATCTGGGTGGCGACGAGATCGACGTCGGTGATCTCCTCGGTGATCGTGTGTTCCACCTGGATGCGCGGGTTCATCTCGATGAACACGTGCCGACCGTCGGAACCGAGCAGGAACTCGACGGTCCCGGCGCAGGTGTACCCGATGTGCCTGGCGAAAGCCACTGCATCCGAACAGATCCGATCACGGACAGCCGGGTCGAGCGCGGGTGCGGGGGCCACCTCGACGACCTTCTGGTGGCGGCGCTGGAGCGAACAGTCGCGTTCGTAGAGATGGATGACCTCGCCGGTGGCGTCCCCGAGGATCTGCACCTCGATGTGCCGGGCGTCGACCACCGCTCGCTCCAGGAAGACCGTGCCGTCACCGAAGGCCGTCGTGGCCTCGCGCGAGGCCGCCTCGATCGCCCCGCGCAGCCGCGACGGCTCATCGACGCGACGCATGCCGCGCCCGCCACCACCGGCGACCGCCTTGACGAACAAGGGGAAACCGACCGCATCAGCCGCGGCCACGAGCTCGTCGACATCACTCGACGGGGTCGACGAGGTCAGCACCGGGAGACCGGCCTCGGCGGCGGCCGCCACGGCCCGGGACTTGTCGCCGGCGAGTTCGAGCACCTCGGCGGACGGGCCGATGAAGGTGATCTGCCGGGTCGCACACGCCCGGGCCAGCTCAGCGTTCTCGGAGAGGAAGCCGTACCCGGGGTACACCGCATCGGCTCCGGACGTCGCCGCGACGCGGACCATCTCGTCGACCGAGAGGTACGCGCGGACCGGATGCCCGCGTTCGCCGATCTCGTAGGCTTCGAACGCCTTGGCCCGATGAACGGAGTTGCGGTCCTCGTGGGGGTAGACGGCCACCGTGCTCGCGCCGAGCTCGACCGCGGCACGAAAAGCCCGTACCGCGATCTCGCCTCTGTTCGCGACCAGCACCTTCTCGAACATGGGTTTCCTTTCGTCACCGGATGCGCCGGAAGTAGCCACGCGAGAAGCGGGCGGCGCGGGAAGGATGTGACCCACATCTCTGGGCCTGACGTCAGGTTACTCTATTCGCAGTAAAGTTACTTAGCGCCGCAACTGGCGGAGTCTTTACCCTCAAACTGCTGAGAAATATCTCTGTACATGTTTCCATCTGTCGCAGGTTTCTATAGTGTGACTTGACATACAGCCTGTCACCTCGATGAGGAGGAACACATGAGTGACGAGCAGTCCGCGGGGGCGGTCGACATCGATCGCTGGATCACCGACTGGGAGTTCAGCAGCCGATACCCGGTGTACACACGCGCCAACGCCGGCGAAGTGCTGCCCGACCCGTCGAGTCCGCTGAACGTCACGATGGTCTGGAACAAGGGCCTCAACATCGGCTGGCGCCAGGGCTACGTCGACAACCTCGGCACTCACCTTGCCGAGGAGATCGACGAGGTGATGCCCGAGATCATCGGCAACTTCGGCGGCTACCACTACACGAACTTCTCGATGACCGAGCTCAACGGCGCCCGGCTCCCGGGGCTGACCGTGCCGGTGTGGAACAGCCTGTGGGTGGGCGACCACCCCGACATCCCCGAGTACGTACCCAAGCCGGGCGACGAGAACGCCGAACTGACGGCCGGTCTCGCCGAGAAGACCGCCTGGGCTCTCACGACCGATGAGTTCCCCGAAGCCGAGGAGGCCAAGCGGCGCGCCGACCGGGCACGGGACCAGCGTCCCGATCTCGCCGCGATGAGCGATGCCGAACTCGTCGAGCACGCTCGCTCGCTGCTCCCCGACCTCATCTACTGCTACGCCTATCACCCGGTCACCACGACGCTGTCGACGATGGGTCCGGCCGTGGCCGGTCAACTCCTCGAAACCATCGGCGAGGCAGACAAACTCGGCGATCTGCTCAGCGGACTGGGCGGCGTGGACTCGGCCGCCCCGTCGTATGCGATGTGGAAGCTCGGGCGCCTCGTCGCCGGTTCCTCCGAGCTGACCGGGATCTTCGACAACGGACTCGCGACCGCCCTCGACACGATCACCGCGAGTGACTCCGCCGACGCCGCGAAGTTCCGAGAGGAGTTCGACGACTTCCTCTACCGGTACGGCTCGCGCGCACCGAACGAATGGGACATCCGATCGGACAGCTGGGAGACCAAACCCGTGCTGGCACTGATGGCCATCAACGGGATGCGCAACAGCCCGCCGGAGGCCGATCCCGAAGCGATCCTGCGCCGCAATCAGGACAAGCGACTCGCCCTCACCGAGGAACTCGCCGCCAAGATGCCCGACGCGGAGTCGGCCACCGCGTTCCGCAACGCGGCGAAGTCGATCACCAAGTTCATGCCGTGGCGGGAGCGCACGAAGACCGCGTGCGTGAAGATCATGGGTGAGATGCGGGCCGCCCTCTACGAACTCGGACACCGGATGGTCGGGCGCGGGGTCATGGACGACCATCACGACATCACGATGCTCGTCGACGACGAGCTCGATCGCTTCGTCGCCGAACCGGAGTCGTTCGCGGACACCATCAAGGAGCGACGCGAGCAGTATCTCGCCCTGTTCGATCTGCAACCGCCGTTCTTCCTGTTCGAACCGCTCCCCCTCTCGCAGTGGCCCCGGCGCACTGGGCAGCGGGTGGACCCCGCGGTGCCCGGTGACGTCCTCTCCGGTGTCGGCGGTGCCCCGGGTGTCGCCCGGGGACGCGCGCGAATCCTGCACGACCCGTATGAGGCCGAACAGCTGGAGGAAGGCGACATCCTCGTCGCGCCGCAGACCGACCCCGCCTGGACGCCGTTGTTCGTCTTCGCGGGCGGTGTCGTCGTCAATGTCGGCGCAACGATCACCCACTCGTCCATCGTGTGTCGTGAGCTCGGCATACCGTGCGCCGTTTCGGTTCAGGACGCGACGGCCCGCATCCCGGACGGCGCGATGATCGAGGTCGACGGCAACACCGGGTCGGTGACGATTCTCTGATGGCAACGACTGACGGGGCCCGCGGCACGACGATCGGGCTCGCCCTTCCTCAGCTCGGCGAGCACGTCGATGCCGCGGCGGTCCGCGACTTCGCGGTCGCCGCCGAGGAACACGGCTTCACCGGACTGTGGGCGCAGGAACACCTCTTCTACTCCGAGCAGAACGCGTCGGTCTACGGCGGCCGGCACACCACGGCGGTGCATCCCGCCTACCGTTCGGTGCTCGGCGCCACCGAGCTCATGGCATTCGTCGCGTCGTGCACCCGACGGGCGCTGATCGGGAGCAGCATCCTGGTCGCCGGGTACCACCGCCCGGTCGAACTCGCACAGCGCCTGGCCACTCTCGACGTGCTCTCCGGCGGACGTCTCGTCGCCGGGCTGGGCGTCGGCTGGTCCGACGAAGAACATCGACTCATGGACGTCGACCCCCGGACGCGCGGGCGCCGTATGGACGAACTCGTCCGCGCCGTCCAGGCGTGCTGGGGACCGGATCCCGTCGAGTTCGAGGGGGAGTTCTTCACCATCCCGACCTCGACCGTGCGGCCGAAACCGGTCCAGACACCACATCCGCCGCTGCTGTCCGGGCTGCGGTCCGAACGCGGTCTCGCCCGCACCGCGGCACTGTTCGACATCTGGAATCCCAGCAGCGGCACGGCCGAGGCCCTGCAAGCCCAGCTCGACGGGATGGCCGCGCAGCGTCCCGCCGGACGGGCGCCGGTACGGCTGTTCCTGCGGTCCTACCTCCAGCGCCCCACCGACCCGGTGGGATCCGGCGGACAGGGCATCGACGGTGTGGCCGCCGATATCGCCACCGCGAAGGCGGTCGGTGCGGAACACTTCATCATCGAATGCAATTTCTCCGACGACATCCGGTCGCCGGAGGACTGGGCCACCATGCCCGAGCGGCTGGCGCCGCTGATCCAGCTCGTGCGCGACGACAGCACCGCGGTGCCCGACTCGTCGGGCGTCGCCCGGCCCCAGAAGGAGAACGCATCATGAAAGCTGCTGTCTGGGAGGGCAGTACACCGACACTCGCCGTCGAGGAGATCCCGCGGCCGACGCCCCGTCGTGGCGAGATCCTGCTCAAGGTCACCGCGTGCGGGGTCTGTCACACCGACCTGCACGTGCTGAAGTCCGAGGTGAACTTCCCCGCTCCCGCGGTCCTCGGCCACGAGGTCTCCGGCGTGGTCGAGGAACTCGGCGACGGCGTCGACACCCTCGCGGTGGGCGATCGGGTCGTGTGCAGCTTCATCATGCCGTGCGGCGAGTGTCGCCACTGCGCGCGCGGACTGGACGATCTGTGCGAGAAGTTCTTCGCCCACAACCGGCTCAAGGGCACGCTCTACGACGGCGAGACCCGGTTGGCCCGCGCCGACGGCACCCCGCTGGCGATGTACTCGATGGGCGGACTCGCCGAATACTGTGTCGTTCCCGCCTCGGACGCCTTCGTCGTCCCCGACGGGGTCGGACTGGGTGAGGTTTCCATCCTCGGCTGCAGTTCGTTCACCGCGCTCGGTGCCGTGACCAACGCCGAGCTGCGGCTGGCCGACCGCATCGCCGTCGTGGCGGCCGGCGGCGTGGGATCGTCGATCGTCCAATTCGCGGCAGCGGCTGGAGTCGCCCAGATCATCGCGATCGACGTCAACGACGACAAGCTCAAAGCGGTGGCCGAGCTCGGTGCGACCCACACCGTGAACTCGCGCGACACCGACGTCGTCGCCGAGGTACGGGCACTGACGGACGGCCACGGCGTCGACGTCGCCTTCGAGGCCCTCGGGCACCCGAGCACCTTCGCGACCGCGCTGGACATCCTCGACGACGGGGGCCGCGCCGTGGTCGTCGGGATCGCGCCGGCCGGCACGCCCGGTGAGCTCGATCTGGCCCGTCTCGTGCGCCGCAGCCTGCAGATCCGCGGTTCCTATGGCGCGAAGGCACGACGTGACATGCCGGCGCTGCTGCGCATGGTCGCCGGCGGGATCGTGGAGCCGGAACGTGTGATCACCCGCCGCTACCGCCTCGACGAGGTCGACGAGGCCTACCAGGCCCTCGCCCGCGGCGAGATCGTCGGCCGGGCGATCATCGAGATGGACTCCGAATGACCGAGACCGAGACCGTGTCCGGCACCGTCGCCATCGTGACCGGTGCCGGCTCGGGCATCGGCCGTGCGGTGACCGAGCTCTTGGTCGGTCGCGGGAGTTTGGTTGTCGCGATCGACAACTCGCCTGCGGTTCTGGACGAGCTCGCGGACCGGCCGCGGATCGTCCCGCTCGTGGGGGATGTGACGTCGGCCGAGGACAACCGGCGCGCGGTCGAGACGGCGGAACAGCGCTTCGGCCGGCTCGACGCGTTGATCCTCAATGCCGGGGTCCCCGCTTCCGGGTCCATCGAGACCCTGGACCTCGACGTCTTCGACCGATCCCTCGACGTCAACCTCCGGTCGGTGGTTCTCGGTGTGCGCGAGGCAATCCCCGCGTTCCGGCGATCGGGGGGCGGTGCGGTGGTGGTGACGGCGTCGGCGACGGCCCTGGGCGGCGAACCCAACCGCTGGCCGTACGCCGCGGCGAAGGCCGGCGCGGTCAACCTCGCCCGGTCACTGGCCCTCGACCTCGCCGTCGACGGCATCCGGGTCAACTCGGTCTGCCCCGGCCCCATCGAGACCGGAATGACTCGACGCATCGCGGTCAACACCCCCGAACGCTACGAGTCCCTGCGTCGGATGGTTCCACTGCAACGCTGGGGCACGGCCGACGAGGTCGCCGAGGTGATCGCGTTCCTCGCCTCGCCGCTGGCCTCGTTCGTCACCGGCGCCACCATCCCGGTCGACGGCGGTGCCACCTGCGGCAGCGGCCAGACCATACCCCCGGCAGCGTTGGCGCACAGCGCTGTTCGATGAACCGTCTTGTTCGCAGAGGCACCAACCATCCTGCTCCCTGAGGTGCGAGGAGCGATAGCGACCCACCTCCGCTCCTAATCCGAAAGAACGACATAACCATTGCTCCCTAATCCGAAGGAAGCGACCCCATTGCTCCCTGAGGTGTGAGGAGCGATAGCGACGAGCCACGAAGGGCCTGGTGAGACAGGTTGCGGAGCCCTTCGTGGCTCGCTTCGCTCGCACCTCAGGGAGCAGGGGTGGGCTCGCTTCGCTCGCACCTCAGGGGGCGGGTCGTTCTTTAGGATCGGGGAGCAGGGGTTGGACAGGGATCACCGTCGTGGGTCGACGAGCACCTTGGTGTGCGAGCTACGGCCCGAATCGAGTTCGGCGAACATCGATTCCAGCTCACCGAGGCCGATCGTCCCGGTGTGCAACGACGCGACATCGATACGCCCCTCGGCGACGAGCGTCATCGCACCGAGGAAGTCGGAGTGCGTGTACGCCAGAGACCCGATGACCGTCAGCTCGCGGCTCTGCCAGTCCCCGTAGCTCACCGACGAATCGGTGCCGGGGTATCCGAGCAGCGCCAATGTCCCACCGCGCCGGACGAGTTCGGCGCTGGGCTGGAACAACGAGGCCACCCCCGAGCACTCGAACACGACGTCGGCGCCGAGCCCAGAGCTCACTTCCTCGAGGCGCCGGGACAGCTCGGACGGGTCGACGACATCGGTGAAGCCGAGCGCTGTCGCAGCGTCGCGACGGGCCTGCGACGGCTCGGACACGAGGATGCGGCCGGCGCCCGCGGCCCGCGCGTGCTGCGCGGTGAGCAGGCCGATCGGACCGGCACCCTGGATCACCGCGGTGGCCCCCAACGGGATTCGTGCTCGACGCACCGCGTGGTAGGTGACGGTGGCGGGCTCCATCAGCGCCGCCTCGATGTCCGACAGGGCGTCGGGGACCGGGATCGCACGGCGCGCGGAGACACGCAGCCGGTCCGCGAAACCCCCGTGGGCAGCCGCCCCCGGAGAGATGCCGTTGGCCTCGGCGAACGCCAGATCGCAGTGATCGGCGTACCCGGCCCGGCACTGGGCGCACACGCCGCACGCCGGTCCGACACCCGCGACGACACGCTGCCCGACCGACACATGCGAGACCCCGTCGCCGATCGCGGAGACGGTGCCCATCCATTCGTGCCCGAACACCGCGGGCGGCAAGCCGGCGGACTGGTAGCCGTGCGTATCGGTCGCACAGATGCCGCAGTACCCGATGTCGATGATCACCTCGCCGGGCCCGGGCGTCGTGTCGGCATCGTTGTTCGTCTCGATCACTCCCGGCTCGGCCACCCGAACATAGCGGGGCGCAGTCGTCGTGCTCATCGCTTCCTCATTTCCCTGTCATGCGGGCGACGACCGGGGCGAACTGTTCCAGCGCTCGGTCGCCGATGGTGAAGTAGGAGAACCCGAACTCCTCGCGCCGTTGCTCGAGTTGCTCGCAGATGTCGTCGACGGATCCGACGAGTGCGTGCGGGAACGACCGCAGCTCGGCCGGCGTGAAACCGGTTCGTTCGCAGAGCGATTCCTCGGTGACGTCGGTGGCTCCGTCGATCGCGACGAAGTACGCGCCGGTCTCGAGCTCGATGTCGTCCATGCGGTCGCCGGCGCCGGCGCGGACCCAGTCGAGCTTCCTGTGGGTTTCGGCCACCGTGGACGTCGCCACGCTGTCGGAGCCGAGTTTGCCCGACCGGTTGTTGAAATTGATGCTGACGATGTCGGCGGTGGCACCGGCGAGCGTGAGGACGCGTCGGGCGCCGCCGCCGATCATGATTGGCGGAGCCGTCTCCGGCACGGGGAGCGGCGCGAACCCGGTGGCGCGGACCCCACCGCGATCGACGTCGATCGGTTTCCCGATGAACTGCTGCTGGCAGAGCTCGACCGTCGCGGCCAACCGGTCGATCCGTTCACCAGCAGGCGGGAACGGTACGCCCATCGCTTCGTATTCGGCGCCGAGCCAACCGGCACCGAGCCCGACCTCGATGCGGCCGGGGGCGAACATCGCCAGTGTCGCAGCCTCTTTCGCGAGAGCGACCGGCTCGTGATAACTGGCGCAGAACATCCGGCACCCGATCACCAGTTCATCGGTGACCTCGGCGGCGACAGCCATGCTGGCGATCGGCGCGAGGGTGACCGGCCGGTGGGCGGTCGGGTCCAGCGCCGGGCCGGGTCCGATGTAGTGGTCGGACACGTGCAGAGCCGAGTACCCGAGGTCCTCGACCATGCGAGCGGTGTCCCGCCACTGCGCACCGGTCTCGGATCGGTACACCTGGGCGGCGAAGCGGAACGGACGCTTGGGGTGTGAGGTCATGACAGAACTTTCGAATCGTGGTGTCCAGGGGTCGGACACCGGTCGGGATCGGTGGATTCGGAGCCGACGGGCGCGGACGGCACGCGAGCCAGCAGGCGCCGGGTGGCGGTGCCCAGCTCGATCGCCCAGCGGCGCGGGTCCGCGGCGCCGCGGGCCGACGGGACTTCGACGCTGACCGACGCCGACGGCCCCAGGGCCCCCGCCAGTCGACGCAACGGGAGCGCACCGGCACCCGGTGGCAGTCGGTTTCCGCGCGCCTCGGTCATCGCGGTGGTGTCGTCGCGCGCCGGGCCGGTCATGCGGGCGTCGCACAACTGCCAGTACGGGATACCCCCACGTTCGACCTCGGCGCCGAGTCCGTCGACGGTCCCGCCCGCGCGCGACCAGTGCAGCGCGTCCAGCAGCAGCCCGGCTTCGGTGGCCCCCGATTCGTCGAGCAGCGCCCGGCCTGCCCGCAGGTCACGGACAGCGGTGAACACCATGGGTTCGAGGCAGCAGCGCAGGCCGAACTGGGCAGCCGCCTGCGCGAGTGCGGCGAGATTGTCTCCCGCCCGGTCGGCGTCGTCGTCGAGAACGGTGGCGATGAGATAGCGGGCGCCGAGAGCGGCTCCCGCGAACAAGACGGGCTCCCAGTCGGATCGCGACGAACCCGGGTGGATCTTCACGACCTCGACGTCGAGCACGGCCAGTCCGTGGTCGTCGAGAGCAAGGAGGGTGTCGGCGAGCAGACGCGATCCCTCGGCCAGGAGATGCCCGCGTTCACCGGGCCGGTCGGACACCCGCACCCCGACCGCGTCGAATCCCCCGGCCGCCGCGTATTCGATGAACCGCGGCGGTGGCACCGCGAGCGCGGACAGCGACGCGAGTGAGACGAGGCGTGTCGACGACATGGTCCCGCCCTCTCCTCTAGTTACTTTAATCTGACTAGTGTTACATGGACCATAGTAGTCCTCCCGCACCTGCTGTCCAGTTCCGATGAGGAGTCCACATGCGTCCCACCCTCGGCACGATCGCCCAGCTCGCTTACCTCGTCGACGATGTCGCGGTCGCCGCGGAGCGGTTCTCGGAACGGACTGGCGCGGGACCGTTCTTTTTGCGCCGCAACGTGATAGACCACGCACACGGAGCCGGTGCGGAAGCCGGCGAGTTTGATCATTCGTCGGCCTACGGCCAGTGGGGCAGCGTGCAGGTCGAACTCGTCGAGGTCCATTCGGCGGCGCCGGCGGCGTTCGCCGCCACCACCACATACCGCGGCCGGGTCCATCATGTCGCGACGTTCGTGCCCTCGTTCGCCGGCGAACAGGCCCGCCTCGACGCCCTCGGGTACCCGGCGCTGCTGACGGCGACGACCTCGAGCGGAAATGCGTTCGCATTCCATGACACCCGATCCGACGTCGGCCATCTGGTCGAGATCTACGAACCCGCGCCGTCGATCCTCGCGCTGTATGCGAAGGTCGCCGCGGCCGCCGACGGATGGGACGGCCGCCGGCCCGTCCGCGAGTTCTAAGCCGTCGTTGCGAGGAGTTCGGCGGCTCGTTCGCGCGCGAGCGCGAGTACCTGTGGATTCCCCGAATTCCACAGCACCGTCAGCCGTTTCGCGCTGATCCGCCACTCGCCGTCCACTCGCGCCAGGTCGTCGGTGTAGTAGCCGCCGATCGTGAACATCGCGTCGCCTCCCGCATTCGGCAGCACGTGCTCGGCCCGGACATACGTGATCACGCGTCCGGTGCCGGCCGCCGCGTCGACGGTGATGTCATAGTTCGACAGGAAGTGTTGCGAGGCCGCGAGTCCGGGGAAGAGCATGCGGCCGCGCTGTACCCAGTCGTCGGCGCGGAAGCGGCCGGCATGGCCCGCCCGGTAGCTCGAGTAGTCGATGTCTATCTCGTCGGTGAACACCGAGCGATAGAGCTCCCAGTCCCGCAGGTCGATCCCGCGCGCGAAGCGCGCCATCAGCGACACGATCGCTTCGTGGTCGGTGGTCATGAGTCGGTCCTCTCCGTTCGCAGCCCTCACGCGGGCATCTGCAGCGAGATCTTCTCGAAGTACTCCTCGAGACCGTCGGGCCCGAGCTCACGACCGATGCCCGACTTCTTCATGCCCCCGAACGGAGCCATCGGGTTGAAGCGGCCGCCGTTGATCGCGACCTGACCCGTACGCAGCCGTCGCGCGATCGCGACCGCGGCGTCGTCGTCGGCGGCGAAGACCGCCCCGGACAGCCCGTAATCGGAGTCGTTCGCGATAGACACCGCCTCGTCGACGTCGGAGTACGTCAGGATCGTCAGGATCGTCAGGACCGGACCGAACACTTCTTCGCGGGCGATCTCCGCCGAGTTGTCGACCCCGCTCACGACGGTGGGTCGGACGAAGTAGCCCCCGGCGAGCCTCGAGTCGAGATCCGGCACCAGACCGGCACCGCCGACGAGCACGCGCGCGTCGCCCGGAAGGGACTCCAGGAAACCCAGCACGACACGCCGCTGCCCGGCCGAGGCCATCGGACCGACGTCGACAGCCGGGTCGAGTGGATCGCCGACGGTCATGGCACCCACGAGCTCGGCCACCCGCTGCTCAACCGGGGACAGGTCGTCCCGCGACACCAGCAGTCGGGTCGTCGCCGCGCACGTCTGGCCGTTGTTGACGAAGCAACCGCGGACGGCCGCGGCGACGGCCGCGTCGAGATCGGCACCCGGAGCCAGGATGAACGCCGATTTGCCGCCGAGCTCCAGGGTCACTTTCTTGATTCCTGATGCAGCGAGTTCCGCAACGGTGGCCCCAGCCGAGGTGGAGCCGGTGAGACTCACCAGATCGACCCCCGGATTGGTTGCGAGTCGCTGTCCGACCTCGCGGCCCGGACCCGACACCACATTGAGCACGCCGGCCGGGAGACCGATGAGGTCGGCGATGTCGGCGACGGCGAAGGCCGCGAGCGGTGCGACGCTGCTGGGCTTGACCACCGCGGTACACCCCGCCGCCAGCGCGGGCGCCACCTTGGCCGCCAGTTGATACAGCGGATAGTTCCACGGCGTGATGGCCCCGACGACACCCGCCGGCACCCGCAGGATGCGCGAGTTCCCGCGACGTTCCTCGAGCGGCAATGCCTCCAGGGCATCGGCCATCGTCCGGAAGACCGCGACCCCGAGGCCGACCTGCACGCCGCGCGAACGGCTGATCGGCGTGCCGACCTCGCGCGTCATGATGGTTGCCAGCTCGTCCTCGCGCGCGGCGAGTTCGTCGGCGAAGCGCCGGAGGACGGCGACCCGGTCCGGCACCGGCACCTGCGACCAGGTCTCGAAGGCAACCGATGCCGCCTCCACCGCGGCGTCGCAGTCGGCGGCGTCCCCGTCCGGCACCCGGGCGAGGATCTCACCGGTCGCGGCCTCCCGGATGTCGATCCGGGCGTCGGAGGATGACGGCACCCACCGTCCTCCGATGTAGAGCTCGTCCCGATCCGGGACCCGGCCGGCTCCCGGCCCACCTCCGGGGACGGCCCCCGGGTTGCCTGCGATCGTCGCCTCGCTCATGTCGCACCTCTCAGCCGTCGGCCGCACAGTGTCGGCGGTCACACGTGAACTGTAGCGACCAAAGCGTATGCGATGTCAAGTAAGTGCCTCGAAGGCTAACTCTGTTCACAGTTTGGCCAACTTTCTTGACATGAACTACTATTTGGGTAGTTTATGAGCAGCGTCACAGCAATGGAGTACCCGGTTGTCCGGTCACCCACCGGTCAGCACAGACCCGCCCCGACCCGGGGCCCGACCCTCGCCTGCAGGAGCACCATGAACGACCTAGCGATCAACATCTCGGCGCCGACCACCGCAGCAGACGCGCTGGTCGGACTCGTGATCAAGGGCATGTACCGCGGACCGGTCAGCGCGGAGCTGCAGGCGGTCGTCGATGCCGGGCAAGCCGCGGCGAAGGGCCCGATGGTCATGCCGACCCCGGCCGGCATCGCCGAGGCGGGCCGCCTCGTGCGCCTCCCGGAGGACAGCGAGCAGGAGCAGGCGCTGATGGACTTCCTCCACGCGTTCCTGCCGGTCAACCGCCGACTGCGCGAACTGTGCACCGCATGGCAGTGCCGTCCCGACGGCTCGGCGAACGATCACTCCGACGCTCAGTACGACGCACGGATCCGCGACCAGCTCGAGGACATCCACACCGATGTCTCCAAGCTCCTGCGTCGGGCGGGCAAGACCACGCCGGAACTCCTCGACCACCGGGACCGGCTCCGTGTCGCCCTGGAGCGTTTCGACGACGGGGACACCGCCTCGCTGACCTCACCGATGACGGACGGGTACCACACCGTGTGGATGTGGCTCCACCAGCACGTCCTGATGCTGCTCGGTCTCACTCGCGCGCAGGACGAGGCACTCGAAGAGGAGCTCGTCGCGGGCGCCGCGGGATGACCCTCTCCGAAAGCGCGGTCCATACGCTCACCCGTATCGCGGTACCGCACGGCCAGGGTCGCGCGCGAGGTCTCGGCGCGGCCGACCTCGGCGTCCACGGCGTCGAGATGGACAACCTCGTCGGACTCGGCCTACCCGTCGTACCCGGTCTCACCATCCCCGTCGGCGCGGGTGAAGAGCTCGCCAACCGCGAGACCGCAGGCGTCGCCATCGATCTCCTCGAGAAGCTCGCCGTCCGCGGGATCTGGCCGGCCGTGCGCACCGAGCGCCGGCCCATGCTCATGCATCTGCGGTGCAGCGCACCGGTGCCGGTGTCGGCGCTGCCGCCGGCCATCTCGGTGATCGGCCTGTCCACCCGCAACGTCGATGCCCTCGTCGAGGTCATCGGCCGAGACCGCGACATCTTCGACTCGTGGGCGGAGACGCTGCGCTTCGTCGCCGAGCACGCACTCGACGTCGATCCCGACGACCTCGACGACGTCGTCGACGACCACCGCGACAGCCGCGCCCGGGTACCCGCCCTCCTGGAGCTGATCGAGGAGTCGACGGGAGTGGCCTATCCTGCCGATCCGGCCGAACAGCTCGGGCTGGCCGCGCGGGCCATGCTCGCGCGCTGGGCCTCGCCGCGTGGTCAGCGAGCCCGTCGGTCGCTGTCGCTCCCCGAAGATCTCGGCATCGCCCTGCACCTCCGTGCCCTCCGCCTGGGGTCGTGGAACGAATCGGGGTACGGATCGGCCACGAGCCGTGATCTCGAGACCGGCCGGTACGCACCTCATGGCGTCTTCCATCTCGGTGTCCGGCGCACCGACCCCGACCCCGGTCCCGGCGAGCCGCTGGGTTCGATGCCGGGTGGGACCGCCATCCTCGACCAGATCTTCGCGACCCTGGAGCCGCATCTGCGTGGGGTTGCCCAGGTGGAGTTCGAGGTGCGCGACCGCCAGCTGGCCCTGCTCAGCGCCGGAGCCGTCGAGCACCCCGGACCGCGAGCCGTCACCACCCTGGCCGTCGACCTGGTCAACGACCACGCCATCGGCCGCCGCGAGGCCGTCGCGATGCTCGACCCGGATCTGATGCAGGACCTGTTGCATCCGCAGATCAAACTGACCGGCTCGGAACAGCTGCTGGCGCAGGGACTCCCGGCGTCACCCGGTGCGGCCACCGGGGAGATCGCCCTCAGCGCCGACACCGCGCTGCAGTGGGCGGCCCAGGGCCGCAACGTGATCCTCGTGGCGTCGGAGACCAGTCCCGCAGATGTCCCCGCCTTGCTGGCGGCCACCGCCGTCCTGACCTCCAACGGTGGACTCGCCTCGCACGCCGCCGTCGTCGCTCGCGGCGCCGGGCGACCGGCGGTCTGCGGCGCCACCTCCCTCCGGATCGACCGGGCCGCAGGCACGGTCACCAACGGCGACCTGACGCTGACCGAGGGCGAGATCGTCTCCCTCAACGGCCGCACCGGCCACGTGTACCGCGGCGCCGTGACGATCCGGCCCGCCGAACCGTCGGCCGAACTGGACCGGTTGCTGGGCTGGGCCGACGACATCCGGCGCCTCGGCGTGCGCGCCAACGCCGACAACGCGGAGGACGCCGCGACCGCGTTCCGCCTCGGAGCGGAGGGAATCGGGCTGTGCCGCACCGAACACCAGTTCCTGGGCGATCAACTACCACTCGTGCAGCGCCTGGTTCTCGCCGACTCCGAGGCCGAGGAGATCGAGGCCATCGCCGCGTTGACCGCGGCGCAGGAGGCGGATTTCACCGAGCTGTTGCGCGTCGTCGGTGACCGGCCGATCACGGTGCGATTGCTCGACGCCCCCCTGCACGAGTTCCTGCCCGCCGACGGGCAGTATCGCACCGAGGAGGAGGCGCGACGCGCCGCCGACACCCACGAGTCGAATCCGATGCTGGGGTTGCGCGGCGTACGTTTCGCGATGGTCCAGAAGCGGCTCTACCCCGCTCAGGCCGAGGCTCTGTTCCGGGCCTGGGTCGCCGTCGCCGCCGAGGGCCTGACTCCCCAACTCGAGGTGATGATCCCGCTCGTCTCGCTGCCCGGAGAGCTGGGCCGAGCCATCGCCCAGGTTCACGAGGCGGCCGCGGCGGTCACCGCCGACACGGGGGTCACGGTGCCCTACAAGGTGGGCAGCATGGTCGAGACACCCCGCGCCGCCCTGCTGGCGGGATCACTCGCCGACGACGCCGACTTCCTGTCCTTCGGCACCAATGACCTGACCCAGCTCACCTATGGCTTCTCGCGCGATGACGTGGAGAAGACGATGCTCACGCATTACCTCGAACACGGGCTGTTGACCGACAGTCCCTTCGCGGTCCTCGATCCCGAGGGTGTCGGCGCCCTGGTCTCGCGGGCCGTACTCCTCGCGCGCAGCACCAAACCGGAGATCAAACTCGGCGTGTGCGGCGAGCACGGTGGCGATCCGTCGTCGATCGAGTTCTTGAACTCGGTCGGCTTGCACTACGTGTCGTGCTCACCGCGCCGCGTGCCGGTCGCCCGCCTGGCGGCCGCGCGGGCAGTGCTCAACGCTGACTGAAAGGTCTTTCATGGCAACCGAACTCGACGACCTACGATTGGCTGTCCGGGACGCCGTCGATTCGCTGGGCGGGCCGGCGCTGTGCCGCGACCTCGACCCCGACGGGCCGGGATGGGATGCCCGGGCGTGGTCGGTGCTCGCCGAACAGATCGGCGTCGCCGCGATCGGCATCCCCGAGACCCTCGGCGGGTTGGGCGGCCTCGCCGAACTCGTCGTCGTCGCGGAGGAACTGGGCGCCGGACTGCTGCCGGTCCCGTTCCTGTCGACGGCGCTGGCCGCCCAGGTGCTGGTCCGGTCCGGCGGCGCCGACGACGCTCTCGAGCAGATCGCCGAAGGTGCCCCCGCCGCGCTCCTCGGTCTCGACCGGCATGGTTGGTACGACCCCTACGCCATCCCGTTCGAGATCGAGTCGGGCACTGCCGGTGCAACGGTGAGCGGGGTGGTCGCCTCGGCTCTCGGCGCCGCCCGCGCGCGCTGGTTCGTCGTACCCGGGCACACCCCGGACGGTCCCGCGCTGTTCCTCTGCGACGCAACCCATCCGGGG
The DNA here is from genome assembly GCF_001456905.1 of Gordonia sp. SGD-V-85. Taxonomy (NCBI): domain Bacteria; kingdom Bacillati; phylum Actinomycetota; class Actinomycetes; order Mycobacteriales; family Gordoniaceae; genus Gordonia; species Gordonia sp. SGD-V-85. The sequence goes on from NZ_LNQO01000016.1 coordinate 88,342, forward strand.
GTGTCGGCCACCCCGTTGCCCACGCTCGACCTGTCCCGCGCGCACGCCGCGGTCACGCTGTCCGAGGTGCCGGTGCGCCGGCTCGATTCCGTCGGCTCGCCGGCGGACGTCATCCTGCCCGCCCTCGACGCCGCATGCATCGTCCTCGCGGCAGAACAGGTCGGGGGCGCGCAACGGATTCTCGATCGCACCGTCGACTACGTCAAGGAGCGACGGCAGTTCGATCGCGCGATCGGCAGCTTCCAGGCGGTCAAACACACTCTGGCCGACCTCCTCGTCCTCGTCGAGTCGTCACGGTCCGCGGTGACCCGCGCCGTCGATGCCGACGATCTCGCCGAGGCGTCGTCCCTCGCTCGGGCCTGGTGCAGCGATGCCTATCGGACCGTCAGCGCCGAGGCCCTGCAGCTCCACGGCGGCATCGGTTTCACCTGGGAGCACGACTGCCAGCTGTACTTCCGCCGGGCCCGCGCCGACGCACAACTGCTGGGGACCAGCACCTTTCACCGCGAGCGCCTCGCGGTCACCCTGGGTTGGTGAGTCAGCGCTCCGGAGCTTGCGGAGGGCGCGCCCTTTCCGCTCCCTGATCCGAAAGAAGCGGTCTCCATTGCTCCCCAATCGGAAAAAAGCGGTCTCTCATTGCTCCCCAATCCGAAAGACGCGGTCTCCCAATGCTCCCCAATTCGAAAGACGCGGTCTCCCAATGCTCCCCAATCCGAAAGACGCGGTCTCTCATTGCTCCCTGAGGTGTGAGGAGCGATAGCGACGAGCGACGAAGGGTTTGGCGACGCATCTCACCAGGACCCTTCGTGACGGCCTCCGCAAGCTCCGGCCTCCTCAGGGAGCAGTGGATTGGGCGCTTCGAACGCAAGGTTCTTTCGTGGTCCACGAAAGAACACTCCTCAGCATCCACATCTCTGCTCCCTGAGGTGCGAGCGAAGCGAGCCACGAAGGGCTTCGCAACGTGTCTCACCAGGCCCTTCGTGGCTCGTCGCTTGCGCTCCTCGCACCACAGGGGGCAATGGTTATGTCGTTCTTTCGGATTAGGGAGCAGGGGGTGGCGGCGCTATCGCTCCTCACACCACAGCCGAGGTGGCGGCGCGCCCTAACACCGTTGTGAGCGGGTCCCACCTCACCGGCGGTCGCGCGCGAAGAACGGCCGGTCTTTGTCGACCCGCGGTTCCGGCGGGAGTCCGAGTACGCGTTCGCCGATGATGTTGCGCTGGATTTGATCCGTCCCGCCGGCGAGACGGTAGCCGGGACTGCCCAGCAGGTGCTCGGTCCACGCGAACCGGCTCGGATCGGTGTCCACCGCGATGTCATTGCCGAGCAGGTCGGCGGCGATCTCGCCGATGCGGACCAGCACGTCCGACGCCATGAGCTTGCCGACGGATGCGGCCGGGCCGGGCGATCGTCCGGCGGCCGCCGCGCGCGCCACCCGGTCAGCCGTTGCCTTGCGGAGTTCGGCCCGGATGTAGACGTCCGCGAGTTGCTGACGGACGACCGGGTCGTCGGCGACCCCCACCTGCTGCGCGAGCTCGACGAGTTCGGCGACGGAGCCGCCCTTCTTGCGGGTGACCGATCCCGACGCCGTCCGCTCGAATGCCAGTGTCGCACCGGCGATCTTCCAACCCTGGCCGACGTCGCCGAGGCGAGCGGTGTCCGGCACCCGCACGTCGTTGAGGAACACCTCGTTGAACGAGGCCCCGCCGCTCATCTGGCGGATCGGCCGGATCTCCACGCCCGGAGCGTCGAGCGGGATGAGGAAGGCCGTGATGCCCTTGTGCTTGGGCAGGCCGGGATCGGTCCGCGCCAGGAGCATGCCGAGGTCGGCGAAGCGGGCTCCGGACGACCAGACCTTCTGCCCGTCGATGCGCCACCCGTCGCCGTCGCGAACCGCGCGGCAGGAGAGCGACGCCAGGTCCGAGCCGGCGCCGGGTTCGCTGAAGAGCTGGCAGGCCAGCAGGTCGGTGCGCAGCAACGGCGTCGCGTAGTCCGCACGCTGTCGCCCGGTGCCGAACATCGCGACCGCGGGGCCGACCAGTCCGGTTGTGACACTTATCAGTTCGGTTGACGGCGGGACCTCGAACTCGAGTTCGGCGCGGGCCACCTCGGACGCGTACGACGCGGGCAGCCCGCGGCCACCGTGCTCCGGCGCCAGGGTGAGGGCACCGTATCCGGCGTCGAAGCGCTGTCGTCGATAGTTCCGCGCCGCATCCAGCAGCTGCCGTTCCTGCTCGTCGGACAGGTTGCGGAACACCGCCAGGTCGGCGGGCCCTCGCGCAGTGGCCGAGCGCGGCGCGGCCACCGTGGCGAGCCAGTCGCGGACCTCCGCGCGGAACGCGTCGAGATCCGATCCGGCCGCGTCGACGGCCGTGTGTGCCGGAGCCGACATCGGCTTCCTCCTCAAACAGTCAGGACGGTGCACGCCGAGAGGCCCGGCGCGCCATAGACGTGTGTGAACCCGACTTCCGGACCGCCCGGCACCTGCCGGCCCTCGGCGCGGCCCTGCAGCTGACGCACGACCTCGTGGACCTGCCGGAGGCCGGAGGCCCCGATCGGTTCGCCGTTGGCGAGGCAACCGCCGTCGGTGTTCACGGGCGTGCGGCCGTCGAACTCGGTTCCGCCGGAACGGATCAGCTCGTCCTGTTCGCCGTGACCACACAGGCCGGTCTCGGCGAGATGGATGACCTCCGAGCCACTGTCGGTGTCCTGTACCTGCGCGACATCGACGTCGGCAGGTGCGACGCCGGCCGCGGCGAACGCGGCTGCCGCGGCGTCGATGCTGGGACTGTGCACCGGCCGTGGAGCCAACCACGGCGAGAACACCTCGAACGATCCGAACCGTCGGGTACGCACCTCTGCCGCGGCCAGCCGCACGGGCTGGTCGCAGAGATCGCGAGCACGCTCGCCGGACGCGAGGATCAGGGCGACCCCGCCCTCGCCGGGCGAGCAGAACATGAACTGGGTGAGCGGACTGTTGACCGGAGCCGCGGACAGGATCTCCGCCTCGGACAGCGGCTTTCGACGCCACGCCATCGGATGCGCGGCACCGTTGGCGAAGGCACGTTCGGCGACGGCGCCCAGCAAGGATTCGTCGAGACCGTGTTCGGCGAAGTACCGTCGGGTCTTCATCGCGAAATACTGGGTGGTGACCATCATCCCGGACCGGGCGTACCACGGCCCCAGACCGTAGGCCGCCGGGTCGGAACCGAAGGCGCCGCGCTCGTGTTTGTCGAAGCCCACGACCGCGACGATGTCGGCGCGACCGGAACGGATCATGTCCGAGGCGGTCGCAAGCGCCACACCACCGGTGGCACAACCGTTCTTGACGGTGACGAACGGGATCCCGGTGAGGCCGAGACGGCTGACCAGCGAATCCGGTTTGCCGGAGACATTGCTGCCGCCGACCGCGGCGTCGACGGACTCCCACCCCAGCCCGGTGTCGGCGAGCGCGGCTCGCAGGGCGTGTTCGCCCATGTCCATGCCGCTGGTGTCCCCGTGCCGACCGAAGGCGTGCATCCCCGCGCCGACGACGTACACATCCGCCCGCGTCATGCCGTCACCTTCTCGAACGCGAAGGTGGTGCAGTCGTCGAGTTTCGACAGCCGCAGCTCGACCTCATCACCGATCGCGACGTCGGAGAGCACCCGCGACTCCACCAGCACCGAACCCAGGTCCACATAGGCGACCACGAACGGCTCGAAGCCCGACTCGGACACTCGAAACGGTGGCTTCGGTGCGAACGCCTGCTCTGTCCAGGTCCACACGGTGCCGCGGCGCGGCAGAGCCACCCGTGACACCGCGGTGCCGGCGCACCCGGGGCAGCGGGTGGCGGCGGGAAAGACGACGACATCGCAGTCCGCGCAGTCGGAACCCGCCAACACCGGCGGATCGAGCTGCGCGAACAGCGACTCGTCGACGAGGGGTGTCATGGATCCCACGGTCAGTTCCCGGACAGCAGGGTGAGCGGTCGTCCCAGGATCTGCCCCACCGTCCGCAGGTACTCGGCCGCCGGCGCCCCGTCGACCGCGCGGTGGTCGAACGTCAGGCTGAGCGTGAGCACCTGGGTGCGCACCGGAGTGTCTCCGTCCCAACGGAATCCGTCCTTGACGCGGCCCACGCCGAGGATCGCGGCATTGCCCGGGTTGATGACCGGGGTGAAGAAGTCGACCCCGTAGGCCCCGAGCGTGCTGACCGAGAAGGTGGCACCCTCGAGATCGTCGAGTCCCAGCGTGCCGCCGCGTGCCGCGTTCGCCAACTCCCGGGTCCGCTCGGCGATCGCGGTCACCGACAGACGGTCCGCATCACGGACGACCGGAACGACGAGCCCACCGTCAACGGCCACGGCGAGACCGACGTCGACGCGTTCGGCGAGAACGATCTGGTCGTCGATGATTCCCGCGTTGAGCAACGGGTGCTCACGCAGGGCGAGGGCCGCGGCCCGGACGATGAAGTCGTTGAGACTCGGTGCGCCGCTGCCGGTGTCGGCCGCCTCTGCCTTGAGCGCCGCACGGGTGGCGACCAGTTCGGTGACGTCGACCTCGTAACCGTGGGTGAGCTGCGCCATCGAGTGCAGGCTGTCCATCATGTTCCGGGCGATGGCGCCGCGCATGCCGCGCAGGGGGATCACGTCACCGGGCCGTGGCCCGTCCGGTGTCCGGGCGGTTCGCGGCGCTGTGGCCGGAGCGCTCGAACGGCCGGCGGCGGAACTGGTTTGGCCCGCAGCACGCTCGACATCGGAGCGGGTGATCCGTCCGCCGATTCCGCTTCCGGTCACGGTCGCGAGATCGACGCCGAGTTCGGCGGCGAGCTTGCGCACCACCGGCCCGACGAATCCGGCTGTCGCGCCAGGTTCGACGGAACCGGCCGGTTTCTCGGCCGCGGATTCCATCGGTTGCGGCCGGGCCAGGAAGTCTTCGATGTCCTCGGACACGATCCGGCCGCCGGGGCCGGTGCCGGTGACCGCGTGCAGGTCGACGCCGGCCTCCGACGCGACGCGTCGTGCATTCGGCGAGGCCTTCAGGCGTCCGCCCGTAGAGCCGACCCCGTTGACCGGCACGGCCGCCGGTGTCGGTGTCGGGGCCGCGGATGAGGCGGTTGACCCCTGTCCCGCATCACCGTCGGGCGAGGCGCCGCCCTCGGGCACGGACTCACCGTCGGCGAGCAGCCATCCGACGACGGCACCGACAGGCAGCACAGCACCCGCCTCCGCCGCGGTGGCCAGCACCCCCTCGCTCTCGGCCTCGACATCGACGTCGACCTTGTCCGTCTCGACCCGGAACAGTGTGTCGCCCAAGGAGACCCGCTGACCCGGGGTGGCCACCCAGCCGCCGATCACACCTTCCTGCATGGTGAGACCGAGTTTGGGCAGCACGATCTGGAAGGCCACGATCAGTTCCTTTCCAGGAGCCGACGGGCTCCGGCGACGATGCGGTCCGAGTCGGGGACGTAGGACTTCTCGAGCGGGGTGCTGAACGGCACCGGTGTGAAGGGCGCACCGATGCGCAGCACCGGGGCGTCGAGATGATCGAACGCCTCTTCCTGGATCTGGGCGGCGACCTCGGCCCCGATCCCGCCGAAGGTCACGGCCTCGTGGACCACCAGGATTCGGTTGGTCTTCCGGGCGGACTCGACGATCGTGGCGGTGTCGAGGGGCTGCACCGACCGGGGGTCGATGACCTCGGCGGAGATGCCCTTCTCGGCCAGCGCATCCGCGGCCTTGAGCGCCTCGGCCACCATGCGGCCGAACGCCACGATGGTCACGTCGTCACCGGTGCGCGGCACGGCCGCCTCGCCGATGGGGATCTCGTAGATCTCCTCCGGAACCTCACCGCGCGAACCGAGCAGCACTTTGTTGAGCATGAACACGACCGGGTTGTCGTCCCGAACCGCGGACACCAGGAGACCCTTGGCATCCCGCGCATTCGACGGCATGACGACCTTGAGCCCCGGAGTATGCGCGAGCCACGACTCCAGGCTCTGCGAGTGCTGCGCGCCGGCGCTGACGCCCGCACCGTAGGCCACGGCGATGACCATGGGCACCTTGACCTCACCGCCGTACATGAACTTCATCTTCGCCGCCTGGTTCACGACCTGGTCCAGGGCGACGGCGAGGAAGTCCATGAACATGATGTCGACGATCGGCCGCAGACCGCGGGCCGCCGCTCCGACGCCCAGACCGATCAGGCCCATCTCGGCGATGGGCGTGTCGACCATGCGGCGTTCGCCGAACTCGGCGAGCAGGCCGTCGTACATGTGGAAGACGCCACCGTAGGCGGCCACGTCCTCACCGATCACGAAGACGTCGTCGTTCTCGCGCATCACCTGCGCGACGCCTTCGTTGAAGGCCTTGACGTAGGTGGTGGACCGCGCTGCCGGGGCCACGTTGTCTGAGCCGGATTCGGTGGCGATGGATTCTGTTGCAGTGGACATGTTCTCGGCTTCTCCGGGTCAGACGCTGTAGACGTTGAGCGCGATGTCGGCGGGATCGGGATACGGACTGTTCTCGGCGAACGCGACGGATTCGACGATGTCGGCGTCGACCTCGGCCCAGATCTGGGCGAACTCGGCCTCGGTCGCCACGCCTTCGGAGACGGCGCGCGCTTCGAGCAGCTTGATCGCGTCGCGCTCCTTCCAAGCTTCGACCTCCTCCTGCGTCCGGTAGGTCTTGCGCAGACCCTTCACGCCCTGGTGGTCGTAGTAGCGGTAGGTCTTGGCCTCGACCAGCGACGGACCCCCGCCGTTGCGGGCACGTTCGACGGCCCGCCCGACTGCCGCGCGCACCTCGATGGCGTCCATGCCGTCGCAGATCTCGCTCGGCATCGCGTAGGCGGCGGCGCGGTCGGCGACGTTCTCCAGCTTCATGTGGTTACGCAGCGCGGTGAATTCGGCGTATCCGTTGTTCTCGCAGACGAACACGACCGGCAGTTCGAGGATGCCGGCCAGGTTGGCGGCCTCGTGGAAGGCGCCGATGTTGCTCGCGCCGTCGCCGAAGAACGGGATCGCGACCGAGTCGTCGCCGCGGTACTTGGCCGCGAACGCGGCTCCCACCGCGATCGGGATACCGCCGCCGACAATGCCGTTGGCGCCGAGCATGCCGATCGAGAGGTCGTTGATGTGCATCGACCCGCCACGGCCCTTGCAGTATCCGTCCACACGCCCGAACAGCTCGGCGAACATCTGCCGGAACTGCGCGCCCTTGGCGACGGCGTGACCATGCCCTCGGTGGGTCGAGGAGATCTGGTCGTCGTCGCGCAGGTTGCTCATGGCACCGGCGGCGACAGCCTCCTGGCCGACGTAGAGGTGAAGGAAGCCTGGCAGCTTGCCGCCCTCCATCAGCTTCCCCGCCTCGGTCTCGAACTGCCGGATCCGCACCATGCGGCGGTGGAGGTCGAGGACGACATCCCGTGCGGGCATGGGCTCCGGGGGCCGGGTCGGCCGGTCGGTCGCGGCCGCGACGCTGGTCTCGGTGGTGGTCACCATGACACCTCTCTGTGCTGACTGTGCAGGTGGGGCGGCTGATGGAACTGCGCGCAACCGCGGACTTAGTTGATCTCGCCTGCAGTATGTGTCACCACTGTAGACGATTGTTAGTAGAATCACTATCAAGTTAGTCGATCAGATCCGCACGGTGCAGACTGTTACTTGACTTGGTCTCCAGTTAACCCCACGATGATTGCGCAGGACAACATGTTCAGGCCGCGCCCGGAAAGCGGGCCGACGGAGAAGGAGTGGTGATCGATGCTCGACCGGATCCGCGATCGGGCGTCGGCCGATCCCGACGGCCTCGCACTGGCCGACGACATCATCACCCTGACCTGGCGAGACGTTCGCACAACACTCGAACGGCTGACCGGTGCGCTGCGCTCGGTGGCCCCCTCCCCCGATGATCGCGTGGCCATCATCGGAGAGAACCGGGTGGAGACCCTGCTCGCCCACGTCGCCGGCATCGGGGCCGGCGTCGGTACCGTCGCGGTGTCCCGCCAGCTCACAGCACGCGAGATGGCCGACCAGTTCGCCGATGCCGGGTGCGTCGCCGTCATCACCGGGCCGGCCGGCCTCGACGCCGCCGCCGAGGCCGCAGTCGGGCCGCTGACCACGGTGATCACCCACAACGTCGACCGGCCGGTCCGCGTTCCGGAGAACGCCGCGCACCTCGACTGGCAGGACCTGATCGCGACGTCGGCCGACCCCCCGACCGATCTCACCGAACGTCCGGCACGGCCGCCGCTGGTGTACACCTCCGGGACGACCGGCCGGGCGCGCGGCACCGAGGTCCGATGGCTGCCCGGCCGGGCGCCGGATGCGGCCGCGTTCCAGTCCGCGGTGGCCGCGCGGTCGGGCTACCCGGCCGGCCCCCATCTGGTCGTCGGGCCGCTTCAGCACAACGGGCCGCTCACCTCCATCCGGCACCTGCTGTCGGGCGAGCCGGTCGTCATCCTCGGCCGCTTCGACGCCGAACGGGTACTGGAGCTCATCGACACACACCGCGTCGCCTCGACGCTGATGGTTCCGACACACTTCCAGCGCCTTCTCGCACTGCCCGCGGAGACCCGGTCGTCGTACGACATCGGGTCCCTCCGCTATGTGGCACATACTGGTTCGGCGTGCCCGGCAGAGGTGAAGCGCGCGATGATCGACTGGTTCGGACCGGTGTTGATCGAGTCGTACGGCGGGAGCGAGATCGGCACCGTCTGCAAGATCGACTCGCACGAATGGCTCGCCCACCCGAGTTCGGTGGGTCGCGTCGCCGACCCGTTCGAGGTCGTGGTCGTCGGTTCGGACGGGGAGGTCCTGGGACCGGGCGAGACCGGGATCCTCGGGTTCCGCACGCCCGCCGGACGGGAGGTCACCTATCACGGGGACCCCGAGAAGACCGCCAAGGCCTACATCCTCCCCGGCGTCGCGACGCTCGGCGACGTCGGGCATGTCGACGACGACGGCTTCGTCTTCATCACCGACCGGGTGGCCGACATGGTGGTGTCCGGTGGCGTGAACCTTTACCCGGCAGAGAGCGAGCAGGTGCTGCGCGGGCACCCGGATGTCGCCGAGGTCGCGGTGATCGGGGTACCGGACGCCGACCTGGGCGAGGCGCTGCTCGCACTGGTCGTCCCGACCGCGGGCACCGAGCCCGACGTCGACGCAATCCGGGCCTTCGCCAAGGAGTCGATGGCGTCGTACAAGTGCCCGAAACACTATGTCGTCGTGGATGATCTGGCGCGCAACGCGATGGGCAAGCTCGACAAGAAGGCGCTGCGGCGTCCGTACTGGGACTCCGACCGGACCATTGCCGGCTGAGCACACCGAGAGGCATACATGATCGAGATCCTGTTCGTCCGGCACGGCCAGCCGGTCTCCGGAATCCGCAACCCGGAACTGGCACCCGCGGGCATCGCCGATGCCCGACGACTGGCGACCTGGTTGCGGCACGACGAGATCGACCTGATCGTCGCGAGCCCGTACTCGCGGGCGCTGCAGACCGCCGAGCTGATCGCCGCGGAACTCGGCCGCGACGTGGATCATGTCCTCGAGGACCTCCGCGAGTGGGACGACGACATCTCGCCGGAGGACTACACCGCGGTCGAGGACATGGCAGCCGACGATCCGAGGCTCCTCGCCGTCAGTTCCGGACGGTATGAGGAGTACGTACCGTCTCTCGATCTGCCCGCCTTCCGGCGACGCGCACGTTCCGCGCTCGAGGAGATCCTCGCGCTCCGGGAGAGTGGACGGATCGTCGCCGTCGCGCACGGCGGGATCATCAACGCCGCATTGGCAGATGTGCTGGAGATGCCGAAGACGTTCTGGCACAACCCGGCCTACACCAGCGTCGCGCGGGTGCGCCGACTCGACTCCGGGGTCCTCGTCGTCGACTCCGTCAACGACACCGCACATCTGCGCGGCGTGCCGTTCGACTCCGACTCCTGGATCACGGATGCCGAACTCGACGGCGAGCTCGCCCGATGACCGCCATCTCCTCACCGGATGTACCGGGACGCGATGCCACCGAGACCATTCGCCCCGCGATCGTCGACGGCCACGAGACGGTGGCCGCGGCCAGCAAGATCATCCTCGTCCGGCATGGGTTGCCGGGCGGGCCGGCGGGCCCGGATCCCGGCCTCGGACCCGAGGGCGTCGACCAGGCGCGGCGACTCGGCACCTGGTTGCGCGGACTCCCCGTCGTGCAGGTGATCGCGAGCTCGTACATGCGCGCACACGAGACCGCACGGCATGCCGCCGAACCGCTCGGACTCGACGTCCGGGTCGACGAGCGGTTGCGCGAATGGGACAGCGACCGTGCGGTCTACGCGACCCCGGAGGCCATCGCGGCCACCGAGCGCGGCCGGGCGTTCGCCGAGGGCCGGTACGACGACTTCGTCCCCGACTACGACCGCGACGCCACGGCAGCCCGGATGCGTTCGGCGGTACTCGATGCCGCGGCGGCCGCACCGGGCGAGCTGTCCGTCCTGGTCTCCCACGGAGGCGTCATCAACACTCTCCTCAGCGACGTCCTCCGGGCGCCGTCGCCGTTCTTCTTCAACCCGGCCTACACGTCGGTGTCACGCATCGCGGTCACCCTCTCCGGCCGCCTGGTAGTGCAATCGGTCAACGAGACAGCACATCTCGGCTGATTTCTGGGTTTCTTTATACGAAAACCTGTTACTCTTCCGGTATCGCAGTGATGTGCAACACATCCCGATCGATGATTCCAGGAGAACCTCATGAGCCATGCCGGCGTGGAGGCGAGCCGAACACTTGCCGACGAATATGCATCCATCATCCGAGGTCTGACCCCCGCCGAGTGGTCGGCACCCAGCCGGTGCGCCGGCTGGTCGGTCAAAGACCTGGTGGCACACACGGGTTCGAACTTCGCCGCGATCGTGAACCCGGCCGAACCCGATCCGTCCGCCCCACCCCCGACGACCGCCGAGGAACTCCAGAACCGTCTCGTCGACGCGCGACGGGACTGGACCCCTACCCGGGTCGCCGACGAGTTCCTGTCCACGGTGGGCCCCGCCATGGACGCACTCGCGGCCATGCAGGACCCCGCCATCGCGTCCGCGCCGATGACGCTCACCGACCTCGGAACCTATGAAACGCATCAGCTCTCGGATGCCTTCGCCTTCGACATGTGGTGCCACATGTACGTCGATCTCCTCGCGCCGGAGGGCCCGGTGACCCGCCCGCTCGACGGTGGCCAGGAAGCACTGCTGGATGCGGCGATCGGCTGGATGCTCGCCGGGCTGCCGCAGATGTGCCCGACGGTGAACACCGCCCTCGACGGACGCACGATCGGCCTGCGCCTCACCGGGCCAGGGGTGGCGAATGGTCGCTGCGCCCCGGCGAGAAGCTGCTCTCGGTCGACTCCGGTCTCGAGCGCACCGACACCGTTATCACCTCGTCGGCAGCCGATTTCGTCCTCTGGGGAACAACCCGGTCCCCCTGGCGCGACCACGTGAGCATCCACGGCGACGACACCCATGCCGCACGAGTCCTCGACACCCTCGACATCGTCTGAGCGGTCAGCACGACGAGAGAGCCCGGAACGCATCGCGTTCCGGGCTCTCTCGGCATCAGGGTCGGTCAGTTGAGTTCGACGAGCATCTTCCCGACGTTGCCGCCGTCCAGCATCGCCAGGAACGCCTCGACCGCGTTGTCGATGCCGCGATGGATCGTGGACTCGGCCACGAGGTCACCGGCCGCAAGCCAACCGAGGACGCGCTCCTCGAACTCCGCACGGATATCCTCGTGGTCGCGAACGATGAACCCGGTCAACGTGATCCGCTTGAGGATGGCCTGCATCAGGTGATCGATGGGCGGCCGGTCGTCGCCGACGGCCGAGATCATGCCGCACATGGCAACCCGACCGCTCATCCGAAGACTGTGCAGTGCGGCGATCAGATGATCACCGCCGACGTTGTCGAAGTAGAGGTCGATCCCCTTCGCCACCCGACGCAGACCCTCGGCGATCGGTTCGGCCCGGTAGTCGATCGCCGCGTCGAAACCCAGCCGCTCGGTCAGTAGCGCCGCCTTGGTCGACCCACCGGCACTGCCGATGACGCGACTCGCACCCAGCAGTTTCGCGAATTGCCCTGCCGCACTGCCGACCGCGCCCGCGGCCGCGGACACGAACACCTCATCGCCTTCACGTAACCCACCGGCCCGCAACAGGCCGCAGTAAGCCGTGAACCCCGTTTGCCCCAGGACGCCGAGCCAGTGATGCAGATCCGCTCCACGCGGATCGATCACGGTCGCGGCGTCGACATCGACGACGGCGAGTTCGCGCCAGCCGAGGCGGTGCCGCACACAGGCGCCCGCCGGGATGCGGTCGTTGCCGCGGATCACCACGCCGATCGCCGAACCATCGAGTGGCGCATCCTCGGCGAAGCTGGTGGTGTAGTGCATCTCCGAGGTACCGAGGCGGCCCCGCATGGACGGATCGACACTCATGTACCGGTTCTCGACGAGGATCTGATCACCACGCAGGGGACCGACGTCGGTCTCCCGAACCTCGAAGTTCTCCGGTCTCGGCACACCGTCGTCGGGTCGCTTTCGGAGGAAGACCGCCCGGGTCGTGGTCGCCACGCCGCTGGTCATGAGTTATCCGCCGCGGCCGGCAGTTCGAGGATGGTGACGGTGCCCTTCGACCCGTCGACCTCGACCAGCGTGCCGTCGGGAATCCGGCGGGTCGCGGCGGGAACGCCGGCAGCACAGGGAATACCGAGCTCGCGGCTGACGATCATCGCATGTGACCCCATCGCGCCGACGTCGGTGATGGCGGCGGAGGACACCATGAACAGCGGCGTCCAGGACGGATCGGTCTGGGGCGCCACCAGCACTTCGTCCACCTCGAAACTGTCCAGATCTTCCATCGAGGTGATGGTGCGGGTGCGTCCCCGAACCACACCGGGCGATGCCCCGGACCCCTGCAGGACCTCGCCGGAGGTCACCCCATCCACCTCGACCTGGTCCTTGCGACGCAGACTCGACAGCGGCGGCAGCGGCTCTCGGGTGTCGAGGAAGGTCGGCAGGTCCAGACCGAACAGGCCCTTCCACCCGCGATGCCGTTCGGCGAGGGTGTCGGTGAGGGCGGACGGTTCACTGGCCAGGAGATCCAGCTCTTCGTCGACCGCCATGAAGACGTGGTCGGCAGAAGCCAGGTGTCCCTGTTCGTGGAGCCGTCGACCGAGCTCGGCCAAGGGCACCCGCGCCTCGTGCAAGACCTTGATGCAGTTGGTCTTCGCCCGTTCGCGCCAGGCCGCGAACCGACGTGCCGAGGCAAGCGCGGCGTCGAGCGTCGCCCGGGCCTCCGCGTCGTCGCCGACGATCGCGCGTGCCCGCTCGAGCGCGGCATCGGTGTCTCCCGCATGCTCGGCGAGGCGGGCGGTCGGTGAGGCGGAGTCGTCCTGCAGGCGCAGACGGTCGACGAGCCCGAGCACCAGTTCCGGCTTGGTCTCCCACGATGTCGAACCGAGGTCCCATTCGTTCGGCCCCCGGTAGCCGAACTCGGCGAGGAAGTCGGCGAACGAGGCGTCGAACTTCGGGTCCACCCCGGCCACCCGAGCCGCGAGGCCCTCGATTCCCTGATCGAACGCCGCGGTCAGGCGCTCGTCGGCGCGAACCATCCGTCCCAACTCCCAGAGCGCGAACGACGGCAGAGCCGAATCGACGTCACCCGCCGAACCCACGAGGGTGACGACGAGGTCCTGGTTGTCGGGCCCGAGAAGCTGACCGAGCACCGACGGGCCGACGGCCGCACCGTTGGTCGCCGCCACTTCACCACGCCATGCGGCGCGCTCGAGCGGCATGACCGAACGTGCGCGTGCGACGAGTGCAACCGGGGTCAGACTCGACAGATCGGGGCGTTCCGTGCGCAACTTGTCGGCCAGTTCACGGTCCTCGTCGAGTTCGGGGAAGGTCTCGGTCGACATGATCCAGACATTCCGAGCGGCCAACCGGGCGCTGGCATCGGCATTCTCGTCATCGGGATGCCCGACGTACTCCGGGATGTTCGGATCGCCACCGTAGAAGAGCTGGTCGACGAGCTCAACCGACAGGCCACCACGTATACCCACGAGCCGCGACATCGACAGATTGATGTACAGGTGTCCGTAGAAGATCCCCGACGATGCCGCCACGTCCGGCTTCTCCACCAGCGAGTAGCTGCCGTGGAAGGCGTAGCCGGCGTTCCACCCGGGCAGGATGTTCTGAATCCACCCGAGGTCGGCGCCCAGTGGTGTGATCGGATCGGACAGCACATCGCTGGCGTTGAGCCGCGTGTAGATGGGCAGACGTGCACTCGGTTCGGTGTCGACCAACCAGCGCTGTTCGGACATGTCGTTCTCGTCTCTCCTGGGACCGCTCGGGATAGGCGGCCATAGTTTCTTTACAGGGTATACACGTGGGCTGTGATGTGTGACACTCTACCTGCAAGACTGTAGGCGTTGGCAAGTAACTCGTCTCGGTCTCTCGTTCAGGAATCAAGGAGACGTTCGATGAAGTTGCAGGACAAAGTAGTTGCCGTCACCGGCGGGACCCAGGGAATCGGCCGCGGGATCGCCGAGGCCGCCCTCGCGGAGGGCGCGAAGGTCGCCCTCAACGGCCGATCCAAGGAGAAGGGCGATAAAGCTCTGGCCGATCTCGGCGTCGGCGACCGGGCCGCGTTCTTCCAGGGCGACGTGACCGTGCAGGCCGATGTCGAGGACTTCATCGAGCAGACGGTGGCGACTTTCGGCCGCATCGACGTCCTGGTGAACAACGCCGGCGGTGCGAACGATCTGCAGCCCACCGCGCAGCTGTCCGACGAGGAGTGGAACCTCGTGCTGAACTGGAACCTGAACTCGAACTTCTGGGCGACGCGGCGCGCACTGCAGCACATGATCCCCAACTCCTACGGGCGGATCATCAACATCTCCTCGGTCGAGGGCAAGCAGGGCAAGCCGGTGTTCACCGCTTACGTCGCCGCCAAGCACGCGATCAACGGGATGACGAAATCCATTGCGCGCGAGGTGGGTACACAGGGAATCACGGTCAACGCGATCTGCCCCGGGCTCGTGATCACCGACATCATCAAGAACAACGGCCCGCAGACGGCGGCGGCGATGGGCATGAGTTTCGACGAGATGGTCGACCTGTTCTCGCAGGAATCGTCCATCAAGCGCCCCAACACCGTCGAAGAGGTCGCCGCAATGGCGATGCTGCTCGCCTCCGATGCGGGCGCCGGCATCACCGGTGCCATCCTCAGTGTCGACGGTGGTACCGCGTCGTACTGATCGAGATCGTTGCTCCCTTATCCGAAAGAGCCATACACCCCTTGGTCCCTGAGGTGCGAGGAGCGCTAGCGACGAGCCACGAAGGGCCTGGTGAGGCACCTTGCGAGGCCCTTCGTGGCTCGCTTCGCTCGCACCTCAGGGAGCATGGAGTTTTGGCGCTCACGAGCGTCTTTCGTGGTCCACGACGGCCGCCAGGCCGCGGATGCTGAGGAGCGAGCTTGCGACCGTCACGAGGGGTCTCACCACCTCGGTCGCCGGACCCTTCGTGACGCGCCCTCCGCAAGCTCCGGGCGCTCCTCAGGGAGCGGAGGGTTGGACGCGCCCTCCGCAAGCTCCGGGCGCTCCTCAGGGAGCGGAGGGTTGGTCGGGCCCGTGACCGGCAGACCTCAACTCGACCGATGGACTTCGATCGAGGTCTAGGAGTCGAGTTGAAGTCTGCCGGTCACGAAACGGGGCACTGGGGAATGCTCTGAACCTCAGAACGTCCCGCGTACCGCCCACGCCACGCAGCGGCCGAGGATGGTCCGGTACTCCGGCACCTCCCAGCTCCCCCGGTCGACCCGTCCGAGATCGTCGATACCCAGGTCTTGGACATCGAACCGGCCGCGGCAGTGCCCGAGCGTGAAGTAGCAGACGGTTCCGGCGTCATGTCTCTTGAGATAGAGCACCGGCAGCGGATCGTCGGAGGTGGTGTGTCCCTCCGCGAAACCCGTTGACTCGCCGACAAACCGGGTGTGCGCGAGAACCTCTATCGGCTCGAAGAGTTCGCTGACGTAGAGCTCGTCGACGGCGTCGAAGGCCTCGACACCGTCGACAAGCGGATGGTCGGGGTCCGTGATCTCGACCCGGTACGGCGCGATCGGCGGATGACCCAGGAACTGGCTACCTACCAGCTGCGGCAGCACGCCCATGGTGCGTGGGGTGACGTACTTGCTCGGCGACCCCGGTGGCGTCGGCTCGATCGCGGAGTTGGTGGCGTGCAACGCCAGCCATCGACCGCCGCGTGCGAGGAACTCGGTGAGCGACCGCTGCGCGGCCTCGTCCGGAATCCGGTTGCACGTGTAGGTGATCAGCAGATCCGCGTCGTCGATGGCCGGGATCGCACCCGCGTAGTCGTCGAAGACTCGCGTTCGCACCACTTCGTGATCGGCCAGCAGCGTGAGGATCTGCAGTCTCGCGTAGTCGAAGTCGTGCCATTGCCCACCGCAGATGACGACCGCGTCAAGGCGGCCGGCGGGTCCGGACATGTCGCTCCTCGAGATCTCAGGCGTGTGCGTGCAGGGGTTTGCCCGCCAGCGCGAGGTGGGCTTCGCCGAGCGCCTCGGCCTGGGTCGGATGCGCGTGCACCAGGTTCGCGACGTCGTCGGCGGTCGCCTCCCAGTTGTAGATCAGCTGTGCCTCACCGATGAGCTCACCGACCCGATCACCGACGAGATGGATTCCCA
Organism: Gordonia sp. SGD-V-85; assembly: GCF_001456905.1. NCBI lineage: Bacteria > Bacillati > Actinomycetota > Actinomycetes > Mycobacteriales > Gordoniaceae > Gordonia > Gordonia sp. SGD-V-85. The sequence continues at coordinate 105,056 of NZ_LNQO01000016.1, forward strand.
CGACGGGTCCGTCGGACCCGGCGCGAACAAGCTTCACCCCACCCGACGTCTGGAGGATGCGGCTCTTGCCGTTGCCACCCAGGTCGTAGACGGCGGTGGTGACGTCCCCGTACCGGTCGACGGCTTCGGCCTCGGTCAACCCGATCGACGCAACCTCGGGGTGGGAGTAGGTGACACGTGGAATCCCGCTGTCGGCGACCGGCACACAATCGAGGCCGGCCAGTTGCTCGGCCACGAAGATACCGTTAGCGAAGCCGCGATGGGCGAGCTGCGGACCCGGCACGATGTCACCGACCGCGTAGACCCCCGGCACAGTGGTCTGCAGCGCATCGTCGACCTCGACGAACCCGCGGTCGAGTCGGATGCCCGCCTCCTCGAGCCCGAGACCGGACGTCCGCGGACCACGCCCTACCGCCACCAGCAGGATGTCGGCGTGCAACGGTTCCGACTCGCCGGCGAGATCGACGGCGACCCCGGCATCGGTCACGCGCGCGGCGGACAGCATGGCCGCAGTCCGAATGGTGATGCCGCGCTTGCGGAACGCTCGGGTCAACTGCTTCGACGACCACTCGTCCTCAGTCGGGACCAGTCGTGGTGCCGCCTCCACGGTGGTGACCTCGACGCCGAGCGACGCCCACAGACTGGCGAACTCGCAACCGATCACGCCGCCGCCCAGGACGATCGCCGACCTCGGGATCGAATCCAGCTCCAGCGCACGGTCGCTGGTCATGATCGGACCGCCGATATCGATGCCCGGCAGGGTCCGCGACTGCGATCCGGTGGCAAGGACAAGGGCCTCACCCCGGTGTCGCGAGGTCCCCCCGTCCGCGAGATCGACTGCGACCGTTCGGTCCCCGACGACGCGGCCGTGACCACGCACCACGCGGATCGCCCGCGAGGCGATCAGTCCCTCGAGGCCGCGGTACAGACCGTCGACGACCTTCTGCTTGTACGCGTGCACCGCGGTGATGTCGACACCGTCGAGCGAGGCCTTGATTCCGAAATCGGCCGCAGAGCGCACGGAGTCGACGATCTCCGCGGCATGCAGCAGCGCCTTGGTGGGGATACAACCGTTGTGCAGGCAGGTACCGCCGAGCTTGCCGGACTCCACCAGGACGACCGACATGCCGAGCTGCGCGGCGCGCAGAGCACACGAGTATCCGCCCGAACCGCCGCCGAGGACGACGACGTCGGCGGTCTCGGTGGAGTCCGCGCTCATCTCAGAAGTCGAATCGGTTGGTGAAGCCGCCGTCGACGACCAGGTTGGTGCCCGTGATGTGACCGGCGGCGGGCGACGCCAGGAAGGTCACCGCGTTGGCGACATCCTGGGCGGCGGCCAGCTTGCCCAGCGCGGCGGACGACAGCGCCGCGTCATAGAGTTGCGGGCGCTGCTCCTTGATGGTGTCCCAGGGTCCGCCTTCGAAGTAGACCGGACCGGGCGACACCGCGTTGACGCGAATCCCCTTGGCTCCCAAGACACGTGCCTGCGCCGAGGAGTGTTGCAACACGGCGGCTTTGAGCGCGCCATAGCTGTTGGCGGTGGTGATCGGGCCGGCCTCGATGGCCGATGTCGTACTGATCGTGACGACCGACGCGGCCGAGCTCTTCTCCAGGTGCGGTGTGGCCGCCTCGATGAAGCCGACCAGGCTCATCAGATCGACGTTGAAGCTGTTCTCCCACGCCTCGCGCCCCTTGCCGGTCATGGCCGATGCGTTCACGATGACGATGTCGATCCCGCCGAGCGACTCGGCCGCGTCGTCGACGAAGGACGTCACAGCCGCGGAGTCGCCGACATCGACGGACTTCCAGAACACCGTGCCGGACTCGGACAGCTCGTCGGCGACGGTCTTGAGTTGGGCTTCGCCGCGGGCGCAGATGCCCACCGATGCACCCTCGGCGAGGAGCGTCTTGGCGATGGCGAGGCCGATCCCCTTGCTCGCGCCGCTGATGAGGGCGCGCTTTCCGGTGAGGTCGAGATCCATGTCGGGTCCTTCTTCTTTCGGTCGTGCTGGCGGTTCGGGGCTGGTTGTTCTGGCGGGGTCGGACTAGAGGTTCATCGCGCCGACGGAGGTCTGGAAGTCGAGCACGTGTGTGAAGTCGTTGACGGACTGCACCGCACGGCGGGTGTCCGCACCGCGCAACACGTTGACCGACGTGTGGTGAACGCGGACCGGCATGTCGAAACCGCTTCCGAGCGCGTCGGCGAGCACGGCATTGATCACCCCGCTGTGGCAGGTGACCACCACGCGCTCGCCGAGGTGCGCGTCGACGATCCGGCCGATCTCGCCGAGCACTCGCGCACGGAAGGCCACCGGGTCCTCGGCGTACGGGAACGGTTCGTAGCTGCGGGTCCTGATGTGTTCGCGGAAGATCCGGGATATCTCGTCGTGCGGAAGGGTCTCGAACGGCGATTCGTCGGCCGGGAAGGACTGCCACGGCTCGTACTCGGTCAGGGTGTCGCGGACGATCGGTTCCAGACCGTGATGGGCGGCGATGGCCCGGCCGGTGTCGAGGGCCCGGCGCAGCGGCGAACTGTAGACGACATCAACGGTGTGGGTGGCGAGCCGGTCGGCCACGGCGCGCACCTGTCGCTGCCCGAGGCCGGACAGAGGCGGATCGACGGTCTCAGCTGCGCTGAGCTCCTTGCTCAGCGCCTGCTCGCCGTGGCGGATGAGCACGAGTTCGCACAGTCCGGCCAGCGGCGCGAACGGGTTGTCGAGATCGATCGAGCGCGCACGAGTCTGGTTGGGCACGGCTCCAGTGAACCACAAACTAGGTTCTCTATAAAGATACTATCGCGAACCGCCTGCTCAGGTGAACGATCAGACGTCGAAGCTATAGGTTCGAGGGTGTCACATCACACGCTGGCGATGTCGGCGGCGAGCTCACGCACTTCGTCGGAGAAGCGCCGGCGCCCCAGGTTCGCGAGGACGACGTCCTCGGTGAGCCACGACGACGCGGACACCTCGAGGAGGCTGGACAGTGCCGTTGCCGCAGCGGCCTGCTTGGCCTTGGACGCGATGCGGTCCCGCGCCCGCAACTCGGCGGAGAAGATCGCGAGCATCTCCAGACGCACCTCCCGGCGCAGCGCCTCGATCGACAGACTCCATCCGGGCGACCGCACGAAGTAGACCAGCGACGCCGCCCGGTGGGCGTCGGTCCACTCGAGAACCGAGATGATCACGTCGCCGAGCGAGGCGTCGGGATCGGCGTCGATCTCCGTGCGCAGTTGGGTGAGCATCTGATCGGCGAAGATCCGCAGTCCGCCGAGGAGTACCTCCTCCTTGGAGGGATAGTGGTAATACACTGCCGCCGAGGTCATCTGCGCCTCAGCGGCGATGTCGGCGACGGTGACGTCCTCGATCGACCGCATCGAGTACAGGTGCATCGCCGCCTCGACGACGACGTCGCGTCGAGACGGCCGGTGCGCGGCCCGCTTCGCGCCGCTGCCGCCACTCGGAGCGCTCGCCGACGCGCGCCCGGCGTTGCGTCGGCCGGAAGTGCTTCGTCCTGAGGGATTCTTGCCCGCCATGCGATAGATCATGACAGCATCGGGGGCTGCCACGGGCTGTGCCATCCTGATGGCACGCCGTGAACGGAACCGGGAGGTCTGCGCCACGGCGGATCGGAACGGGGAGCACGGCGAGGAGGACGTATGGCGAGATCGAGGCGAGACAACGCCCGGCCGGCCGACGGCATGTCGGAGTCGGACGCCGACTGGCTCGGCTGGGATTCGACCCCGGCTGCCGACGACATCGCACTGGCGGCCGCGGACCCGGGGGCGGGCAGCGGCCCACAGGAGGACGTCGATCCTGACGCCGCACCCGACATCTCGCCGATGGAACACGAGGCCGGCGCCGAGGGCGCACCGCCGGACTCACCGGTCCAGAACGGATCGGGCGCAGGCAACGGCACGACCGCGCACCGTCCGTCGCGGCGGCATCTCATCGTGAAGGCCGCGGTTCGCGTGTTCTCGCGAAAGGGGTTCGCGGAGGCCTCCATCCAGGAGATCGCCACCGAGGCGGGAATGGTCCCGACCGCGGTCTACTATCACTTCGCCAGCAAAGAGGAGCTCTTCGAGAGCGCACTCGGCTATGCGATGGACGCGAGTTCGGCCGCGGCGCAGTCGGCTCGACCGGACGATGTGTCCGCGAGCGCGGACTCGTTCAAGGACGTCGTCGCCGCGGTCTGGGACTGGACCGCCGAGCACCCCAATTCCGCCCGCATGCTGTTCCTGCAGATGGCCGGCGGCGCGACCCCCGGGACCCGGCTGCTGACGAAGGAGTACGAGGAACGGCACATCCGACGTGCGTTCGACTACTTCCCGGCCGGTGAGGACCCGCCCAACCGGCGTGCGGCCACCGCACAGCACGCGGCGCGCACCCTCCGGGTCCGGACGATGATCGCGATGACCATCGCCATCCAACCCCTGCGTATCGAGGGTGGGCCGCTGTCGGACATCCCGGTACCCAGTCTGCGCACCGCGACGACCGACGTCTGCACCAAGATGATCGAAGGCCGCTGACCCGAGCCGAGCCCGTCGAGTAACTTTAATTCCGAAACAGTTACTCCGATGCAGGTTGGACTCGAACATGCGCATCCTCGCGATCACCGGCGGCCACTCCTTCGACCGAGCCGCCTTCGCCGATCTCCTCGACGCCCTTCCCGGTGAGGTCACCTGGCGCGAACATCCCGACGCCGCGATCGGGCCCGACGACCTCGCCGACCACGACGTGTCCCTTCACTACGACATGCCGGGCACCCTGCCCGAACCGTACGACCCGCCGGAGTCGTTGCGGGACTGTCTGCGCGCGGCCCGCGAGACGGGGCACGGATACGTCGTCCTGCATCATGCGATCGCGAGCTGGGCCAACTGGGACGAGTGGTCGGAGTTCGTCGGCGGCCGCTACCTGTACCAGCCCGGAACCGTGCGCGGGGCACCGCGCCCCGACTCCGGCTATCGGCATGCGGTGGAGCAGCGGATCACCATCGAGGACAGCACCCACCCGGTGACCGCGGACCTGCCGGCACATCTCGACCTCGTCGACGAGACCTATCTCTGCGAGGTGTTCGAGGACTCCGTGACGCCGTTGCTGCGGACGAACGCACCGATGACCGACGACGTGCACTTCTCCACCGCACTGGCCATGTCCGGGCGGCGGGATGAACGGGAGGGGTGGCAGCACGCCGAGGGATCGTCGCTGGTCGGCTGGTGTCGCACCAACGGTGCATCCCGCCTGGTCTACCTCCAGCCCGGCGATACCGCGGCCACTCTCGCCCACCCGGACTATCGGTCCCTGATCGCCAACTCGCTCCGGTGGGCAGCCCGCTCCATCTGAACTTTTTTTACAGCGAATACAGTTCGATGTGTTGCCGCTCACTCTCGGTGCTACAGTTAGTGAATACGCTGCCAAGTAAGAGGCGCGCCAGCCCCACCGAGGAGAACCCGATGCGTCAGATCCAGCATCCGATGAGTCGAGCCATCTACGAATTCGACGAGGACTTCAACGTCCTCGTGACCACCAAGGACGGCAAGACCGGCACCTTCGACCCCGAAGGCCGGTATCTGCACGGCGAAGTGAAATCCGTTGACCCGGAGATGGCCCGCTGGGTCGGTCTCGGTCCGCGCGAGCCCGTCCCCATCACCCAGAACCGTCGCTTCATGGGCGCTGCCAAGCTCCTGGAGAAGATGCAGGCGGACCGACTCGCCGACGAAGCCCGCAGCAATCGCCTGGCCGAAGGAGGCAAATTGTGACCGAGATCGACACACGCACCCCCGGATCGTCGGCATCCGACGACGAGCAGGCCGACTACGTCGCCAGCTACCAGCGACTGCTCGACACCGACACCCACCCGGTCCCGCAGGTCCTGCGGGAGGAGACCCACGACCTCTACGAGGATCAGAACTTCATCCCGGTCTCGCGGTACATCAGCCGCAAGTATCACGAGCTCGAGCGAGATCGTATGTGGTACAAGGTCTGGCAGATGGCGTGTCGTAAAGAGGAGATCCCCGAGCCCGGCGACACGCACATCTATGAGATCTGCGACAAGTCGATCCTCGTCGTGCGCGGCAAGGACATGTCCATCCGCGCGTTCTACAACTCGTGCCTGCACCGCGGCCGGATGCTCCGCGAGGAGAGCGGTCCCGCGGGCAACGACCTGCGTTGTCCGTTCCACGGCTTCTGCTGGAACCTGGACGGATCGCTGAAATCCATGACGTGCGAATGGGATTTCCCCCACGTCGACAAGGATGCAATGAACCTTCCGCAGGTCAAGGTCGACACCTGGGGCGGCTTCGTCTTCATCAACATGGACCCGCAGTCGGAGTCGCTTGCCAGCTTCCTCGGCGACCTGGGCAAGCACTTCGAGGCCTGGCCGCTGGAGGATCGCTACATCCAGGCGCACGTCGCGAAGGTCATCGACGCGAACTGGAAGATCGCCCAGGAGGCGTTCTCGGAGGCCTTCCACGTCATCACCACCCACCCGCAACGTGTTGTGGGAACGGGGGATTCGAACAGCCAGTACGACTCGTGGGGCAACTTCAACCGCGGGATCACCGCCAACGGCGTGCCCAGCCCGCACATCAAGTTCACCCCGAGCGAGCAGGAGATGTTCGACTCGATGGTGGATGCGCGCATCGACGAGGACCCGATGGTCACCCTGCCCGACGGTGTCACCGCGCGCGAGATGTCCGGCCTGCTCGCCCGCGAGGGGCTCCGCGAGGTCATCGGTGATGTGAAGGCGGACAACATGTCCGACGCCGAGTCACTCGACAGCATCTACTACACGGTGTTCCCGAACTTCCATCCGTGGGGTGCTTACCAGCGCATCGTCTACCGGTTCCGGCCGAACGGCGACGACCACAACACGTCGATCATGGACGTCTACCTGCTGGCGCCGTTCACCGGGCCGCGTCCGCCGGCCGCGAAGGTGCAGTGGCTGACGCCCGAACAGACCTGGATCGACGCCACGGTCCTCGGCAGCTCGGCCCGCGTGTTCGACCAGGACGCGTACAACATGCCGAAGGTGCACCGCGGCCTGAAGACCACCACTCAGAAGTACCTGCCGATGGCGGCGTACCAGGAACTCAAGATCCGCCACATGCACCACCTGCTCGCGAAGTGGGTGGGCGAGGAAGTCGACTGATCCCCCCGTCGTCGATGATCTCGACTCGGCGCTGCGACTTCGGATGAAGCCGCAGCGCCGAATTCGTTCGTCGACTGTGCGTCGGTTTGCGTCGACTGTGCACCTCCGCTGGTTGAGCTTGTCGAAATCACCCCGCGCCGACCATTGTGCGATCACGACCTTGCGCAGCCGACGGCACGGTTTGCGAATTCATCGGCATGATGGGTGGTGTGTTGATGCTGACGCTGGTGATCGTCGTCGGGGCCGCCGCTGCCCTGTGCGCGATGACGGCGGCCTTCGTCTACCTACGGCCCGGTGACGATCACGTGCGTGCAGAACGCCTAGCGCGCCGCTGGCTGATCGCGACCGGGGTCCTCGGTGTTACGGCGCTCGGCCTCCGATTCGGATGGCTGCTGCTGAGCTGACACGGGCTTTCGCCCCCCAGGCAGGGTGCGGGATTCGTAGCGGTTTCCGGTACGAATCCCGCACTCTAGGAGTTCGCCGCCGAGGCGAGGGTCTCGTCGAGCCAGTCAAAAATGCGACTGTCGGTGAGCGCCCGTGCCATTGGCTGGCAGTGCCAGCTCGCACCTTCGGCAGCGGTGAACTCGACCAGTTCGGTTGCCGCGCCCGACATCTCGGCGAGCTGTGCCGACTGACCGGGCCAGAACTGTTCGTCTTCCGGTGAGGTGATCAACATCGGCGTCCGGATCTGCTCCGCGACTTCGGGTGTCAGCGTATACTCGGCAACGGCTCTCATCGTCTCCGCGTAACCGGCCTCGCCGTACGGGCGCGCCCGCCAATCCCACAGCTTCTTGGTCGACTTGCTCAGCTTCATGCCGATGGCCATCATCTGATCGAAGTCGTGATCCTTGCCCTCCTCGAGTTTCTTCGCCAGCGACGTACCAACATTTTCCAGCCACGACGTATCGACCTTCACCACGCCGGGATCGGCGATCGCGGCGGCATGACGATGTTCGAAGGCGATCGCGCGCGGAACCCAGTAACCGGCCTGGCTGATGCCGTAGACGGCGAGGCGCCGGGCGTCGACACCACCGAGTCCGACGACGACTTCGGTGACCGGCGTCAGCACGGCCTCCCAGTCGGGCCGGAAGTACGTCCCGTGCTCGAAGAGCATCGACTGTTGCCCTGGTCCGTCGAACATCACGACACGGTAGCCGCGCTCGAGCGCACCGTGTGCCGCTGCCGACCACTGCGCCGAGACCGACCCATCGCTGCCGTTCACCATGACCAGGGTGGGCCGGGGTGCATCGCCGGCGTCGGTCGGGGAAAGGTACCAGCCGGGTAACACGGTGTCCTCGTACGGGATCGACAGTCGTTGCGCGACGAACGGACCGTGGTCGACGAATTTCTCCCATGCGGCCCGATGTTCGGCGAACACCGGCATACGCTCGTCGTCGGCGATGCCGTCGAGTGCGTCGAACGCCTGCGAGAGGTACGTGGCCGCACGGAGATAGGTGAAGGCGGCGCTGTGGGAATGATCCGCCGCGGCGCTCGCGTCCGCTTCGGCGACGAGCCTCCGGCCGAGTCCGTGCCAGGCGTCGAACCAGTCACGGTCGTGGCCGTCCCCGACGGCGTCGATGGTCGCGAAGATCTCGCCGGCGTCGGCCGCACCCGAGTTGCAAGAGCCCAGGAGGAGCCGAACTTGGGACTGTCGCTGATTCGGTGTAAGTGGTTTTGATCGCCCGGTGCCCATTCCGCGGGTCTGGGCACCGGGCGTGTTGCGAGATCGGCTCGATCAGTGGGCAATCGCCGGAGCGGCATCCGGATCCGTGCGCGGGATGGCCCGTGGATACAGAACGGCTGCGAGTGCCGCGCCGACGAAGAAGAAGCCGGCAGCCCACCAGAATGCGGTGTGGAAGCTGGCGAGTTCCGCGCCCTGCTTCATCGCGTGCACGGCGGCCTCCGGAATCGGACCAGATGTCGCCACGGATCCGGGGGTGTTGTCGTTGATGTAGTTCGTCGCGGCCGTCGCCGCAAAACTCGACAGGAGCGAGATACCGATCGAGCCACCGATCTGCTGGGCGGTGTTGACCATGGCCGATGCGACACCGGCATCCTCGGCCTGCACTCCGATGGTGGAGAAGCTCATCGCGGTGGCAAAGACGACACCCAGACCAACTCCTGTGATGATCAGGCCGGGAAGGACGCCGGAGACGTAGTCACTGTCCGCCTGGATCCTGGTGAGGACCATCATGCCGACACCGGCCAGGCCCATGCCCGTTGCGACCAGAATCTTTGGACTGATCCGGGTGATGAGAGCGGCACCGACCACGGCGCCCGTGACAGCGAGGGCGCCAACCATGGGGAGGAATGCGACTCCGGTGATGACGGGGCTGTAACCGAGCGTGGACTGCAGGTAGTACGTCAAGAACAGGAACACCGCGAACATGCCGATCGCACAGATCAACATCACCAGGTACGAGGTGCCGCGAACACGATCGAGGACCACCCGCATCGGCAGCAACGGGTGCTCGACACGCGTCTCGACGACGACGAACGCGGCGAGCAGGGCGATACCGACCACGATGAAGGTGACCGTCCAGGTGTCGGACCAGCCGTTGACCTCGGAATTCGAAAGGCCGTACACGAGCGAGAAGAGGCCCGCGGTGACGAGAATCGTGCCCGGCCAGTCAAGCCCGGAGCCGCCGCTCCCGGTGCGGTGAGACGGGACAAGCCACAGCGCTCCAACCAACGCGACAACCGCGAACGCAACGTTGACGTAGAGGCACCAGTTCCAGGACACGTACTCGGTGAGTACTCCACCGAGCAGCAAGCCGATGGCGCCACCGGCTCCGGAGATCGCGCCGTAGATCCCGAAGGCGCGGCCTCGGTCGGCACTTCCGGCGAAGGTCACGGTCAGCAGGGACAGTGCCGCCGGCGCCAACAGCGCACCGAACACGCCCTGGAGAGCACGTGCAGCGACGAGTACCTCGAACGAGGGGCTCCAGCCGCCCAGCGCTGAGGCGGCAGCAAAACCGGCGAGGCCGATCACGAACGACTGTTTGCGTCCGAAGAGATCGTTGATTCGCCCGCCGAGCAACAGGAGGCCACCGAAGGTCAGGGAGTACGCGGTGATGATCCACTGTCTCGACTCGTCGCCGAACCCGAGGTCGTACTGGGCGGCCGGGAGCGCGATGTTCACGATCGTGGCGTCGAGCACAACCATCAATTGCGCCGTTGCCAGCACGACAAGGATCGCCCATCGGCGACGTGTGTCGGGTGGTGAACTCGCCGCCAAGTCCACTGTCTTCGTTGTCATCACGGGTTCCTCTCATCCAGGAAGCGGAATCATTAATTCCGTTTATTCATCGACTACCCTAGACCGCGAAACGGAACATGTCATTCCGTTACGAGAGGATGTGACGACCATGACAGCTGGCGAGGCGGAGCGGGACCACGCTCCACTGCGACGCGACGCCGCCCGCAATGTCGAGAAGATCTCCACCGCAGCAGCAGCGGCATTCGCGGAGCGCGGACTGGAAGTGACGATGGCCGATGTCGCCGACCGGGCCGGGGTCGGCGTGGGAACGGTCTATCGACGCTTCGGGGACAAACACGGTCTGATCACCGCGTTGTTCGAGGACAAGGTCCACGAGGTGGCTGAAATCGCGGAAGCGGCGAAGGATCGATCCGGCCCGACCGAGGCCCTCGTCGAACTCCTGGTCCGTTGTAACGAGTTGCTGGCCGCCAACAAGGGCCTGCGACAGTTGCTTCTCTCCACCGCCGGCGACTTCGAACCCCGCGCCGATGCACTGGCCCGACTCATCGCCGTCGTCGACGGGTTGGTCGCTGACGCCAAGCGCGCAGGGTGGCTTCGAGACAGCTTCGCGCCCAGTGACTTTCCGATCCTGCTCGTCGCTGTACAGGCGGTTCGCGGTCTCGGGGGTGACACCCACCCCGAACTCTGGCGCAGAACTCTCCAAGTTCTGGTCGACGGCATCCGCAGCGACTCCAGGAAGCCCATCGACATGATTACCCCACCTGCACTCTCCGAGGAACAGACTCAGAGCCTCATGCGAGATCACAAACGGTGAGAACCAGCAGTGACCCTACCCGGACCCGGCAGTGATCCTCAGCTCGAAGCAGAGGCCGACCAGCAGGTCCGGATACAGGATGGCGGCGGCGACAGTTGCGGCGGTCCGACCGTCAGTGGCGACTCGTTGCGTTGACGTCCACGCACAACTGGCGCCAAGGTTACTCCCCTGCCGGACGCCACTCAGGCAATGGCACGCAGAACGCGAAGTGCGTGATCGACCGGCGGGGTGCGGTTCGCGGCATCACATGCGACGACGAGATCGATCTCGCCGACGTCGGACAGCGGGCGGTAGACGACGCCGGCGATGCCGAGTGCCGCAGTGGGTTCAGGGACCACCGCTACGCCGACGCCCGCAGCGACGAGGGTCACCAGGGTGGAGGTCCCCTCTACCTCGTGCCTGGCCTGCGGGACGAACCCGGCCCGTGCGCACACCGCGGCGACCACGCCGTTCATGACGGACTTCCCACCGCCGGTGTGCGTGATGAAATCGCTGTCTCGCAGGCGGCCCGCGTCGATCGGCGAGGTGAGATCGGCGGCAAGTCGGTGGTCCGCCAGCAACGCCACGAACAGTCGGTCCCTCCGCACCGTCTCAACGTGCAGCCCCGGGGAGTTCTCCGGCGGGCGCAGGAGTCCGATGTCGATCTCCCCCGACGTCAGCGCGTCGACCTGCGCCGGCGCAAGCATTTCGCCGCGCACGCTGACCTCGACGTCGGGCAGTTCCTCCCGCATTGCTCGTACCAGCTGCGGGAGGAACGAGTAGGTGGCGGATCGACGCGGTGGCTGATCGGATCCGCACGATCGACCGGTTCTGCCAGGAGAGCGGACGGGACCGTTCTGATCTCGACATCGCTGTCGCGCTGCGGAATCCGGCTCCCACGGACCGCGCCGGTCTCGACGCTCTCGGCGTCGACGAACTGGTGCTGGTGGAGTCACCGCCCGCGAATTCCGATGCGGTGCCGGGATGGTTGGACGAGCTGGCGGACCGCTGGGCGGTCTGAGGCGGACGGAACTAGTGGTGTGTCTCGGTTTTAGCTAACTCCTTGTTCGAGTGCGGCGCGGGCGCGGGCGACCTTGGCCAGGATCGACCTGGAGGTTGCGGTCCAGACATATGGTGTCGGGTTGTCGTTGTGGGCGTTGAGGTATTCCTCGATGCTCTCGATGAGGTCGGGCACGCTGGCGAAGATCCCACGGCGGATGTTCTTGTCGGTCAACTCCCGAAACCAGCGTTCGACCTGGTTGAGCCACGACGACGAGGTCGGGGTGAAATGGAAGTGAAAACGTTTGTGCCGCTCCAACCATCGCAGGACTTCGGGATGTTTGTGGGTGCCGTAGTTGTC